>CAYPNI010000190.1:0-2870 GCA_964411925.1 uncultured Nitrospirales bacterium
ACTGGTTCGCGCCGATCATCGCGGACGCGGAAGCCGGCTTCGGCGGCGCGCTCAACGCCTTCGAACTGATGAAGCAGATGATCGAGGCAGGCGCCGCGGGCGTTCACTTCGAGGACCAGCTCTCGTCCGCCAAGAAGTGCGGCCACATGGGCGGCAAGGTGCTCGTGCCCACCTCCGAATTCATCACCAAGCTCGCCGCGGCGCGTTTTGCGGCCGATGTCGAGGGCGTGCCCACGGTCCTCATCGCGCGGACCGACGCGGAAGCCTCGAAGTTCATCACCACCGACGCGGACGAACGCGACCACGAGTTCATCCTCGATCGCAGCCAGCGCACGAACGAAGGCTTCTACCCGATCCGCGCCGGCATCGACTGCGCCATCGCCCGCGCCAAGGCCTACGCGCCCTACGCGGACATGGTCTGGTGCGAGACCTCCGTGCCCGATCTCGAAGAGGCCAAGAAGTTCGCCGAGGCCGTCCACGAAGACTTCCCGGGCAAGATGCTCAGCTATAACTGCTCGCCGTCGTTCAACTGGAAGCGCCACCTCAGCGAGGACGTCATCAAGAAGTTCCAGCGCGAACTCGCCGCCATGGGCTACAAGTTCCAGTTCGTCACGCTCGCCGGCTTCCACGCACTCAACCTCGGCATGTTCAACCTCGCGCGCCAGTACCGCGATCGCGGCATGGCGGCGTACTCGGAGTTCCAGGAAGAGGAGTTCAAGTACGAGAAGTCCGAGGGCTACATGGCCACCAGCCACCAGAGCTTCGTCGGCGCCGGCTACTTCGACCGCGTCATCAACGCCGTCACCATCGGCGGCAGCGACCTCGCCGCCATGAAGGGCTCGACCGAAGAGGCACAGTTCAACTAAACTACCGTCGCTCGCTCGTCGGCAGTTTCAGTTCCCGGCGCCACCCGGCGCCGGGAACTTCTTTTTTGTCGGCCACCCGGCTGCGATCTCAGCCCCGGGGCCCTGAGCCACGATTGATTTGTCTCGCCTCTCAAGGTTTCGCTATCGCCGCTATCGTCGCGCCGCCGACCCGGCGGCTAACCAGCGCCGTCCATACCCAACCGGAACGATCCCGAGCGTGAATCTCAGTAACGAACGGGCCGATTGCACGAATCGGAACCGCCCGGTGTATCGTGAACATCGCTAACTTGTCGAACTCGAATCGGGTCCGAACACGCACACCAACTCCAATCAAGGATCAGGTTCATGCGCCCCCTGCGCTATTCCATCAACCTCACGTTGGACGGGTGTTGCGACCATCGCGCCGGAATACCCCCGGACGAGGAGTTGCATCGTCACGCGGTGGCGAATCTCGCCCGGGCCGATGCCCTCCTGTTCGGCCGCGTGACGTACGAAATGATGGAGACGGCATTTCGGCCTGCGTGGACGGGAGAACTGCCGGCCTGGATGGAACCGTTCCGCCGGACGATCGACGCCGCGAAGAAGTACGTCGTGTCGGGCACGCTGGACCGCGTGGATTGGAATGCGGAACTCCTGCGCGGGGACTTGGCGAAGGCCGTTCAGCGCCTCAAGCAGGAGCCCGGAAAGGGACTGTTCACGGGAGGCGTCATGCTCCCGCAAGCCCTGGCGGAGTTGGGACTGATCGACGAGTACGAGTTTATCGTGCACCCGCGGCTCGTGGGCCACGGACCCGCGTTGTTCGCGGGACTAACGAAACCGATCGAGTTGAAGCTCGTCAACCGCGTCGAATTCCGCTCCGGAGCCGTGGCAATGCAGTACGAGCCGAAACGGTAGCGAACGCATTTCAGATCGAAGCGATCCAAACCTGTCATTGCGAGGAGTCCCGCCGTCGGCGGGACGACGAAGCAATCTCTTCAACCGAAACCCACGGATTGCCTCGGGATTACGTCCGCAACATTCCCAGTTGCGCTGGCTTCGCGAACCCTTCCAGACCTACTTCTTCTGAATCTTAATCTCGACGCGCCGGTTTTTCTGCCGCCCCTCGGGCGTGTCGTTCGTCGCCACCGGCGCGGTATGGCCGTACCCCTTCGTCGCGATCCGCTCCGCCGGGATCGCCGCGTTCTCCACCAGCCAGGTTTTCACGGAACCGGCCCGGTTCTCGGACAGCGTCTGGTTCGCCTGTGCCCGCCCCACGCTGTCGGTGTGCCCTTCGATGACGATCGGAAGGTCCGGATAACCCTTCAACAGTTCCGCCACCTGCTGCAACGCGCCCGTCGCTGCGGGCTTCAGGTCAAACTTGCCGCTATCGAACAGGATTTCCGCGCCGAGCAGGACCTGGATCTCCTCCTCCGTTTCGCGCACTTCGACCGCGCTGTCCGCCGGCGCAGTGGTCACCACGACGTTGTCGATGGCGGGTCCGTATCCGGTTAGCCCTGACTCCATGAGGCTTCGGAATTCAAGTGTCGTCGACGCCACTTTCGCCGTAAATGTAAACGTCTTGGGTAGCCACCCGACGTTGACGGCGGTCTTCCCCGTAATGTCGAACACGAAATCCACAGACTCGTCGGCCGCGGATACGCGCATCGGCTTTTGCGCGGGCGGCCTGGCGGGATTCCCCGCAAAGTCGAAAGTCACCAGGTATCGCTGCCCCGGCGTCGTCGCGAAGGTCTGCGCGATGCCGCCCTTCACATACGGAGGCGTCGTCCGGCTGCGCGCGCTTCCATCGAGATCCAGTGAGCGGCTCCCCTTCGACGCCTTAAAATATCCGCCAACGTAGTCAATCCCTTCACCGGTCACGATCCAACCGCTAATCGTGTCCACCCCGCCCGCGACGTTCAGGAACCCGCCGACCGGAGGTCCCTCTTCAAAGTCGCCATTCACGATCAGCGATTCAGGCGTCTGGGCGAAGCTGATCCAGAGCGCCGCGGTGACAATCGCCAGCAT
>CAYPNI010000190.1:2970-5883 GCA_964411925.1 uncultured Nitrospirales bacterium
ATGCCCGCATTTACCGCGCCGCTCCGCACGCTCATGGGCCCCGGCCCGTCCGACGTTCATCCCCGCGTGCTTCAGGCGCTCTCGCAACCCACCATCGGCCACCTCGACCCCGAGTTCATACGCCTGATGGACGAGGTCAAGGTCCTCCTGCAGTACGCGTTCAAGACGAAGAACGCGATGACCATCCCCGTCTCCGCGCCGGGCAGTGCGGGCATGGAATGCGCCCTCGTGAACCTCATCGAGCCGGGCGACAAGGTCATCGTCGCGATCAACGGCGTCTTCGGCGGCCGCATGAAGGACATCGTCGGACGTTGCGGCGGCACGGCCATTCCCGTCGAGGACACGTGGGGCACGCCGGTCAATCCAAACAAGATCGCCGACGCGCTCAAGTCGAATCCGGGAGTGAAAATCGTCGCCTTCGTCCAGGCGGAAACCTCCACGGGTGCCGAGTCGGACAGTGTGACCATCGCCAGGCTCGCGCGCGATCACGGCTGTCTCGTCATTTGCGATACGGTCACCGCGCTCGGCGGCACTCCCCTGCACGTGGACGAGTGGGGCCTCGACGCCGTCTACTCCGGCACACAAAAATGCCTCTCGTGCGTCCCCGGCCTCTCCCCCGTCACGTTCAGCGAAGCCGCGCTCGCGAAGATCAAAGCGCGCAAATCGCCGCCGGTGAGCTGGTTCCTCGACGTGTCGCTGCTCACGGGCTACTGGTCCGGCCAGAACCGCCGCGCGTATCACCACACCGCGCCGATCAATGCCATCTACGCGCTGCACGAATCGCTCACGATCTTGAAAGAAGAAGGCATCGAAAAGTCCTGGGCCCGTCACCGCCGCCACCACGAAGCACTCAAGGCCGGCCTCGAAACCCTCGGCCTCGAATTCGTCGTTGACGAAGCCTACCGCCTGCCGCAGCTCAACGCCGTGTCCGTCCCCGCCGGGATCGACGAGGCGCAGGTTCGCACGATGCTGCTCAACGAATACAGCCTCGAAATCGGCGCAGGCCTCGGCTCGATGGCCGGCAAGATCTGGCGCATCGGCCTCATGGGTTACACCGCCCGCGAGGAAAACGTCCTCAAGTGCGTCTCCGCGATGGAATCCGTCCTCGCGAAACTCGGCCGTCCCGTCGAACCCGGAGCTGCCGCCGCCGCGGCCAAAGCGTCGTACCTGCCGCGCAAAGCCGTCGCGAAGTAGGAACAACGCGCGACTCCGCGCCGCCAATCCCGGGCGTGCCTCACGGCAGCCGCCCGTCCATTTCGTCCACAATGTCCATACCGTCCACCGCGCTTGCGTTCACCCGCGCCCGTGCGGGAAACTATCCGAATCCCTCTTGGACCGCTCACACAGGAGTTTCCCGATGAACCGCCTTCGCCAGTTCGCCCTGGGCCTCGCACTACTTTCGTCGTCCGCCGCGCTCGCCGAGGACCAGATGAATCCCTTCCTCGGCCGATGGGCGCTCACCATCCCCGGCGGCGGCGCCGGCTGGCTCGGCATCGAGAACCACGGCGACTGGCTCGACGGCAGCATCCTCTGGGGCGGCGGCAGCGTCGTCCCGCTCGAGAGCGTCAATGTGGACGGCGACACGCTCTACGTCACGCGCATCAACGAAGTCGAGCGCAAGGATAAAGACGGCAAGGTCGTCGCGAAACAACGGTTCACCGAGACCATCATCGCGAAACTCAACGGCCCGAATGCACTCAATTTAGTCCAGACCAAACCCGAAACGGACGGATACGGACTCATCACCCGCGAGTTCACCGGCCAGCGCATCCCCGATCTGCCCGAGGCCCCGAACCTCAAGCGCGTCAAGTTCAGCGACGCGATCCCGCTCTTCAACGGCAAAGACCTGACCGGCTGGCAGCCAACCAACCCCAGCGCCAAGAACGGCTGGACCGTGAAGGACGGCATCCTCACAAACGATGCCCCGCGAAGCGGCGCGAACTTCGCCAACCTGCGCACGGCGCAGGAATTCGAGGACTTCAATCTCACGCTCGAGGTCCGCGTGCCCGCGGGCGGCAACAGCGGCGTCTACCTCCGCGGCATCTACGAAGTGCAGGTCGAGGACAGCCACGGCAAACCCGCCGATTCCCACCACATGGGCGCGGTCTACAGCCGCATCACGCCCAGCGCCACCGTGGAAAAACCCGCCGGCGAGTGGCAGACGATGGACATCACGCTCGTCGACCGCCACGTCACCGTCGTACTCAACGGAACAAACATCATCGATAACCAGCCGCTGCTCGGATGCACCGGCGGCGCGCTCTGGTCGGACGAGTTCAAACCCGGCCCGATCTACCTGCAAGGCGACCACGGCGCCATCGAATACCGCAACATGGTTCTGCGCCCGGTCAAGAGGTAACGGGGCAAACGGGCCATGGACACCGACGCCGTCTTCGCGATCATCTTCCTGCTGTTCTGGGTCGGCCTCGCCGTCGCGTTGATCTACGGCTACCGCTGGATGCGCAACCAGGAGCGCGACACGCGCCTCGACGAAGAGGCCGGACTCCATCCCAATCTCGAGGTGTTCGGCGCGGGACGCATCAACCGCCGCCAATGGAGCAACGCGAAAGGCTGCCGCGTCTCGGTCTACGACAACTTCCTCGTCGTCAGCGTCAGTTCGCAGCGCCGCCGGATCCCGCTCTACCTCATCCGCGGCGTCGAGGTCAGCGAGGGCGACCAGCAGATGACCATCAACGGCCTCGCTGAGGACGAATCCCTGCTCGCCATCGACTTCCGCGGCGCCGACGTCGCCCGGCTCGCGGCCTACCTGCGCGAACACGGCCGCGGGATGAAGGTCGCCGGCACGGTATGAACGTCCTCATCATGGGCGCCGGCTCGGTCGGTAGCGTAGTCGGCGGCCTGATGGCGAAGGCCGGCCACACCGTCACGCTCGTCGGCCGCGAGGCGCACATG
>CAYPNI010000191.1:0-4006 GCA_964411925.1 uncultured Nitrospirales bacterium
ATTTGCTTGAGGTTGTTCTGGCAACTCGCGCGCCGGGCTGCCTCGCGCGCTCGGGCGAGTGCGGGAAGCAGGATCGCAGCGAGGATGCCGATGATCGCAATGACAACGAGCAGTTCAATGAGAGTGAATCCACGCCGCCGCACAGTTTTGCTCCTCGTTCGGGCGCGCCCTGCCCGCTAATAGTGCGTAATTCTAGCAGGTGTAACCCGTCGGGCTGCGCTTCGGGTTCGTCAGCACCGGCTTGCCAGTCAAACGCATTGAAACAGGTGTCCTTTGCGGGGATTGCGGAACGTCCGAAATCTCTCCGCTATATGACGGAAGAGTAATTACCCGTCAGATATAACGAAATCTACTTTATTTGACATAGCGGGGTCGGGTTTCGATGTGTAGGATCATCGGGTTCAAAACAAAAGCTCTTCGGGGGTGTTGGGGTGCCTGATTCGTTTCACGAGTCGCTGAGCGCGGATGGACTCGACGCGATCGAGCCGTACCTGCCCTATCTGCTGCAGGACCTGACCGCGCTGGGCTGTTGCCCTGAAACGGCTATCTCGCTGATGGAACGCGCGGGCACGGTGCCGGGAACGGATGAACTCGTAACCGATCTCGGATGCGGGAAGGGGGCGATGCTGATTGCGTTGTCGAAACGGTTCGGCTGCCGGGGCCATGGCGCGGACCTGGTACCGGAGTTCATCGGCGAGGCGAGAGACCTCGCACGGAAAAACGGCGTATCGGATCGCGTCGAGTTCGCCGTCGCGGACATGCGGGCCGTTATTCACGAGCATCCGGCGCACGCGTGGATCGTTTACGGGCACGACGCGCCGATCTTCGGTAATCTTCGCGAGACGCTTCAATCGTTGCGAGGCGCGTTGAACCCGGGCGGCAAACTGATCCTGGATGCCACCTGCCGCAAGCAGGGCACCGTTGACGAGGAGGCCATGGAGCTCCCGCTACTGTCTGAGATCGCGCGACTGGTCGCCGAGTGCCGGTTCGACGAGGTCGCCCGGGTCACGGTGTCTCCCGAAGAGTTGGAGTTGGAGAACACATCCAACACCATCGCGATTGCTCGCCGCGCGGACGAACTTAAAGCGAAACATCCCGGGCTCGCTGACGTTTTTGGCGCGTACGTGCAGCGCCAGCGTGACGAGTCGGAATTCTTGGAGAAGGAATGCGAGAATTCGTATTTTCTGTTTCGCGCGATCTGAGGAGGCCGAAGGTGAACCGTGTGGACATCATGGACGAGGTGGACGCCATCGGCTGCCAAGGCGGGTTTTCGGCGTGAGATTTCGTGGTCCGGCAATGGGCGTGGCGATCCTGCTGTGCGCCGTGATTTGCGTGCGCGCACGCGCGGGGGACCCGGAAGCGAAGGCGCCGGAAAATTTCATGAAGGTGGGCGCACGGATCTACTCGGGCGGGGAGCCGCACTCCGAATCCGCGTTTGAGTTTCTCGCGGGGCAGGGCATCAGGACGGTGGTGAGCGTGGACGGCGCGAAACCGGACGTCGAGGCGGCGAAAAAGCACGGCCTGCGCTACATCCACATCCCGATTGGGTATGACGGCGTGCCGGAAGAGGCCGAACGGGCGATCGCGCGGGTGATGCGCGATGTCGAGGGCCCGGTGTTTTTTCATTGTCACCATGGCACGCACCGCGGGCCCGCGGCCGCCGCGATCGCGTGTGTCGCCGCGGGCGAGACGCGCGGCGCGGACGCGCTGCAGATTCTCGAGCGCGCGGGCACGGGCAAGGACTACGCGGGACTTTGGCGCAGCGTGGAGACGTTTACGCCACCGGCGGCCGGCGCGGAATTGCCGGAGCTCGTCGAGGTCGCGGAGGTGAGCTCGTTCGCCGCGGCGATGGCGATGCTCGATCGCGCGAACGACAACCTCAAGCTCTGCCGGGACGCGGGGTGGAAGACGCCGGCGGACCACCCGGATCTCGTCGTCGAACGTGAGGCGAAACTGCTCTTCGAAGGCGTGCGCGAGTCGGCGCGCAACGCACCGGCTGAAGCGGAGGCCCAATTGACCGGGTGGTTTGCGGAGGCGAAGACCCTCGCGACGCAGTTCGAGGCGGCGGTGCGCGCGGGCGATTTCGAGACGGCGGGGGCGCGGTTCACGGGGCTCGCTGAATCCTGCAAGAAGTGTCACGTGGCATATCGCAATTGACGATTGCTGGGGCTGCATCCGGCGCGGTAGACTTCCCGCAGGCGCGGGAAGGCGCCTGAATCCGCGAAAGACCCCGTCACTTCCAGCCGCAATCGAGACGATTTGGCCGAGTTCCTTTGTGGACGCCCGCGGATGGCTCCCTTAAACGCAGAGGAAAACGTGCCATGACCCGAACTCGATCCATCCCCAATCTACGCGCGTGCAAGTCCGAGGCGAAGCGCCTGCTCGCAGAAGTGCGCGCTGGATCACGCGAGGCGGCGGAACGGATTCGCCGTATACCGCCGTTCTCGGACTCGAATGCGGACGACATCCTGCACGATGGTGATGCGGTGCAGCTCAAACACGCTCAATGGGCGGTGGCCCTGGAGCAGGGCCATCGGGACTGGAAACGGCTCAAAGACGCGGCGGACTTTGCCTGGTATCCGCGTGGCAGCGCGCACCTCAACGCGTGGTTCGCGCGCTATGAGGACGCGCGGGATTGTCTCGATCGGCATGGCGGCTATTTGCTGACGCACCATGGCAAATTTTTCGTGTGCGAGGCGAGGTACATCGAGTCACTCGGTCTCGATCCAAAGGACTCGCGCTGGCAGGCCGCCGGCTTCGACGTGGCGCGGCCACGGGACAAACGGGCCGGGGCCGACTTGACTCGTCTGGCGGAGACCGAGGCAACGAAGTCGAGGCTACGTGTGACCGAATCGAGGCAGCCGCCCGAATGGATCAAACGGCGCTGAGCGCGATTCGTTGGGCGGATCCGCGCGCAAGACCGCTGGGCGGTGGTGTTACTTCACTGGCGCGAGCAACCCCTGCACGCCGAGCCAGTCGCCGAAGCGGTCGATCCAGGTGTCGGACGGTAGTTCCTGCTTACGCATGCCGAAGCCGTGGCCGCCCTTTGAGTAGAGGTGCAGCTCAACAGGTTTCTTCGCGGCGAGCCATTTGTTGTAGAGCTGCACGGAATCGGCCGCGAGGCCGAGCTGGTCGTCGGAGGCGGCGACGATGAACATGGGCGGCGCGTCGGCCGGGGGATTGGCGTCATTGATCATGGCGGTGCCGGCATAAATGGGCGCGACGAAGTTCGGCCGGCTTGCCGCGTCGTAATTGAACGCGACGTGGGCCGTGACCGCGCCGCCGGCCGAGAAGCCCATGAAGCCGATGCGGTCGGGCGAGACACCGTAGCGGGCGGCGTGCTCGCGGACGTAGCGCATCGCGACGAGACCGTCCGCGCCGGCGAGCGGGGCGACCTTGGCCATGTCTTTCATTACGCGGCCTTCCTCGCGGTTTTTTTCCATCATCTCCTTGACGCCGTCTTCTCCGGTGGGGACGAGGCGGTATTTGAGGACGAAACCCGCCACGCCGCGCTGCGCGAGCCACTTCGCGACGTCGTTCCCTTCGCTGTTGATGGAGAGCGCGTGGAACCCGCCGCCGGGCGCGATGATGACCGCAGTGCCGGTGGCCTTCGATGCCTCCGGCAGAATCACGGTCAGCGTCGGTCGCGCGACGTTCGTCACGACTTCGGTGCGGAAGATGGGCGAGAAGTATTCCTTTTCTTGATGGGTCCAGTCCTCGCTGCCGGGGATTTTTCCGGAGTAGAGTTCGACGACTTCCTGCGCGTGCGCGAACGATCCGCACGCAATAGCGGCGATAACGATGAGAATGCGTTTGATGACCATTGCAACTCCCTCCCTGCGCGGTCAGATCGAAAGACGCTAGCGCAAAACGCATCGCCTTGTCATCCCCGCGGAGGCGGGGATCTTTTCCGAATGCTGACGTCGCCCCCGCTAAGAGATTCCCGCCTCCGCGGGAATGACAAAGGGGAGGATCTCGGACAATCGGGACGATCCCGGACGATGGG
>CAYPNI010000191.1:4106-5794 GCA_964411925.1 uncultured Nitrospirales bacterium
TCGGATAATGGGGACGATCTCAATCGGGACGATTTCGACGAGTGAGATTGCTTCGTCGTCACGCCGTTTGGCGTGACTCCTCGCAATGAAGAAAGGTTTCTGGCTGCGACAGAACAGGCTTAAGCTGAACCCCGCTTAAGCCTGCGACACGTTGATTACGGCTCGTCTGATTCGCTTTTGAGTTTTTGAGGGGGAATGGGGGTTGCGTCCACGGTTGGGGCAGCCGACTTTGTCGCGGTGAAATCCATGATAGTGCCGTGCCAGTTGACGCGGTTGACGGTGATGCTGGGCCAGTCGCGCGGCAGGTCCGGCGAGGGGCGGAGTTCGTCGCGCGACGGATCGAGTCCGAGAAACCCGTCCAGGATCGCCTGCGGCACCATGACGCTCTCGAAAAACTCGCAGTCGAGCCCGAGGCCGCCGGGCGTGCCGCAGCCTTGCAAGGTGCCATCGCGCGAGCCGTCGTAGTACGTGCGGTAACCGCCCGTGGCCTGCACGTCCGCGAACCACGCGAGGATCTCGCGCAAGCGTTGCCACGCATTGTCCGGCCCGAGGACCTTGAGCCGCGCGAGGATGTCGTGGTACGAAAACCCGAGCACAGCGCCGCCGTCCTGCACCTGGCCGCCCCAGGGGATGCTCTCCGGGTTGGACCAAAACCAGCCGTACCACTCGACATTGCGGCGCGTGGTGGCGCGCGGCGCGAACCGCCAGTGATAGATGTCCGCGCCTTGCGACGTGTCGCCGGCGACGATGCGGTCGCCGTTGATCCAGTGCATGATGGCCGTTGCGTGTTCGGGCGTGGCGAAGTCGTAGGCGACGGCTTCAAGGTTCAGGAACGTGAACCCGAAATCGTGGCCGACGCCGTCCGCGTCGATACAGGCATTGAACCGGCCCGTCTCCGCGTTCCAGAAGACCTCGTTGCCGGTTTCCTTCACGCGCGCGGCATGCGTCGAGAGAAAATCCGGCTCGAAGAGGTCCACGCCCGCAGGGATTCCCCAGTCCGGATGACTGCGGACTGCGCGCTCGATTTTTTCCATCGTGCGCAGCGCGTCGTAGTACTGCACGGTCGCGTAACAATCGAGCCCGCCAAAGGGGAGCAGGTCCCAGTAGTTATTGCCGATGCCCTCGCCGTAGAGCAGCGTTTTCGCGCCGGCGGCGTCGCGCGCGATGCCGCTGCGTCCCTCGTGGCCCCACCAGGACGAGGTATCGACGACGTTTTTCGCGAGCGCGCCGTGCTCGTTCATCACGAAACGTATGGCCGCGCGCATGCGATCGATTTGCGACTTCAGGAATTCAACGTCGCCCGTCCACCAGAAGTACTTCGCGCAACCGCGCACGAAGGCCTGCGCGTTGATGTTGTGACGCGTGTCGTATTGCGAGAAGAACGAGTGAATCGTGACGTCCGCGCTGCCGGAATTCGGGAACGAGATGCGGATGCGCTTGATTTGGCCCCGCCAGCCCGGGTGCAGATAGACGGGAATCATCGTATAGGCGAGCAAGTCAGACTCGACGGTCTCGAAGTAAACGCGCTGCGCGCTGGAGAAATCGCGGCCGGCGGCGAGGTCTTCCTCCGTGATCCATTCGACGTAGGGCTGTTTGCCGGCGAGGCCGGTGGCTTTCCAGCGCAATTGCAAGAACGGCGACTGGCGCGCTTCGATGGCGAAGTTCGGCGCGCGATTCGGGATGGGCGT
>CAYPNI010000192.1:0-5780 GCA_964411925.1 uncultured Nitrospirales bacterium
CCCGGCAGGTCGCCGCTCTCCGTTCCGAGGCCGTACGTCGTCCACGCGCCCATGCTCGGCCGGCCCACCTGGCCCAGCCCGGAGTGCAGGAAATAGTTCGCGGCGTTGTGCTCGGAAAAATTCGACACCATCGACCGGACAACGGTCAGGTCGTCCACGCAGCCGCCCACGTGCGGGAACAGATCGCTCACGGGGATCCCGCTCTGCCCGTAGTTCTTGAACTCCCACAACGACGCGAGCGTGTTGCCGTTGTTGTCGAACTGCGTGGGTTCCATCTTCATCGCGAACGGCTTGCCGTTGTCCTGGATGAGCCGCGGTTTCGGGTCGAACGAGTCCACCTGCGACACGCCGCCGTCCATGTACAGGAAGATCACGCGCCTGGCCTTCGGCGCGAAATGCGTGCCGGGCGACCGCAGCGCGTTCCGCTCCGTGATCGGCGCGCCGTAGACGGGGTCAGCCATCAACACCGCCAGCGCCATCGCCCCAAACCCCGCCGACGCGGTCTGCAACATCTCCCGCCGCGTCATCGGCACATCGCGAAAACAATTGCAGTGGCTCATCGCTCCGCTCCAAAACTTCTTTGGGTGGCAGGCCTAATCGGGCTTCAGCTTAGGCCTGTTCCCTCAATCCCTGGTTCCCAAGCTCCGCTTGGGAACCCGATTGCACGCGAAGTTTCACTTCGCGCGAACCTACCCAATGTAAATGAACTCCTTGGCCATGAACAGCACCTGGCCGATATCCGTCCACACGCGCGCATCACCGAGCGCCGTCTGCGCGTCGATGCCATACACCCCGCGCTGGCGCTCCACGAACGCCTTCAGCGACGCCAGTTCGTGCTCCGTCGCCACGCGGCCCCAGGCGCGCTCACACATCTCGCGCACGCGCGAGTCGAACGCGTCCGTCCGCGCCGCCATCGCCGCGCCCCACGCGCGCGCCTGCGCCGCCACAAACTCGTCGTTCATCAGCGCGAGGGACTGCGCGGGCACGTTCGATTCGGTCCGGTCGCCGACTGTGCTGTCGGGAATCGGGAAATCGAACGCGAGTTGCATCTCGGGCAGGAAATTCCGCTGCACCTGCAGATAGATGGTTCGACGCCTGTCGCCGTCGATCGGGCCCGATTTCGAGGGGCGCCGGTGGTTGTTGTTGAACGGCGACAGATACGCCAGCACGGACTCGCCGTACATTTCGCTGTTCAGCGTGTTGGCGACCGTCAGGATCGAATCGCGAATGGTCTCCGCCTCGAGCCGGCGCACCGACGCGCGGTGTAACAAGATGTTCGTCGGGTCCTGTTGCTCGGCGAGGCGATCCGTGGTCTGGCTCGACATCCGGTATGCACTCGACGTTGCCAGCATCCGAATCAGCGATTTCACCGAGTATCCCTCGTCGCGGAACCGCTCCGCGAGGTGATCAAGCAGTTCGGGGTGCGACGGCGCCTGTCCGAGCACGCCGAAATTGTCCAACGACGCCACCAGGCCGCGCCCGAACAGGTGGTGCCACACGCGGTTCACTGCGACCCGCGCGAACAGCGGGTTCTCGTCTGACGTTAGCCGCTCCGCAAGTTCCAGACGCCCGCTGTATGCGGGCCGTTCAACGAGCGGCCCCGCGCCGTCGATGGCCTCGAGGAACCGCCGCGCGACAGCCTCGCCGGGGTCCGTCGTGTTGCCGCGGATGAAGATGTGCGCGGGTTCCGTCGTACCGTCGGTAATCGCCAGCGCGCGGATGGGCGCGCCGAGGCCATTCGTCAATTTCGCTACCTGCCCCGTGAGGGACTCCCGTTCCTTGTTCACGCGGCCGAAGTCAACGAGGTCCTTCCCGGACAGCAGGCCGAGCCAACGCGCGGCCGGGTGGCTCAACAGCGCCTCGCCCGACGCGTCCAGCAACGCGGTCGTCCACGCCGCGTAGGCCGCAGCGATCTTTTCACCGGACTCCCCGGCGACGCCGCCGAGGCGCGTGCGCAATTCTTCCGGCACGTCCTTTTCCGGCTTCGATTTGCCGAAACGAATCTCATCGACGGCGAGGTAGCCGTCTCCATCATCGACGAGTTCGATGTACGACTCCACCCCGGGCCACTTTCCCAGCCCGCCCGTCATCGTGTACCACTGATACTCGTCGCTGTTCACGTCAAGAAACGTGTTGTCGAACAGCAACGGGTTGTGCTCGCGCAACATGTAATGGCCGACGATCAATCGCACCTGGCCGCCGCGGCCCTTCGCGTGGATCTGGATGGTGTCGTAGTCGAGCGGAAAACTCGGCGACCGCAACGTGCCCTGGAGTTCAGGCGCGAGCAATCCGCTATGCGCCACGCCGGTCGACACGAATGGATCCTGCGTGCCGTTGGGGGACCACGCTCCTGGTTTCGTTGCGCCGTCGCCGAACGCGAATCCGTCCGGGAACCAACCGCCAAACCCCGGGCCATCGAAAGTCTCGAATAGCGCGCCGTCCCCGACGGCATCGGTTGCGCGATCGGCAAGCGGTTCCGCGCCGGGCCCGGCAAGTTTCTTCCACGGGTACAGCGGGTGGTCCGGTTGCGCTGCGTCCGGCGAAAGAATGGCCTGCATCCAGCGCCCGAGTTTCGCAGCGTCGAGTTTGCGATCTTTGGCCACCGCGGCGATGGGCCGCGCAAGGACCTGCGGCACGGGACTGTCCGAGAAAATGATCTGGTCTGCGTTAATGTGGCCCCAGCCGCCCTTGCGCGAGTCCACCGCGATGAGATACGCCTTCTTGCCGCGGAATTCCGAGACATCCCACGTTGCCCACTCGAGGCGCTCGTGGTTCCGGCCGGTCGCCTTGCGCACGGTCTCGCCGTCAACGTTCATCGCCACGAACGTCCCGTCGCTGAATCTTCCGCCGCCGACGAGCAAGTGTATGAACGGACGCTCGATGACGAACTCGGGAGAGCGAATCGTGCCCGTCGCGTCGTCGCCGCCCAGGAAGCTGTTGAGCAGGCCCGCGCCCTCAAATCCCTCGACCGGCTGCTGGTTCTCGAATGCGCCGCGAGACGGCGCCGTGCCGAACGCCGCGCCTTGCACGGTCCACGCGCCGTAGTCCGCGCCTTCGAAGTCCGCGAACACGTCGACCCGCGGGACGAAGTTCACGTCATCGGCCTGCGACGCACCGAACAGCACTTCGTGGGCCGCGCCGAGATAGTTCTCAACGTCGCGCGACACCGTCTTCGCCGATTGTCGCAGCGACTTCGAGAGCGTCGCCGCTCCCGCGCGTTGGACGGACTCGATCGATTCGGTCGCCGCGCCAATCGCACCCTGCGGGTCGAGGTACGCGAACACCTGCCTCGACGACCGCATGAACGCGCCCAGGCTGTAGTAATCGTTCGCGGATATCGCGTCGAACTTGTGGTCGTGACAACGCGCGCAGGCGACCGTCATCCCCAGGACGGCCTTGCCAATCACGTCGATCTGGTTGTCGATGCGGTCGGCAAAGTCTTTTTCGACGTCGACCGGCGCGTGCGTCGCCTGGTGCATATACCACCAGCCCGTCGCCAACAGCGACTCATTCGTGCCGTCCGCGGCGTTGACGCGCGGGTCCGGCATCAGGTCGCCCGCGATATGTTCGCGCACAAACCGGTCGTACGGCACGTCGGCATTCAGCGAACGGATGACGTAGTCGCGGTACCGCCACGCCTCGCGGATCGGATAGTCGCCTTCGTGGCCGTAGCTCTCCGCGTAACGCACGAGGTCGAGCCAGTGCCGGCCCCACCGTTCGCCGAAGTGCGGTGACGCGAGCAATTCGTCCACGAGCCGCTCGTAGGCGTCGGGGCGCGTATCGTTCACAAACGCCTCGATCGCCGCGGGGTCCGGCGGCAAACCAACCAGGTCGAACGACAACCGGCGAATCAGTGTGCGGCGATCGGCCTCCGGCGCGGGCGCGAGGCCCTCTTTCTCCAGCCGCGCGAGCAGGAATTTATCCGCGTCCTGCCGCGGCCAGTCCGCCTGCTTCACCGGCGGCGGTTGAGTCGCGCGCACGGGCTGCCACGCCCAGTGCTCGGCGCGGCGCTTGGCGAGATCGAACGCGTCGGCCGGCGCTGCCGCCGCGCTCGGTGCGGGTTCGTCGGGCCACGGCGCGCCGCGCTCGACCCATTCGATGAGCAGATCGATTTCTTCGTCCTCGAGCATCTTCTTCGGCGGCATCTGCAACTTCGGATCGAGATATTCGATCGCCCGCACGAGCGTGCTCGCTTTCGGGTCTCCCGGCACGAGCGCCGGTCCGCGCTCGCCGCCCTTCAGCACGAGCGAAATATGGTCCAGCCGCATTTTCGACTTCTGCTCGGCCGGACCATGGCACTCGTAGCAACGAGCCGCCAAAATCGGCCGGATCGACTTTTCAAAAAATTCAATGTCGGCGGCGGTGGGTTGAGCGCCGGCCGCGAGCGGTGATACCGCACACGCCAGCCAGACGGTGCATGGGACGAATCTGGAAAAGAAAAAGTTCATCAGCCGCCTCGTTCTGATTGCGGGCAGTTTACCAAGATCTGACATCTTGATCGAGGCGAATGCGGGCGGTTTGCACTCGTCGCTCCGCGACTTGGTAGTAAGCGAAAACACGCCTAAGCACACACCGCTGAGGCGTGGCACCCGTTGGGTGGCGCATCGAGGACCCGAGTCTCTCAGCTCGTCATCCTGAGCGAAGCCGAAGGATCTTCCCGCGGACAGACATCTGCATCGAGCAGATCCTTCGGCTTCGCTCAGGATGACGGAGCGCGGGGTAACCACAAGGTGATGGACGATTCCGATTGCGGCTGGACTGGCATCTGGCCCTTGAATAGACTCTCGGCTCTGGGCGGAGGGCGAAATGACAGCGCAATCGAATGAGCGCCGCGGTCTCGCGGGCATCGGTACCTGGATCATGGACCACGTCCGCATGATCGACGTGTGGCCGCAAGAACAGACCCTCGCGAACGTCCACAAGGAATACTTCTCGGGCGGCGGCCTTGCGCACAATCTGATCGTGGATGTCGCGGCCTTCGACCTCGGGATTCCGCTCGAGGCAGTTGGGTTCGTCGGCGACGACGACGACGGCCGGCGCATTCTGGATCTCTGCGCGAAGCTCGGCGCGGATGTGACGCACCTCAGCGTCACCGACCAGGCGCCGACGAGTTACACCGAGGTCATGACGGTCGAGTCAACCGGCCGCCGGACGTTTTTTCACTCGCGCGGCGCGAACAACTTGGTCAACTATGAAAGCGTCCCCTTTGGCCAGTTGAAATCGCGCATCGTCCATTTCGGCTACCTGCTCCTCATGGACGGCATCGACGCGCCGGACGCGGAGTACGGCACGGTCGCCGCGAAATGCCTGCACCGGCTCCAGCAGGAGGGCTACAAGACATCGATCGATACCGTTTCGGAGTCTTCAGAGCGTTTCAGGAAACTGATCCCGCCGGCGCTCAAGTACACGGACTACGTGATCCTCAACGAATTCGAGGCGGGACAGACGACCGGCCACACGATACTCGCCGGCGAAAAATTGAATGTGACGGCGCTGCGCCATAGCGCGCGGCACCTGCTCGAAATGGGCTCGAGCGAACTCGTCGTGATTCACATGAGCATCGGCGCCTACGCGCTCACGCGCGCGGGCCAGGAAGTTTTCCAGCCTTCGCTCCTGTTGCCCGACGGCTTCATCAAGGGCGGCGCGGGCGCGGGCGACGCGTTCTGCGCGGGCGTACTCGTCGGCGTCCACGAAGGCTGGGACCTGCGCGACGGCATGCGCTTCGGCGTCGCGGCGGCCACCCAGTGCATGACGGACGCCACGTGCACCGAGGGCGTGCG
>CAYPNI010000193.1:0-5620 GCA_964411925.1 uncultured Nitrospirales bacterium
ACCCGGCGCGCTGGATTTTGACCATCATTTCGGCGCAGATGACGCCGCTGTCGCTGACGAGTTCGACGGTGTCGAACACGCGGCGGCGAATCAGCCGGAAGTCGCAGTCGACATCGCGGAGTTTCAGGCCGAACGCGGTCTTGACGAGCCAGTGGTAAACCCGGCCGATGACGATGCGGTGCAGCGGGTCATGCCGCGTGATTTTGTAGCCCTGGACAACGTCGACGCCGGGGTTGGCGTGCTCGAGCAGGCGGTCCATCTCGCGCACGTCATACTGCGCGTCGCCGTCGGTGTAGAAAATCCAGTCGCGCGTGGCCGCGGCGAATCCGCTGCGCAGCGCGCTTCCGTAGCCGAGGTTTTCGCCGTGATGCAGGACGCGCACCTTCGGAAACCGGCGTTCGATCTCGCGCAGCACGTCCTGCGTGTGGTCTGCGCTGCCGTCGTCGATCAGCGTCACGTCGTAGTCCAGCCCAAGCCGCTCGGCGGTCTGGAGGGTCAGCAAGACCATGCTGCCCATCGTGCCCCAGTCCTGGTAGCACGGGTAGAAAATCGATACCGATTTTGACGGGTCCGCCATCATTCCCCCTTGAGTTCTGCGAACCGCGCGGGTTCGGCGGCGCCATAGACGCGGTAGTGCCCGAAGCGTAGCGGCGCGTCGCCGCCGGGAACCTCCGACGCGGCCACGCGATCGCTTGCGATGAGAATGGCGCCGGCGGGGGCGGTACTGCCGGCTTCGTCGATCAATTCGACGGCGCGACCCGAAGCGAAATTGATCAGGCGTTCCGCGGGCCAATACGTCGTCGCGAGGGGCGCGCCCTCGGGCAAGGTACGCACGTACTCTACGAGTCCGCGATCGGCCGCGGCCTGGTCAAGCGTGTACACGCGGAATGCGACCTGTGCGGCCGGAATTGCGTATGCCACAACGAGCACTGCGGCAAGTGCAACCTGGGCGGCGCGAGGCATGCTCGGCGCGCTCGATCTCAGTCCTGCGCCAAACAGGCCGCCGCCGAACGCCGCCGCGATGGCCGCGGTGTACCACAGGTACCGCGGCAGGTGCATCGGCGTGAAGAAGACCCACCAGAACGCGTACATCGCCGCGATTAGGAACAGCACAGCGAGCGCGGGGTCGAATCGGTCCTGAAACACACGTGGAACAACGAGCCCCAGCAACAAAATTGAGGCGGCCAGAATCGGGATGGCCTCGATGAATCTCGGCACGTGCTCGATCAGGGGCTCGAAACCGAAGACGAGCAGGTGCCGGTAATAGACGAGCATGGACGGCTGTTCGCCGATCAGGTCGCGTTGCAGAAACTTCACGAACGACCACGCCGCGAGCGGCACGATTGCGCCCAGGGCGACCGGAACGACGGAGCGCGTGCGGATGTGGCGCGCATTCGCGCGGTCGTATAGCCAGATTCCCGCGAATGCAAAGGCCGTGAGAACCAGGAAGGTCTTGGTCAATACGGCGAGGCCGAACAGCAGTCCGGTGGCTAGCGCAAGCGGCACCGAGGGCGCGGCCATGCTGCGACGCCAGCAAAGCAGCCCCGCGATTAGAAGCGTCAGCGCGGGCACTTCGCCGTACAGTGTGCGGGCGAGGTAGACCGTGCCGAACGCGCCGAGCGGAACCAGCGCGGCGAGCAAGCCCGCGGCGCGTCCCCACGCGCCTGCGAAGAGGAAGTAGAGGGAAACCGGGAACGCGAGGCTGAACAGCGCCATCGGGAGCCGGCCGTGCTCGACGTCCACGCCGAGCGCGCTCAATGCCCCGGCGACCGGCGCGATCACCGTCGGGCCGACGGAATCGTAGTAGTCGAAGTGGACCAGGCGATCCGGCGGCAGACCCGAGGCGTACGCGCCGTGCTCGGCGAGATTTCTCGCGACGATGAGGTGGTGCAGTTCGTCCGGCGCGGCAAGCGGAAAGCGCGCGAGATTGGGGAAGACGAGCAACGCTGTCGCGGCGACGATGACGATAAGTTCCCAACGAAATGGTGTGGCTGCCGGGTGAGGAGATTGCTTCGTCGCCCCGCTACATGGCGTGACGACGCGCGATGACGCCTGGTGGATTGTCGAACGCTTCGACAGGACCCAAAAACCGCCGGCGGCGGCGAATGCAGTGAACACGAGCGCCTTGATCAGCAGTCGAGTTCCGTAGCCGGGTTCTTCGGTGAACGCGCCGGAGACGACCAAGCCGAACACCAGCCAGGATGCCGTCGCGGCGAACGCGGCGCAGACGACGCCGGCGAGAATGGAAACGCGCAGGTAGAGCCGCATGACGACGGCGCGGTTCTCCCCCGGCGCAACATGCATCTGTGGCGGCCCCCGAATCCCCCGCAATCGCCGCGCGTGTCCGTCCCCACGAACACGCCCGAACTGCGGGCTATTCTACTTCAATCCGCGCCGGAAAGTGGAACTCGGGCGGGCGCGGGGCCGCTGGTTGGCGAGATCGGTTCGTCGCAATGCCCGCTGCTCACAATCGTGGGTCGACAGGGGCGAGCTCGCGGACGATCGTTGCCGGTTAGCCGCCGGGACGGCGGCGCTACGTTTGGCACCGGAATGACGGCGCTACGATTGGCCCCGGGACGGCGGCGCGACGTAGGGCGCGCTACGGACTCCGAGGCGTCAGAAGCCCGAACTCAGCCACTGAATCTTCCAGCGGTCGTCGATTTTGACCAGGGTCGCTTTGTCTTCCTTCGTGCTGCCGTCGCCGTAATGCAGGATGTAGCCCACGGAGACGGACTGGCCCTGGTAGCGTTCCTCGCCCTGTTCGACCTTCTCGACGCTGCCGTTGCGCGTGAGCGGATCCCAGACGCGGTCGAGGTAGCCAAACGCGCCGGTGTGATCCTTGCCCATCGACGTGCCGGGATCGAGATACTTCGCCGACTCGTCGTAGTTGCCGTCGTTCCCGGCCATGATTGCCGCCTTGAGGATTTGGAACGGCACTTTGCCGTCCGCGTCGGGCACGCCTGCGGCGCCCGACGATCCGCCGCCGCCCGAGCCGCCGCATCCGCAACACAGGGCGATCACCAGCGCAAGGCCGGCGTGGCGGGATTTTGCGATGAGTTTCACGTCAATGTTCTCCGGTCGTCCTCGAGTCAGAATGGATTCTCATGGGTCATCCATGCGATTTTCCATCGGTTGTCCACGCGTTCAATCGTTGCCCGTTCCCGGAACGTCGACGCGTCGTTGTAGTGCACGCGGTATTCGACGGTGACCTCTTTGTCGTGGTACTGCTCGCCGACAAACTCCAGCCGGGCGATGTTGCCGTTGCGCGTGAACGGCGGCCACTTCTGCGGCATGACGTTGCGGCCCACGGGGTCGGTGCCCATCGCCGACTCTGGCAGGATGTACACCTCCGCGGCGGCGAAGTCGCCCGCGTTCGCCGCCATCACTGCGCCGTGCAGCACGTCGAACGGCGTCCGGCCGTCCGCATCGGGGACGCTGTCGGCCCGGCCCGGATAGGCCGTGGCCTCGACGCCGCCCTCAGCCTCGCCACCGCTGCCGCCACTCCCACCGCAACCGGCCGCCAACGCAGCGGTGACACACCACACGACGAGCGCGGCTTGAATCCCGCGACGCATACGAAATGTTCTCTCCGACTATCCGCGACGATGGCGCGGTCAGATGGTGATCTTCCACGCCCCGTCTTGCTTGACGACCGAGTGCTCCTGGTCTTCCACGCCGCCGTCCTTGAAATGGACGCGGACTTTGACAGTGGCGCCTTCGCCGCGGACCTCGGTGCTCACGACTTCAAGCTTCGTCATCGTGCCGCTGTGAGTCATTTCGTCGGACATGCTCTTGCCGCCGTCCATGTTGGCCATCTGCGCAAGCGCGGGCGAGAGGAACTTGATCGCCTCGGAGTGCTTGCCCGCGTTCATTGCCTTGAACCAGCCCTTCACGGCGCCTTCCGGGCCGCCGCCGCCACCGCAACCCGCCGCGACGAGTGCCAGTGCAATGCAGAGAGCCGCGCCTGCCAACGTACGATTCCGATTCATCTCACATGTTCCTCCGTTATGGTCGTTTCCGTTCGATTGTTTCGTCTCGGACATGCTCGCGCAGTTCCGATTCATCACAAGGCTAGTTTCCACGAGCCGCCTTCCTGGATCATGGAGTACGTCCCGTCGGTCATGCCGCCGTCCTGGAACAGCAGCCGCGCGTACACGGCCACGCCGGGGCCCGACTCCGTCTCGGAGACGATCTCGACGCTCTTGAGCGTGCCGTCGCGCGTCATCATGTCGAGCATGGCCTTCGTGCCCATGCTTTTGACCGACGCCAGTGAGCCTGAGGCGACGTAGCTCTCCGCCTTGGCGTAGTCGCCGGCGTTGCCTGCCATGAGGAACGCCTCGACCGCAGCGCCGGGGCCCGATTTGGCGCTCGAACTGGAACTCGAATCCGATCCGGAGCACCCGGAAAGCACGAGTGCGAGCAGGACGGCGGACGGGGCAACAACGCGGCGGAACATCGGATGGCACCTCGCAAGTGGATGGAGCGAGAAGGAGAATACGCGGCGATGTTGTCCAAAGCAATCGTTATTTTCTTTGCCGGCCTCGATGGGGAGTGTTAAAGTTTCGCGGGAATTCGAGCCGAAGGAATTCGATTTGGACGAGCGGGGCCTGTTTCAACAAAACGTCATCGCGCTGATCTGGGACTTCGACCGGACGCTGTCGCCGGGCAACATGCAGCGGCCGATTTTCGAGGAGTACGGCATCGACGAGGCGGCGTTCTGGGCCGAGGTGAACGCCCTGCCCGCGTACTACGCGCGCGCGGGGGTCACCGTGCAGGCGGACACGTGTTACCTGCCCCACATCCTGTCGTACGTGCAGCGGGGACGCATGCCGGGGCTGACGAACTCCAAGCTGCGCGAACTGGGCGCGCGCGTAAAGTTGTTCCCCGGACTGCCCGAGGCGTTCGACGTGCTCCGCGCCGTGCTGGACGCGGATCGATATCGCGACGCCGATCTGCGGGTGGAGCACTACGTCGTCAGCACGGGACTCGAAGCGATGATCCAGGGGACGCCGATCGCGTCCAAAGTGAACGGCATCTGGGCGTCAGGGTTCATCGAAGAACCCGCGTCGCCGGGGTATGACACGCGCGCGACGCCGGGCTCGGGCGTGATCAGCCAGGTCGCGGGCCTGCTCGACAACACGACCAAGACGCGCGCGATCTTCGAGATCAACAAGGGCGTCAACATGAACGTGGGCATCTCGGTGAATGATTCGATCGCGGACGAGGATCGCCGCGTGCCGATCCGCAACATGATCTATATCGCCGACGGCCCGAGCGACGTACCGTCGTTTTCCGTCGTGAAGCGCAACGGCGGCATGACGCTGGCCGTGTACGAGGCGGAGAGCAGGGAACGGCTCGCCCAAGCGAACGACTTGCACCGGATTGGCCGAGTGCATATGTTTGGCGCGGCCGATTACCGCCCGAAAAGCCACACGATGGAGTGGCTCGAGATCCAGATTCGCGAGATTGCCGACCGAATCATCGACGAGCGCACGCGCCGCACGCAGTCCCGCGTCCACAAGGGGCCGCGGCACTAGGGCCACGGAAGTCAAGGCTTCGGTTGGAGAGATTGCTTCGTCGTCCCGCTACGCAGCGGGACTCCTCGCAATGACAGGGAGGG
>CAYPNI010000194.1:0-5460 GCA_964411925.1 uncultured Nitrospirales bacterium
GCTTCGATGTTCTCGCGGCCGCCGTAGCGGTTCGGGATCCATTCGCCGTCCTTGCGTGAGTAGTCGAGGTAGAGCATCGAGGCGACGGCGTCCACGCGCAGGCCGTCCGCGTGGTAATGGTCGAGCCAGAACAACGCGTTGCTCATCAGGAACGAGCAGACTTCGTAGCGGCCGTAGTTGAAGATGTAGCTGCCCCAGTCCGGATGGAACCCCTGGCGCGGATCGGCGTGCTCGAACAGATGCGTGCCGTCGAAATAGCTCAGGCCGTGCTGATCGGTGGGGAAATGAGACGGCACCCAGTCGAGGATCACGCCGATGCCGTGTTGGTGCAGCGTATCGACGAGGTACATGAAATCCTGCGGTGTGCCGTGGCGGCTGGTGGGCGCGAAGTAGCCGGTTGTCTGGTAGCCCCACGAGCCGTAGAACGGGTGTTCCATGATCGGCATCAGTTCGACGTGCGTGAACCCCATCTCGGCGGCGTAATCGGCGAGCGGCTGCGCGAGATCGCGGTAGCTGAGCAGGGCATTTCCGGTTTCAGGCGAGCGCCGCCACGAACCGAGATGCACCTCGTAAATCGAAATCGGGCTGTCGAGTTTCTGGCGGCCGGCCCG
The DNA here is from genome assembly GCA_964411925.1 of uncultured Nitrospirales bacterium. Lineage (GTDB taxonomy): Bacteria > Hydrogenedentota > Hydrogenedentia > Hydrogenedentales > VFKU01. The sequence continues at coordinate 612 of CAYPNI010000194.1, forward strand.
CGCGGCCATCCAGTCCGCGTCGTTCCATTCGTAGTCGAGGTTCCAGACGATCGAGCCGGTCGCGGGCGGGCACTCGTGGCGGAAGCCGAAGGGATCGGCCTTGTCCACGGTGTATCCGTCGTTGCGCGCGACGATGTGGTACTTGTAAATCGTTCCTGGGGCGATGTCTTCGAAGTGCCCCTGCCAGATTCCTGAATCGTAGGCCGGTGCGAGTTGGTGCGAGTCGCGGTTCCAGCCGTTGAAGTCGCCCATCACCGAGACGGCGACCGCGTCCGGCGCCCATACGGCGAACCAACACGAGCCGTCCGGCTGCGGATGCGCGCCGAGCTTGTCGTACAGCCGCAGGTGCGAGCCCTCGTTGAACAGGTAAACGTCCATTTCCGTCAGTGGCGGACCCGAGCGGGGAGCAGCGGGCACTGGGGCCGCACGGAGCTTGCTTCTCCCGGAATCCGGCGCGTCGAGTTGCGCGATGGCGCGCATGGCCTCGCCCACGGAGGGCGGAAGACCCGGGTGTGTCTTGTGCGCACGGGCACCCTCGCGCCGCTTCGATTTTTCGGCGGCCTTCGATGCTCCGGCGGACTTGGGCGTTTTCGGCTTGGCCGCAGGCTTCGATTTTTTTCCGGCCTTGGACGCCGATTTCGATTTGCGTTTGTCGGTCATGTCACCACCCGTTCTCTGCGCATTTCATCGATTTCGCGCAGAATGTTCAACACGGCGCGATCCGCGGAGAAATCTTCAAACGATTTGGCCGCGCGCCGCTGCCAGTTTTGCCGTTCCGTCGTGGTGCCCGGCGTGTTCTGCTGTTCAGTTTCGAGCCAGAGATCCTCAAGGTTGACGAGCACCATCGCAGCGGGCCCGCGCGCCAAAAACCGAAGCAGCGCGCGCATCGCCGAGCGCACGGGTGCCGGATTCGCGCCGCGCGGGAGCAGGCCCGACTTTCGGAGGAATACACTCAGCGCCCGGCGCATGTGCGCGCGGCCGGAGGCTTCCGCGGCCGCTTCTTGCCGCGTCATCAGCCCGAGATCGACGCGGTAGTCGATGTCTTCGCCGCGGTAGAACGCCGCGAACGGGGCCATGTCGTGCGTGTTGAGGCTCGCGACTGAACCCTGCGGCGGCGTGCGGACACGCGTGCCGTCGAACGAGAACTGCATGACGTAGAGCCTGTCCACACCGTGGCGGCGCATCGAGCCGCGCACGCGCTCGGGCACCGTGCCGAGGTCTTCGCCGGCCACGGCGCACCGGGCGCGGTGCGACTCGATCTTGAGCACCGCGTAGAACTCGTCCGCAGGGTACTGGACATAGACGCCGTGCGTCGCGTCCATGTCGCGCGGGACGCAGAAGAGCCGGTGAAACCCCATGATGTGATCGATGCGCAACAGTGCGGCGTGGCGCAGGTGGTGGCGCAGGCATGCAGCGAGGTGGCGGTACCCGTGCTTGCGCAAGCCGTGGGGATTGAGCGGCGGCAGGCCCCATTTCTGGCCGAGCGTGAAGAACGGATCGGGCGGCGCGCCGGCGGACAGGCCCGTGAGAAACGCGTCGCGCTCGCGCCAGGTATCGTAGCCGGCCGGGTTCACGCCGAGCGGCAGGTCGAGATAGAGCCCATGGCCTGCGCCGGTCTCGCGCGCGGCGGCGCGCTCGATCTGCAACTCGGCGATCCACTGGACGTACAAGTGGTAGCGGAACGCCGATTCGTCGTAGTCGCCCGTGCGCAGGTGGCCGTCGCGCAGCCGCGCGGGCCACTTCGTCCATGGCACGCCGTGCCTTTCGCACGCCGCGCGGAACCGTGCGTAGTCTGCGAGTTGGGGGCGGTCGAGCACGAAACGATCCAGCTCGGCACGGCGGCCCGCGTTCGCGTAACACGTCTCGGCCAATGCTTCGAGCACGTCGCGCTTGGCGCGCATCAACGGGCGATAATCGACCAGGCGCGACCGTCGCGCGCGTGCGGTGCGCACTCGGCTGGACTGCGCGATGCGCCGCGCTTCACGCGACAGCGGCCACTCCTCCGTGGCTGCGGGGTCGATGAAGAATTCGTTCCAGAACTGCCGGCTCACCGGCGAGTACGGGCTGGGGTCGCACGGTTCGTCGAGGAATTGGGGCAAGAGCGGCAGCGTGCCGACGACGTCCGCGCCCAACCCCCCGGACCATTCGAGCAGGGTGCGCAAGCCGGTGAAATCGCCCGCGCCCCAGTCGCCGCGCGTGCGCAGTGCGTACAACGGCAGAAACACGCCCCAGCGGCCGCCTTCGGGAAGCTCGTGGCACCGGCGCGGCGCGATGAGGACGTGAACAGCGACCACTTCGCGCCCGGACCGGATGCGGAGTGCGTGATATCCGATGGGCCACGGACCTGGTACGCGCAGGGAGTTTCGCGTCGGCCTAACGTCGTGTGCAGCTGTCTCGCCGGACTCAAACGTCACCTCGACCTTGACGATCGATTGCGCGCTGGTTGGCGGCCGCGAGAAGGGTACCTCGAGTGCGCCGCCCGGCCGGCCGACGACGACGAGCGGTGCGGATCGGCGGGCGGCCGCAGATTCGACCTCTTTGAGCGCGCGTTTGGCGTCAGCCGGGGACGACACCGGCGCGCCCAGCGCGGCGACGACGGCCGCGAGCGCCTCGGGCGAGGCGCTGCGGCGCCGTTTCGCAAGATCGACGTAGGACGTTTGCACGCCCAGATGCCTGGCGAGTTGACGCAGCGCCCGCACGGATTCCGTCGCGGCGGTCACCGGCCCTCCCGGGCGATGGGCAGGACGGCACCAAGCGGGACCGAGACCCATGCGGGCCGGTTGTTGAGCTCGTACTCAACTTCGTAGAACGCTTTCTCGAGCATCAGCGCGCGCAGGAGCTCGTGGCAGACACCCGCATCGTTCGGCAGGAACCCGGCGCCCGCGGCGGATTGCGTGTAGCCCTCCCAGAAGGCGTGCGTGACGATGGAAACCCACGCGTCCGCCCAGGGCTCGAGGAATTCGAGTTCGTCCTGCCGAATCGCGCCGAGATCGCGCTCCTGCATCATCGCGACGTGCGCCGCGTAATCGAACGAGCGCAGCATGCCGGCGACATCGCTCAGCGGAGATCGGCGCAGGCGGCGTTCGGAGATCGTGCGCGCGGGCTCGCCCTCGAAATCGATGATGGCGACATCCATGCCGCGCCGCAGGACCTGGCCAAGGTGGTAGTCGCCGTGGATGCGGATTCGCGCGGACGTCAGCCGCTGATCCATCACGCCGCGAAATACGTCGTCAAACAACTTCTCGTGATCGATGACGGACTGCGCGAGTTGCGCCGTGTCGGGCGGCATCGATCCGAGATTGCGGCGCAGGCTCGCCATGCAACGGCGGAACTGGTTGCGGATCGACTGGTACATCGAGCGGCGGTAGAACGGCGTGAACGGCTCGGCGGAGAAGCCCGGCGCCTCCGGATTCGACGCGAGTGCGAGATGCATCTCCGCAGTGCGAACGCCGAGATGACGCGCGAACACGAGATAGCCCGAAAGGATGTCCGTAAGCGTCTGGGGCATCGGAGGTGTCGGCGCAGGATCGAACAGTCCGCCCACGACAGGCGCGGCCTGGCCGGAGAGCCTCGCGCGGACCTCGGCAAAGAAGAGATCGGCCTGGTCCACCGAGTAGGACCACGCATCGCCCTCGTTTTGCAGATATTGGTAGAGGACGGCAAGCGTACGCGGCTCGCGGCCTTTTTGGCGCAGCTCGATGTTTCCATGGACGAGGGCCGTGTTCCGGAATTTCGTGTGCTCGGTGAAGAAGCGTCCCATTTCGAAATCGGGGTTCACTCCGTCGTAAACACGGCGGAACAACTTGAGCACGAACTGCTCACCGAAGACCATCGACGTATTGCTCTGTTCCGCGCGCATCAGCGATGCGTCCGGCGAACGGTCGTTGTTGTGGAATGCGCGCGCCTCGGCCGATGCATTCCCGACGAGCACCACCTGGCCCCTGGAGATCTGCCGGCGCTTCGCCATCGCATCGAGGAAGAGCTTGCCGGCGGTGGGTTCGTAGACCGCGTCGAACAGCACTCCCGGATCGCCGTCGACGTGCAGGCGCACCAGCGCGGCGTGCGCGGGCAGGGACTTGACGAATGCGGCCCGGCGCGTCTCGCTCGCGTAACTGAGCGGGAGGACGTAGGTCTCCGGTTCGCCTTCCGTGAACGCGACATTGAGCAGCGTAAGCACCATGGCCCCGTCGCCGAGGTGGACGAGATCGTCCAGCTCGACGCGATTGATGCGGCGGCCCTTCCCGCCGAACCAGCGGCACGCAGGCAAGTACTCGGGCAGGAGTTCGGAGAGGCGGGCGCGCATGCGAGTGGTAAAAACGTTCTTCCAGTCGTCCTTTACGCTCAAGGATGGCCGGTCCTCGACCGGCGCCGCCGTGGCGACGGATATCGACGCGCGCGCGGGCTCGACGCTGAACCAGAAGAAGTTGTGCGGGCCCACGCTGAGTTTGTACGGCCCCGAGCCGACATCGGGAAAACGGCTGTGTCCGAAGATTTCGACCAGCGCCCTGCCCTGGAACCGCGATAGGTCGAGTTCGACATACTGCGAGTAGCGTGAGAGGTTGGCGACGACTAGGATGCATTCGTCCTTGTACTGCCGGATGTACGCCAGGATTTTGCGGTTCTCCGGATGGAGAAACTCCAGCGTGCCGCGACCGAAGGCCTGGTAGCGCTTGCGGACGGCGATGAGGCGCTTCATCCACCACAGCAGCGAAGATGGGTTGGCCTGCTGCGCCTCGACGTTGACGGATTCGTAGTGGTATTCCGGGTCCGTGACCACGGGCAGGTACAGGCGCTGCGGGTTGGCGTGCGAGAAGCCCGCATTTCGGTCGCCGCTCCACTGCATCGGCGT
>CAYPNI010000195.1:0-5445 GCA_964411925.1 uncultured Nitrospirales bacterium
GCGACCGGCGTGAGAATTCAATCCAAGAAATTTATGGACAGAATCGCCCCGGAATTCCCGCAATATACGCAAGAGGCTTGTTTCGCAACTGCGCTTAGGCGGACTGGCGCTTGTCTCGGGTGAAGCCGGAGTGCAACGGAAACGTCTGAATATACGGGCGCATTGGCGCGGATCCGGCGAAGCCCGATGGTTTCTTTTGGCTCCACCTTTTCTTTCCCCACAAAGAAAAGGTGGAGGGGCTTCCAATGCGGCTTGTCAACAGATAATATAGCGGGTTGGCGTTCAGGTCTGGAGTTGTTGACTTCATGCGCGTGCGAATCCCCGCCCCCCTCCTGCTGTTGTCCCTCGTGAACCTGGCTGCCCTGCTCGCCCTGCCCGCAGCGGCGCAGGAACGCGCCGTCATCGACGCGGTACGGCTTTCGACGGCGCTGGAGGAAGGAAACCGGATCGAGGCGTTCCGGTCGTGGGAGAAGATATTTCCCGTGGCGATCGTCCACCGCGAGGGCGCGCGGTTCCAGTTCTCGGAGCGGCCGGTCGATTTGCAGGCGGAGTTCACGTACAACGGCGAACCCCACGAGTTGCACGCGTGGCTGGACGAGACCATCACGACGGGGTTCCTCGTAGTCCACAACGACTCGATCGTCTTCGAGAAGTATTTCCGCGGCAACACGAAAGACTCCAAGGCGACCTCGATGTCGGTCGCGAAGTCGTTCACGTCGGCGCTGGTGGGCATCGCGATCGGCGACGGCCTCATCGCGAGCGTGTACGACCCGATCACGAAATACGTGGACTTCCTGCGCGGGACGGGCTACGACGGGGTGCCGATCAAGCACATCCTGCAGATGTCGTCGGGCATCGGGTTCACGGAGGAATACGAGGACCAGACGTCGGACATCATGGTCATGGTCGGCAGCGTCAGCCAGGGAATGCCGATCAGGGACTACGCCGCGGGGCTGGAGTCCGCCGGCCGCTCGGGCAAGGTCTTCAACTACGCCAGCATCGACACGAATATCCTCGGGTTTCTGATCGAGGCCGTGACGGGAAAATCGCCGGCGCAATACCTCGAAGAGCGAATCTGGGGCCCGCTCGGCATGGAATCGAACGCCTATTGGAACCTCGACAACACGGGCGAGGTGCTGACGTTCATGGGCCTGAACGCGACCGCGCGCGACTACGCCAAATTCGGCCGGCTCTACCTCAACCGCGGATACTGGAACGGCCAGCAGCTCGTGCCGCCGTTCTGGGTCGATGAGTCGTTGTACCCGGACAAGTGCTACCTGCGGCTCAAGAACCATTACTGGAAAGGCTGGGACATCGGCTACGGGTACCAGTGGTGGATCCCCAAGGGGGACGACGGCGAATTCATGGCCATCGGCGTCTGGGGACAGTACATCTACGTCAATCCCGTAAAGAACCTCATCATCGTCAAGACGAGCGTGGACCCCGGCTTCGACACCCGCGACCTCGAATCGCTCGCGGCGTTCCGCGCGGTCGGCAACGCGCTCGATATCGGGCCCGTGAGCCCGCCCGAGATCGAGGTGTTCCCGGTCGACTTGGAGACGCAGGAAAAAGCAGTGTCAAACAACGACCGTAAAACGCGCCGGGAGCGATCTCCCGAGTCGGTTCCACAGGAAACAGCGGTGCCAATCACGGCGACAACGCCGCAGAAGTATAACTAGAATGGCCGCCCCGTCCCAATCGCACGCGGCTCGCGCTGGGTGCTGCCCGCTGACGGTCACTCCGGCACGTCAATGATCACCAGGCGTTGTGGATACTTCCCAAGCGTGAGCCGCTTCACTTCGCGGTACGTTGCGGTGTCGATGATCGAGAGGTCGTCGCTGCCGCGATTCGACACGTACGCGAATCGGCCATCCTTGCAGAACGCGATCGCGTTTGGGTCTGTCCCGACGGGCACGGACGCGACCGGGTCCAGGCCGGGATGCGTGTAGACGAAGACGGTGTCGATCGCGCTTCCGTTCACCCAGAGCTCCTTCTCGCCGGGTTTGAGTGCAATGCCGTGGTTCACATTATGAGGGTAAGTCGTCGGCATCGGCACTTCGCGACCCAGGTCGGGCAAGTGGACGGTGCGCTGTTCCCGTGTTTCGGGATCGAGCACGATGAACCCGTGCAGCCAGGACTGCTGCACATAGATGACGGACTCGTCTGCCGGGAACGCAAACGGCCGCACGGCGTCGCGGAACGGGTACGCGTCCACCACTTCGAGCTTCTCGGTGTCGATGACGGTGAGCAGGTCGTTCATCATCGAGCCGACGTAGAGGCGCTTGCCGTCGGCGGAGAGTTTCGTGCCGTGGCCGCCGTGGCCGATCCAGATTTTCTTGATGACTTCGCGTTTGGCCACGTCCACGACGGCGAGCCACCACGTGTCGTAATACGGGACGAAGACGCGGGTGCCGTCCTTCGACGCGGTCATATGGTGCGGCATGCCGTCGAGATCCATGCGCCACGAGATTTTGTCCGTGCGCGTATCGACGGCGATGAGTTCGCCGTCCACGCCGACATTGCGCGCGCGGGCACCGGGAAGGTCGCCGTTGATGCGATTGACGTAGAGCGTGCGGCCGTCCGGCGACTTGTTGACGTAGTCCATGTAAAACCCGATCTCGATTTTGCCGACAACTTCGTTCTCGGGAATCGCGATCTTGGAGATCTCGCCGCTATAGGTGTTGTGGACGTAGAGGAATTCCCTGGCATGCGCGCCGGATGACGCCGCGAGGGCCAACAGAATCCACAGGACCGGGCAACGCATTGTTTCCTCCTCGAATCAGTACCCGCGCGGCTTGAACCGGACAAGTACTGCGCCGTCGCCGCCGAGAAACTCCAGCGTGTCCTTCGTCACGCGGACGGACTGGGTTTGGGCCAATGCGGCCAGGAACGCGTGCTCGACAGCGTCGAGCTCCGCGCAGGCGCGCCGCGTCGTCGCGAACGGACCCAGGTGCAGCGAATCGCCGGATCGGCGATACGCGCCCTGGAAGGTGTTGCACCCCGCGAAGCCGCTCGCGGTCTTGGTTGCGGTGTCGAACTCGATAGACGGGGCGCGCGCGTTCGCCGGAAGCGCGAGCGGCGCACCGTTGACTTGCTCAGCCGACCACGCGCGGCCGCCGAGGCCCGGTTTGGCGGGTGCGGCGGGTGACGCTGCCGGGGCGGCCGCGGCTGCGTCCGGAGGCGGCGCGGACGAGGGTTCCTGCCTGGTGCAGCCGACCGCGATGACGATCAGCCCTAGCGCGATGACTCGCCATCGACGATTCATGCGAGGAACCTCCGCTGCAACACGACGTTCATTGTAATGCACGCTCGAAACCGCGTCCCGCTGCTTCCAGGTCAAGCCTGGAGCCGTTTGCGTTCTTCGCCCGAGAGGAGCTGGTGCGCCTCGGCGAGCGCGGCCGGAATGCGGTCCGCGAACGCGGAATTGACCAGCGCGGGCCCGAGGTCGAGGCCGTTCAGCGCGTCGGCCTTCTTTCCGGGGAACCAGTGGCCGCCGTTTCCGAGCAGGTTATAGCGCATCTTGCCGTAGTCGACGAGATCGTAGGCGAGCGCGAGATTTCGCAGCCGCAGGATCCACCGCAGGTTGACCCCACCGGGCACGTCGTTCCACTCCGGCAGGCCTTCGTCCCACGACGCGGCCCAGTCGTCGCCGAAGACTTTGGCCATTTCGTCCCGCAGCCGACCCATGATGGGCGGAAGGATTTCGCCTGCGCGATCGAGCAGGCGCACCGTCTCCATGTGAACGTCAAAGTCGCGAGGGCGCGAAGCGCCGCAACTGAGCGTGTGGACCTCCGGATGCGAGAGACAGAACAGGCCGTTAAACACCATCGGGTGGAGCGGCTGGCAAAGCTCGACGAGCTTGGCGCTGGGCGAATAGAGCATGCCGCCCTTGTCGTTCGGACTGATGATGAATACGCCCATGTCGCGGGCGGTCGCGGCCTCAATGGCGCGCCAGTTGTCCTGGAAAATGTAGTACCAGTGCAGGTTGACGTGATCGAAGAGCCCGGTTTCGATCGCCTTGACGATGATGTCTGTGCCGCCGTGCGTGGAAAACCCGATGTCGCGGATGCGGCCCTCGCGCTTCCACTGTTGCGCGGCGGGATAGCACTTGAGTGTTTGTTCGAGCGTTTCTTCGTTGTTGATGCCATGAAACGAGAATACATCCAGGTAATCGACCTGGAGCAGTTTCATGCTCATTTCAAACGTCTGACGGAATTTCCCCACCTCGTCCATCGGGCCGACTTTGGTCTGGATCAGCAACGATTCGCGCGGGAACGAAGGCAGGATTTTGCCGAGCTGATATTCGCTCGTGCCGTAACCGCGAGCGGTCTCAATATGGTTGATGCCGAGTTCGACCGCGCGGCGGATACAGGCTTCGAGGTTGCGCTGGTTTTCGTCGGAAACGGGGTCGCCGGTCTTCCACGACTGCTGGTAGCGCATGCCGCCGCAACTAAACACGGGCATCTGGTAGCCGGTCCTGCCAAATCGCCGATACTGCATGCGCTCCCTCCGTGGCCGTGCGATGGCGTTGACGCTCCGCCCAGACTACTTTGCGGTGGTCCTCATTTCCAGCCCGCGCACCAGCTGCACGAGGTCCTCCGGGCGGAATGGCTTGAGCAGGAAGCCGTCGGCGCCCGCGTCGCGCAGCATCCCCGGATCGCGATCGACGGGCTTGGCCGTCACCATGTAGACCTTGATGCCCTCGATGCCAGGCGTCGCCTTGATGCGGCGACAGGTTTCCCAGCCGTCCATGCCGGGCATGGCGACATCGAGCAATACGAGGCCGTACTCGCGCGTGGCGGCCTTCTCGACCCCTTCGCGGCCGGACAGACTCACGTCGGTCTCGTAACCCTCGGCGGTAAGACAGCGCTGCATGAAATCGAGAATCTCGCGGTCGTCATCGACGCAAAGCACCTTGTCGCCGATCGGTTCGAAGACGCCGAGACCGCGATTGAGGGCGTTGTGAATGGCGCTGAGCAGCGTGCTCTTGCGGAAGTTGCTCTTGATGCGTCCGGCGACGGCGCTGTGGTAGCGCTGGTAGACGGTGTCGTCGTTGGTCACGAGCAGGATGGGCACACGCCGCGCCACGGGATGGTCGAGGAGCGCCACGAGCGGCGTTTCGTCGGCGACGATATCAAGAATAATCAGCTCGGGCGCGTGGCGCTCGAGTACTTCGATGGCGCGTTCGGCCGAGGTGGAATGAATCAGGTCCATGTTCTCGGACAGGAGCATGTGGCGGACCTGGTTGCTCATCGAGCGGTCATTGCTGACGAGTTCGACCAGGATGTGCGTCTCCTGTGCGGCGGGTCCCGTGTGCTCGACGGGCGTCGCCAGGCTCAGGACGAACCTGAAGGTGCTGCCTTCGCCCGGCTCGCTGGCGACCGTGATCGTGCTGCCGTGCAGGCGGACGATGTCGTGCACGATGGCGAGGCCGATGCCGGTGCC
>CAYPNI010000196.1:0-5413 GCA_964411925.1 uncultured Nitrospirales bacterium
TTCGGGAATCGCGAACAGCTCGCGATCGCGGGACGCGCGCCGAAGCTGCTCACGCGAGACGAAACGGATCACATTCGCCGGCGCGTGATCGAGCTGTGCCTGCGCGCGCACGATCCGGTGTCGCGGCGCGCACTGCCGCCGCCGGAACTCGATCGCGGCGCGCTGCGCCTGAAGCGATCGGGCCGCGCGAATCCGGAACCCTTCATCGCGGGATGCCCCACGCTTTGGGACCGCGTTGACGCGGTCGCGCTGATGCATCGCATGGCGGGCTTTGAGTGGCGTCGCGGCAACGACACGCTGCCGCTGTTACCCGGTGATCCGGACCTGCTGCTCGAAGGGTGCGTCAATGCCCTTGGAAAACAAGCGGGCCAGGCGCTGCTTCGGAGTTATGCGTCCGCACTCGAAGCGAAACGATTTCCCGAGCATCGGCGTCTGAGGCTTTCGACGCTCGTCGAACTCCTGGGGGACTGAAAACGATGCGCGGACGGCGGGAACTTTGACACGTCCGCGCGCCACGGGTATCATTTTTATGCGCTAAGTCGTTACAAATTAGGCGGTTAGTATGACGAAGCCGATGCCCCTTCAGGGCGAAATTCCGTTGCCAGCCGCCCGGCTTCACGTCCGGGAGCAGCGCCTCCCCCCCACTCGCGGGCTCATCGTCGCGCACAACCGCTCGGGCCGGCCGATGCGCGTAATCGACCTTCAACGATGGCTGCGGTTGTCCCGGCACTTGTTCAAGACCGACAAGCTGGACGTGCTCGCGAACGGCGAGACCGTGGCGGTGTTGGAAGACCTGCTCCCCAGCGCGGCCGCGTACGACGTGCGCCTCTCGCTCCGCACGGACGCATCAATCCCGCCCTATCGTCTCGAATCGCTCAAGCGTCTCGGACTTTTCGACGTGTTCCTCTGCCCGGATTCGCTTGACCTGGACGCGCTGCGTCCCTGGCTCTCCGCCTGTCGAAATCTGGAACTGCCCGTTCGATTGCGGGTGCCGGTAGCGCCGATCCCGAAAATCTCGCCGGCGGATCTGGCCGACGAACTGGCTGGGTCCGGCGTCGTTCGCGCCGACCTCTCAGCATGGGACGCGTTCGACGCCCACCCGGCGAAGCCGGGCGTGTCCCCGTCGCGCGCGGTACTCGAGTGGATGCAGGAGGCCGCCGCCGCGCTCGAAGAGCGCGACGTCGAGGCCAACGTGCTCCATGTGCCGTTCTGTTTTGCGGACGAGGCGAGCTGGTCGCGCATCGCGGACGCGCGCCAACGCGCGATGGACCACGCTGGCTACGTCCCCGAAGCCGAGCGCCTCGCGCGGCGGCTGTTCCACGCGCGGCCGATGATCGCCGGCGTGATTGTGCGGATGTTGCTGTCGAACGCCACGCTGTACCGCCAGCCGGCCGACCGATTACTCCTGCCCGGGCTGATTCACCACAACTATCTGTATCTCTTCGCGCGGATGTACCGCCGCTTCACGGTGCATCTGCGGCTCGCGCGCAGCGTACCCGCGCCGGTTAAACAGAGCGTGTACGAGGAAGCCTTGACTCAGGCGCGCGAGACCGACCCCGCAGCGCTGCCGACGCCGTGCCGCCTGTGTTCGCTGCGGCGCATTTGCGACCACGTGTCCCACGAGGCGGTCGCCGCGCTGCCCGGCATTCCCGCCTCGCCGGTCTCGGGCGATCACGTCGTCTCGCCTCTGCATTTCTCCGCACGCCAGCCGAAGTACTACGACGAACTGGACGCCGCGCGTGCGGAAGCCGACGACCGCCGGGCGGAGCTCGCAGCCAATGCGCTCGCGATCGTGACGAACCGAACGCCGGACCTCCAGGTCGGCCCTCACGACTATAGCGTCGAGGAAACGTACTTCGACCGGATGGAGAGCGGCCTCAAGTGGTGGTCGGTCAGCAACATCGAGCGGTTGAGTACGCCGCTCGGCGAGTTTTCGCCACCGCTGACGATTTCGGTGGACTTCGGCGCGGGAATCGCGGACTACGTCGGGTTCAATCTCGGCAGGCACTGCCGCCTGCTCTGCCCGATGGAAGGCTACCGCCACAACGTCACGCTGCATGTCGCCGCGGACGGCCGCTATGTCTTATTGCGTGATCGCGTGCCCGTGCGGCCGGCCGAATTCGAGGGCCATTACTATCTTCCAGCGCGTCTGGGCGACCGCCTGAAGCCGCGCATCGCCGCGTGGAACATCGACGAGTGCATCGCGACCCAGAATGTGCGCATCTGGACCGGGACACCGCCCGCGGCGCGCAGGAAACCGAAATATTCCGTCATCATCGTCAGCACACGCTTTACCCGCCGGCTGCACGCGGTGTTGCGCAGTCTCGCGCACCAGATCAACTTCGATCTCAATACGGTCGAGGTCATCGTGAACTACGTGCCTGGAATCGATGCCACGGACGATTTGATCGATTCCGCGATGATGACGTACCCCAATCTTCACATCGTCCGAAACCCGTTTCCGGAACGCTTCATCAACTCCAAGGGGTTCCTGATCAACGAGGCGGCGAAGCTGGCGCAAGGCGAGTGGATCATGCTGCTCGATTCGGACACGCTGCTACCTCCGGATTACCTCGCGAAGGTCGAGGCCATCTCTGCGCACGCCGAGTTCATCGCGCCGGACGGGCGCAAACTGCTGCCGAAGGACGTCACCGCGCGAATCCTGATGGGCGAAATCGACCCCTGGGATCGCTGGACGGAGCTCGTCGCCGGCGCGGGCGAGTTCCGCCACCGCGAGACCTACGGGATCCCAGTCGGCTTTTGCCAGACGTTTCGCGCGAAGTATCTCGACACGTTTCCTTATCTTGAGGCGGACCACTTCGAGACCGCCGACATGTATTTCGGCGCGAAGATGATGGAGCACCTGGGCGAGGTGAGCCGGCTCTCCGGCACTCCGGTGCTGCACCTCGACCACGGCGGCAGTCAATGGTACGGCACGCAGAAACACATGTAGCTGCCGCGTCCGGCCGTCTCACGTTGCCGCCGGCACGCGCCATCGGCCCCGCGCGCGGCCTCGTGCTTGGCGAGAACGAACGCGGCCGGCGCTATAGCGCGGGCGATGTGCGCCGATGGCTGCGGCTGAACCGCATCGTATTCAAGACGGACAAGCTCGATGTCCTGCTGAATTCCGAGCCCGACGAAATGGAGGCGCGCCTCGGCCGCGCGCTCGCGTTCGGCCGTACGCTCGACCTGCGCGTGAGCCTGCGCACCAACTGCCGCCATGCGCCGCCGCGGCTCGACGGCCTGCGCGACCAGGGGCTGTTCGACATCTTCCTCACGCCCAAGCGCGTGACGGATCCGAAATTTTCCGCGTGGATGGCCGCGGCCTCGGAGGCCGGGATTCCGATTCGCGTGCAGTTGCCGTTCCCGCTGCACGCGACACTCAACGCGGAAGAGTACGCGGACAGCTATCTGCGCGCGGGCGTCACCGTGGTGAATATCGCGCCGGACGATCCGTTCGTCGATGCGGAGGGATCGCCGGGTAAAACGCAGACCGTACAAAGCCTCGATCGCATGGCGGAACTGGCCGACGCGATCCAGGCGCGCGGGATCGAGTGCAATCTCGTGGGCGTGCGGTTCTGCCTCGCGCCGCGGCGCCACTGGCCGCTCGTGGTCAACGAAAAACAGTTCTACAGCATGCACCAGCACTACCGGCAGGACAGCTACGAGCTTGCGCTGAAGTTGCGCGATCGGTCGCCGGTGATCGCCGGCAAGATCATTTCGATCGTCCTTGGCAAGCACACGCTGTTCGACAATCCCATCGACAACAAGCTCCTGCCCTGGCTGCTCGAGTCGCCCTGGCTGCGCGCGCGCATCGTCGCCTGGCACAAGCTCACCGGGCACATCCGGTTCATCCGCAGCGTGCCCGCGCCGCTGCCCGAGGGCCAGCTCCGCGCCGAGAAGGCCCTGCAACGCAAACGTCGCGAGACGATTCACGCGCTGGGCCCGTTGTGCGGCATCTGTAGTCTGCGTCATATCTGCGACCATGAAACGCCGGAGATGCGCAGCAGCCTGCCCGGCGCGGAGGTGACGCCCCAGGAAGGCGAGATCGTGATGAATCCGCTGCACTTCGCCGCGGACACGGCCAAACATTACGACGCGATCGATCGGGACCGCGTCGATCGCGAGGAGACGAACCGCACGCTTGCGGAGGCGGCGCGGCGGACCATGGACGAGCGGCCGCCGGACCGCGAAATCGATTCGTTCGAGTACAAGACCGACGGCCAGTGGAGCCACCAACTCCCCGGCGGCGTGCGCTGGTTCGGGTTCACCAACACGGAAAAACTCAGCACACCGCTCGGTGTGTTCGACCCGCCGTTCACGCTGGCAGTCGTGTTCGGCGGCGGCATCGCGGAATTCATCGGGTTCAGTCTCGGACGCGACTGCAAGCTGGTATGTCCGATGGACGGCTACCGGCACCGCGTCGTGCTGCACGTCGAGAAAGACGGGCGCTACGTCCTGCTGCGCGACGGCGAGCCCGTGCGCCCCGTCACGTTCCAGGGCCACTACTACGCGCCATTGCGCCTCGGCGACCGGCTCGAACCCCGCATCTCCGCGTGGAACATCGACAACTCGATCGTGACGCAGAATGTGCAGCTCTGGAGTGACCGCATCGCGCCGAAACCCACCGGCCCCGCGCCGAAATTTTCCGTCGTCACCGTCTGCGTGCGGTACGCGCGGCGCTTGCAGGCGGTCATTCAGGCCGTCGCGCACCAGCGCGGCATTCCGCACGGCGACATCGAAGTGCTCGTCGCGTACGTGCCCGAGACGGACTCGACCGAGGACGTGCTCGACAGCGTGCAACTCGCGCACCCGGACCTCGCGATGCACCGTTCCACGTTCACCGAGCGCAAGGCGCGCGCGAAGGGCTTCATCATCAATGAGACGATCAAGAAGGCGCGGGGCGAATGGGTCGTGCTGCTCGACGCAGACACGATCCTGCCGCCGGATTTCTTCGAGCGCGTGCTCGAACACGCGGACGAGTCGAGCTTCATCGTGCCGGATGGCCGCAAGCTGCTGAGTCGCGAGACGACCGCGCAGGTCCTGCTCGGCGACGTGCGGCCGTGGGAACAATGGGACACATTACTAGCGAGCAGCGGTGAGTTCCGCTACCGCGAAATGGACGGCGTGCCCATCGGGTTCTGCCAGGTTGTCCGCCGCGCGTGTTTCGACCAGGTCAAGTACTACGAGGCCGATCACTTCGAAGGCGCCGACTACCAGTTCAGCATCGACATGCGCAAACACTTCGGCGAAGAACTGAGACTCTCAGGCGTCCCCGTCCTGCATCTCGACCACGGCGGCTCGAAGTGGTACGGGACCTCGCGGCATTTTTGAGGCAGACGCGTCTATTCGACGTCCTTGAAGAACACCGTGTAGTTCACGCCGTCCTCGAAGGGCTCGCCGTCCACTTCGA
>CAYPNI010000197.1:0-5296 GCA_964411925.1 uncultured Nitrospirales bacterium
GTCTGCGGTTGCGACGGCGCCCTCTGTCGGCTCATGGAACTCGGCAAGCGCGACGAGGCGAAGCAAATCGGGAACGAAGTCCTCCCGTTGGCCGCGGAATTCACCCGCTTGAGGCTCGAGCTCCAACAGGGTAAGGCGGTGGAAATAGCCAAGGCGGCGCAGGACAACGCCCAGAGGAGCGTCGCGCTGCTGCAACGAATTCGGTCGCACTACTAGTGCGTTTTGGAGTTCCACCGACCGGTCGTGGCGCATGCCGAAGTGCCTTCTACGAATTGATTTACGATTCGTTCGGTTGCTATACTCCCGCGGTTTTCGGAGCGCCGGGGCGGACCTTGCCTCGACCGCCCATTCGCGCCGGTTGGGCGGGGTCGGTGGCGATCCCAGGCCGCGACTGCGATGGGGCGTCGCCAAGTGGTAAGGCACCGGGTTTTGGTCCCGGCATCCGAAGGTTCGAATCCTTCCGCCCCAGCCAGGCGCGGTCGTCCTTTCGGGTGTAACCCTCGGCCAGAGTACGTGGAAGCGGAGCCGTGTCCTACAGCGACGAGATGAAAATTTTCTCGGGGTCTGCCTCGCAGGAACTCGCGAGCGGCGCCTGCGAACACGTCTACGAAGTCATGGGCAAGGCCACCATCGGCCAGTTCAGCGACGGCGAGGTCCGCGTCCAGATCGGCGAGAACATCCGCGGCAAAGACGTTTTCATCATCAACAGCACCGCGCCGCCCATCAACCGCAACATCATGGAGCTGCTGATTCTCGTGGATGCGGCGCGCCGCGCGTCCGCCTCGCGCGTCACCGCAGTCCTGCCCTACTTCGGCTACGCGCGCCAGGACCGCAAGGACAAGCCGCGCGCGCCGATCACCGCCAAGCTGGTTTCAAACCTGATTGTCACGGCGGGCGCCGACCGTGTGCTCACGGTGGACCTGCACGCCGACCAGATCCAGGGGTTCTTCGACGTACCGGTCGATCATTTGAGCGGCAACGTCGAGCTCGTCAAGCACATGCAGAAATTACGCGGGCCCGACCTCGTCGTGGTCTCGCCGGACATGGGCAGCGTGCGCCGCGCACGCGAAGCGGCCAATCGCATGGACGCCTCGCTCGCGATCGTGGACAAGCGCCGGCCGCGCGAGAACGAGTCCGAAGTGATGAACCTCATCGGCGAAGTCAAGGGCAAACGCGCGATTATCTTCGACGACATGATCGACACCGCGGGCACGCTGGTCAAAGCCGCGCAGGCGGTCATGGATCACGGCGCGGTTTCCGTTTCAGCCTGCGCCACGCACGGCGTTTTCAGCGGAAATGCCATACAACGCATCGAAGACTCGGTATTGAGCGAAGTCATCATCAGCGACACGATTCCGCTGCGTGATGAGGCGCGCAACTCGACCAAAATCAAAGTCATCACGTTTGCTCCGCTAATCGGCGAAGCGATCAAACGGATTCACGAGGAAAAATCGGTCAGCCTATTGTTCCGCTGATCGCTGAGGAGCCCCACACCATGAAGATGATTAGTCTGACGGCCTCGTCCCGCGAGCGTTCGGGTACCGGCCCATCGCGCCAGAACCGGCGCGACGGCCGCGTCCCCGCGGTGGTCTACGGCCCGGGTCAGAAACCCGTGCACGTGACGTTCAATGAGCGCGAGTTCACCACCGCCATCCACGGCGCGCAGGGCGAACACGCGATCGTGGACCTCAAAGTGAGCGATCATCCGGACCTGAACGGGCCCACCCTGCTCAAAGAGGTGCAGCACCACCCGGTCCGCGGCCACGTTATCCACGCTGACCTGATGCGCATCGACCTCAAGCGGAAGATCACGACCATGGTGCCGACCAAGCTCGAAGGCCGGCCGATCGGTGTCGTCGACGGCGGCGTCCTGGAACACGCGACCCGCGAGGTCGAAGTCTCGTGTCTGCCGACGGCCATTCCGGACTTCCTGAAGGCCGACGTCTCCGAAATCAAGATCGGGCACAGTCTGACCATCGCGGCGCTTGTCGTGCCCGAAGGCATCGAAGTATTGACGAACCCCGATCGCGTACTGGCGGTCGTACAGGTGCCGCGCGTTATCGTTGAAACCGTTGCGGCGCCGGCTGAGGGTGCCGAACCCGGCGCGGTTCCTGCCGAGGGCGAGGCCGCGGCTGCTCCGGCGGCGGCCACAGCGGCTGCCCCTGCGGCGGCGGAAGGCAAGAAATCCTGACGGACGCGACCGCGAGCGGCGTGCGACTGATCGTTGGGCTCGGCAATCCCGGCCGGGCCTACAGCCATACGCGGCACAACGTCGGGTTTGACGTGCTCGATCGGCTCGCCGAACGCCTCAACGTCGCGTTCGCCCGCGAGAAGTTCAGCGGGCAGATCGCCGAGGCGCGGCTGGACGGGCGGAAGATTCTGCTCCTCAAGCCGTTGACGTTCATGAATCTGAGCGGAGACAGCGTGGCACAGGCCGCCCGGTATCATGCGGACGGTCCGGGTGAGATTCTGGTCGTTTACGACGAGGTCGATCTGCCGCTTGGAAAGGTCCGGCTCCGCAAGAATGGCACCGGCGGTACGCATAACGGCATGAAATCGGTAATCGAACGTTTGGGCAGCGAGGACGTGCCCCGGCTGCGCGTGGGTGTGGGCGCCGAAGCCCAGCGCGGCGAGCGCGTGGGTCACGTGCTCGGCAAGTTCCGGCCCGACGAGCGCGAGTCCATCGACTTGGCGATGGACACGGCAGTCGAAGCGTGTCTGTGCTGCATCCGGGAAGGCCTGGACGCGGCCATGAACCGATACAACTGAGGTTTCGATCCATGTTGCACACCATCAGCGTTCTCGTTGACAACCACTTCGGCGTGCTTGCCCGGATCTCCGGCCTGTTCAGTTCGCGGGGCTACAACATCGAGAGCCTGTGTGTAGGCGTAACCGAGGACGCCACGATTTCGCGGATGACGGTCGCCGTCCACGGCGACGAGCGGGTGCTCCTGCAGATCATCAATCAGCTCGAGAAACTCGTCGAGGTGATCGAAGTCAAGGATCTGACCCGCGAAAAACACGTCGAGCGTGAGTTGCTGCTGGTGAAGGTGACCGCCGGCGCGGAACGCCGCGCCGAACTGCTCGAAATCACCAGCATCTTCCGCGCGAAAGTGATCGACATGAGCCGCGATGCGGTGATCATCGAAGTCACCGGCTCGGAAGACAAGATCGCGGCGTTTGTGGACATGGTGCGTCCGTTCGGCATCGCCGAGATCGCGCGCACCGGCAAGATCGCGTTGTTGCGGTCGGCCCAGGGCGCCGGGCAACTCGCGGAGACGGTTGCGAAGGCGTAAGTCCATTGCCGGAAGGGCGAGCGTACTCGCGAGCCGGGGATACAACGCGAGCGTCGGCTCGCCAACATATAAGAGCGGATCGAGGACGGAGGAGAGTACCCGTGGCGAAAATGTACTACGAGAAGGACGCGGACCTGAGTCTACTCAAGGGCAAGACGGTCGCGGTCATTGGATACGGCAGTCAGGGCCACGCGCATGCGATGAATCTGCGCGACAGCGGCGTCAGCGTGGTCGTCGGCCACCGCGGCGGCGCGCAGAGCAAGACCTGCCAGGCCGCGAAGGAAGCCGGCTTCGAGGTGCTCTCCGTGGCCGACGCGGCCAAGCGGGCCAACATCGTCATGGTCCTCATTCCGGACACCATCCAGAAGACGGTCTACGAAAACGAAATCGCGCCGAACATGAAGAAAGGCGACTCGCTCATGTTCGCGCACGGGTTTAACATCCACTTCGGCCGCGTGAAGCCGAGCGCGGACATCGACGTGTTCATGATCGCGCCCAAGGGCCCGGGCCACCTCGTGCGCGATGAATACGAGCGCGGCGCGGGCGTGCCGTGCCTGGTCGCGATCTATCAGGACGCCACGGGCAACGCGCTCAAGACCGCGCTCGCCTACGGCGCGGGAATCGGCGGCGCCCGCGCAGGAATCATCGAGACGACGTTCAAGGAAGAAACCGAAACCGACCTCTTCGGCGAACAAACGGTGCTGTGCGGCGGCTCGGCGGCGCTGATCAAGGCCGGCTTCGAAGTGTTGACCGAAGCGGGTTATCAGCCCGAAATCGCGTATTTCGAGGTCATGCACGAGTTGAAGCTGATTGTGGATCTATATTATCGTGGCGGATTGAAGTTCATGAACTACTCCGTGAGCGACACGGCGGAGTATGGCGGCATGAGCGTCGGACCGAAGATCGTAACCGCCGCCACGAAACAGGCGATGCGGGATCAGCTCAAGCGCATCCAGAACGGGGACTTCGCAAAGGAATGGATCGGAGAGTTCGAGTCAGGCGGCAAGAACTTCCAGCGTCTTCGCGACGCGGATGCCAGCCACCCTGTCGAGAAGGTGGGGGCGGAACTCCGAAAAATGATGCCCTGGATTCGGTGAACCGGGCCGCAGCGTAAGCTGCGGCCTTTTTTGTTGCACTCGCGAGCGCGAGGGAAAGAGTCAAGGTTGAATAGTCTGATCAAGCTTCAGGAGCTCGACGCGCGCCTGCACGACTGCCATGCGCGCGAACGGGAGATCCCCAAGCAGAAGACGAAGTACCTGACCATCCGCGACCGGCTTACCGCGGAACTCAAGGAACGCGAGCAACACGTCAAAAACCTCGAACTCGAACAGCGCGGCGCGGAAAAAGACATCGAACAGAAGAAAGAACAAATCCTCAAATATCAGCAGCAGCTCAATTCGGTCAAGAAGAACGAGGAATACGCCGCGCTGCTGCACGAGATCGACGCTGTCAAGAAAACGATCGGCCAGCGCGAGGAGCGCATCATCGCGATCATGGTCGAGATGGACGAAGCCAAGGCGCGCCTCGACGAGGATCGCAAACGCATCGCCGAGGAACAGAAACGCCTCGACAAGGAGTGCGCGGAGATCGACGCCGAACTGGCCGAAGCGGTAAAGAAACGCGTCGTGCTCGAAACCGAACGGCCGACGATTGCCGTCGGCGTCGAAAAGGACCTGATCTCCAAGTACGACCGGCTGCGCAAGAAGTTTCCATCGGGCGACGTACTCGTGCCGATGCTGAACGAAGTCTGCACCGGCTGCAACATGCACCTGCGCCCGCAGATCGTTAACGAAATCCTGCAGGGGCACAAGATTCACGCCTGCCAGCACTGCGGCCGCCTGCTCTTCCATCCGGACAACTTCGCCGAGAACACGACCGGCACGGAAAAGGCGGCGTCCGGCATCGAGGCCTGAGATGACCTTTTTCAAACGCAGCAAGTTCGCGGGGTTCATCGGCGAGAAAAACAAAGTCCCCGACGGCGTCTGGATGAAGTGCACGAG
>CAYPNI010000198.1:0-5287 GCA_964411925.1 uncultured Nitrospirales bacterium
ACAACAACATCCTCGCCGTGCTGCGCAACACGCAGGACCTGCCGAGCAGCCTGCCCGGCATCGAAGATGACGTAACGCTCTGCGTGCTGCCGCTGTTCCACGCGTACGCGCTCGACCTCGTCATCAATCGCGCGTTCACCGCGGTGCAGTCGATGGTGCTGCACAACCGATTCGACGCGACGAAGATCTTCCAGGATTTCGAAAAGTATGACGTCACGCTGTTCTACGGCGCGCCGCCGATGTACCACGCGTTCGTGAACACCCCGGGGCTGGACAAGTTCGACGCCACGTCGCTGCGCGGCGCGTTTTCCGGCGCGGCGCCGCTGCCGGTCGTCGTGATGGAAAAGTTCAAGGCGCTGACCGGCGTGCAGATCCACGAGGGCTACGGCCTCAGCGAGACGGCGCCCACACTGACGACGAACATGGCCGGGCCGGTGAACAAACCGGGCGCCGTCGGCCCCGCGATCGGCGAAGTCCAGATTCGCCTCGTGGACGAAAATGACAACGACGTGAAGCCGGGCGAGGTGGGCGAGGTGGTCGCGCGCGGTCCGAATATTTTCCTCGGCTACTGGAACCGGCCGGACGCCACCGAGGAGGCGTTCCGCGGCGGGTGGTTCCACACGGGTGACATGGGCCGCTTCGACGAGGACGGATATCTCTACATCGTCGATCGCAAGAAGGACATGATCGTCGTCAGCGGCTACAACGTCTACCCGATCGAACTCGAGAACGTCATCATGCGCCACGCGGACGTGGTCGATTGCGCCGTTATCGGCGTGCCGAGCGACTACCAGGGCGAATCGGTGAAGGCCTGCGTCGTGCTCAAGCCGGGCGCGAGTATGTCGATCGAGGACTTGCAGGCCTACTGCCGCGAACACATGGCCGCGTTCAAAGTGCCCAAGTACATCAGCGTCCGCGCGGGCCTGCCCAAGAACGCCACCGGCAAGCTCCTCAAGCGAGTCCTGCGCGAAGAAGAAGGCGGCGTCACCAAAGCACGAACCTGAGAAAGCGCCGGTCGTAGCGCTGCTATCGAAGCGCCGCCGTCCCGGCGGCTAACGCGGAGCATCGCCGATCCGCGGACCGCCCCGTAACGCCGCCCGAACGGCGCGACGTCCCCTCGCCTCACCCGCAGCGCCGCCAATCCGCCGCGTAATCTCGTAGCGCCGCCGTCCCGGCGGCTAACCCGCGACGCCGGCGAAGCTCCGGAGCCCCAACTCTCCCGCCTTGTTGTCATCGCGAGGAGTCACGCCCTCGGCGTGACGACGAAGCAAACACTTCCGCCAGACGCCACCCCTTTGTCATTCCCGCGAAGGCGGGAATCTCCTTACGTAGCAGACGCGCGACTCGAAGCGAGATCCCCGCCTCCGCGGGGATGACAAAACGAATCCTCGTCAACAGGGTCAGGTATTTGTAGAATGACCAGAGTCTCAGGAGGAATCGCCATGAGAATCCATCGAACGCACATCGGCGCACTCGCCATCGTGTTCACGATGTTCTCCGCTTCGCTGACGGCCGAATCCGCCCCCAAAATCCTCAGCACGCAGCCCGCCATCGGCGCAACGGACGTAGACCCGGCCACCACGGAGATCCGAATCACCTTCGACCAGGAGATGGCGTCGGGGTTCTCCTGGACGGGCGGCGGCGACGCCTTCCCGAAGACCACCAGCAAACCGCGCTGGGAAGCCGACAAGAAAACGTGTGTCCTGCCGGTGGACCTGAGCGAGGGCACGTTCTACCGCGTCGGCGTCAATTCGACCAGCCACCGGAACTTTCAAAACGAGTCCGGCCTGCCGGCGGAATTCCGCGTGATCTACTTCGTCACGAAAGGCGCGAGCGACGAGACCATCGCGAAGGCCGCGAAACCGGAGGTCGTCTCGATGCTGCCCGCAAACGGCGCGGCCGACGTGCCCGCGCTGACGACACAGCTCATCGTGAATTTCAGTCAGCCGATGGGCGGCGGCTTCTCCTGGACGAAGACCGACGGCACGCAGCCCGAGGGTGCCGGAAAACCCGTGTGGAGCGAGGATGGTCTCGTCTGCACCGCGCCGGTAACGCTCAAACCCGGCACGACGTACAGCATCGGACTTAACGCCGCCTTCGCGAACAATTTCCAGAGCGCGCATGGCGTACCGCTCGATCCGATCGTCTGGACGTTCACAACCGCGCCGTGACCTTCTTGGTCTTCGCCTGCGAAATCGGATAATCTCTGCCTCACTCCGCGTCTGGATCGACCGCTCGCGGTGCATTCTGAGAGAGAACGATGACCCTCTACGAAGACCTCGCCTGGCGCGGCCTCATCAGCCAGACCACGCACCCGGACATCGGTGAGCGGCTCGAGAAGGAGCGCTTCACCGTCTACGCCGGGTTCGACCCGACCGCCGACAGCCTGCATATCGGCTCGCTGATTCCGCTGCTCGGCCTCGTCCGGTTTCAGCGCGCGGGGCACCGGCCCATCGCGCTCATCGGCGGCGCGACGGGCATGATCGGCGACCCGAGCTTCAAGGCGCAGGAGCGCGCGCTGCAATCGCTGGCCGAAGTCGACCGCAACGTCGCAGGCATCGAAGCGCAAATCCGGAAGTATCTCGACTTCAAGCCGCCCAACGACGCCATCGTGACGAACAACATGGTCTGGCTCGGCCGGCTGCATATGGTGACGTTCCTGCGCGACATCGGCAAGCATTTCTCGGTGAACGCGATGATCGCGAAGGAATCCGTGCGCGCGCGCCTCGAAGATCGCGAACACGGCATCAGCTACACCGAGTTCTCGTACCAGTTGCTACAGGCCTACGACTTCATGCAGCTCTACGACGAATACAAGTGCCGACTGCAGGTCGGCGGCAGCGACCAGTGGGGCAACATCGTCGCGGGGATGGACCTCGCCCGGCGCATGCGCGACGCGGAGACCTTCGGCTTGACGTTTCCACTCGTCATGAAGTCCGACGGCGGCAAGTTCGGCAAGACCGAGAAGGGCAACGTCTGGCTCGACGCGAATCGGACGTCGCCCTACAAGTTCTACCAGTTCTGGATCAACACGGCCGACGCGGACGTTGTAAAGTTCCTGAAGTTTTTCACGTTCATTTCGCACGAGGAGATCGACGATCTCGCGCGCGCTGTGCAGGACGCTCCCCAGGAACGCGCCGCGCAAAAGGTGCTCGCCGTCGAAATGACGGAACTCGTGCACGGCGCGGACGCGCTGGCCGACGCGCGCAAGGCCAGCCAGGCTATGTTCGGCGGTTCGCTCGACGGCCTGGACGCCGCAACGCTAGAGGACATCTTCGCGGACATGCCCAGCGCCCAACTGCCGAAGTCCACGCTCTCCGCGAATCGGCCGCTGGTCGACGTCCTCGTCGAGTGCGGCGTGTTCAAGAGCAAGGGCGAGGCGCGCCGTCTCATCCAGAACGGCGGGCTCTACCTCAACAACGAAAAGATCGGCGACGACTCCGCCCGCCTCACCGGCGAGGCCCTGCTCTCAGGATCCGTCGCTGTCGTCCGCACCGGCAAAAAGAACTACCACCTGCTCAAATTCGAGTAGGCATTACTTCTCGTGAGGCGAGCGTACGTGTGAGCCGTCACGCGACTCGTGTGGCAGGCCTAAGCGGGGTTTGCTTAGGCCTGTGTCCTCCGCTCGGCGGTCCGGCTCGCGAGGACGCTCGCCCTCCCACCCTGTCATTGCGAGGAGTCACGCCAGCGGCGTGACGACGAAGCAATCTCCTCCACCAGGTGCAACGGCTCGCGAGGACGCTCATCGTGTGGCAGGCCTAAGCGGGGTTTGCTTAGGCCTGTGTCCTCCGCTCGGCGGTCCGGCTCGCGAGGACGCTCGCCCTCCCACCCTGTCATTGCGAGGAGTCACGCCAGCGGCGTGACGACGAAGCAATCTCCTCCACCAGGTGCAACGGCTCGCGAGGACGCTCATCGTGTGGCAGGCCTAAGCGGGGTTTGCTTAGGCCTGTGTCCTCCGCTCGGCGGTCCGGCTCGCGAGGACGCTCGCCCTCCAGCCCAGTCATTGCGAGGAGTCACGCCAGCGACGTGACGACGAAGCAATCTCGCTTCGAGCGCAACCTCCCCCCGCGCGATTGCAGCGTCTCAAAAAGTCGCAATTGCGTTACACCTCCCGCACGCTTTTGAACGCGCGTCGCTCCCGGTGACAATTTCGGACGCCGTCCAGGACGGATTCCGCGCGCGAAAACGTCGAATTCGCTGCAATTTCGCGCCGGCGGCCGTTCGGCACATCCGTTGCTAAGTCCAATTCAGCGGTTCTGGGGATAACGCGGACTTACACGAGGCGACTGACCACCATGAGCGGAAACGAATCGATCGAAGAACTCTTGGGATTGCTCTACGAAGCGCAGATGCGGATCTTCCGCACGGATTGCGAACGCGTGTTCGCGCCGCTGGAAGACCTGGCCAAGGACGAAGACTTCGGTGCGGAAAAAGAGCTGATTTTCGCGGTCTAAAGGCCGCTCGCAAGCGGAAGGATCGACCAACACGAGAAGGGCGCCGGACGGATCCGGCGCCCTTCGCGCTTTCGTTCAGCGGTGGCGCAATCGCGCGCGGCGGGTCTCAGCCCTGTTCGTCGGCCGACGGACCGTAAATCGACGGCACCGGCACGCCCAGCAACCGCAAGTACACCGACATCTGCCCGCGGTGATGGAACTGGTGATTGAGCACCCACGCGCGCAACACCTGTACCTTGGGCATCTCCAGAATCGTCTTCCCGCCCTGCGTCATCTTCCACGGCTGCATGAGCGCCTGATCGGTCACGCCACCCTTCATCGCCTTCAGCGACTCCGCAACCAGTGCGTCGAAGTTCTTGAGCAGATCGCCCTTCGATTTCGCCTTGAACGCCTTGTAGCCGTCGAGATTGAACTCTCCCTGCGCCAGCGTCCCCGCTGTCCACCCCTGAATCTCTACCAGGTGCGACGCAAGCTGCCCCGCCGACATCGACTTGTCGTGCGGCTTCCAGTCGTACTTGTCCTCGGGCACGCGATCGATGACCTTGCGCGTGACGCCCGTCTCGTACTGGTACTCCATTGCAATCGCATCGATGATGGCCATGACTTCGCTCTCCTCGTTAACGCGCCGCCGGGAGCGGCACGCGTGGTCACGAATAGCTGCGCGGTGCCGCCCTAGCCCTGCTCGTCGGCGGACGGGCCGTAGATGGACGGCACGGGGATGTTCAGCAGGCGCAAGTACACGGACATCTGCCCGCGGTGGTGAAACTGGTGATTGAGGACCCACGCGCGCATCACCTGCACCTTGGGCATCTCGAAAACGACGCGGCCGTCCA
>CAYPNI010000199.1:0-5241 GCA_964411925.1 uncultured Nitrospirales bacterium
CGGGCCCGATGACCAAGGGCAAGATGCTCGCGGACCTGTTGCAGCGGAGCGCGCCCGAGCAGGGCGAGGAAGCTACGGTCGAGTATTTGAGCGGAAGTTTCGAGCAGCTCGAACAGGAAGCCGAACAAGCGCTGGCGCAGGAAGAAATTCCGCCGGGCGCGAAGGAATTCGTGCGACAGTACTTCGGCGCGATTGAGCCGGAGAACGCACCGCGGTGACGTTGTTTCTGGTTGGCTGCGTGGCGCATTGGTGAAAGAGATTGTTTCGTCGCAACCCCCGCTCCTCGCAATGACGGTGGCGGGCTGATTTATTGAATGCAGCTGCGGTTCTGGAGCGTTTCTCGGGCTCGTGAAGAAGACGACAGAAGGGACCGCGCGGCGGAGCACAGGCTTAAGCTTGACCCCGCTTAAGCCTGCCACACATAGTCGATTTTCCCGGCGCTCGTTTCTTGTGGGTTGCGCGGCGGCCGTCGCGGGGTGTGTTCGCGGCCGACCCGCGCGCGTGGACGTGGCCGCGTGGGGCGCGCAGGGTACGCGCGATGGCGAATTCATGCGGCCGCGCGCGATCGGCGTGCGCGACGGGCGGGTGTACGTCGCCGACATGACGGGGCGGATTCAGGTCTTCTCGCGCGATGGCGAGTTCCTGCAGGTGTGGACGATGCCCGAGCACGACAACGGCACGCCGACGTGCGTGTCGTTCGCGAAGGACGGCCGCGTGCTCGTGCCGGATACGCACTACAGCCGGATCGCGGAGTTCACGCCGGGCGGCGAACTGATCACCCTGTGGGGCAGCTACGGCAGCGCGCCGGGCGAGTTCATTTACCCGACGGGCATCGCCGAATCGAGTGCCGGCCAACTCTTCATCAGCGAATATGGCGACGGCACGGAGCGTGTGCAGGTGTTCGGCGAGGATCGTCAATTCCTGCGGACGTGGGGCGCGCACGGGGACGAGCCGGGGCAATTCAACCGCGCGATGGCGATTGCGATGGGCACGGACGACGTCGTGTGCGTGGCCGACACGACAAACCACCGGCTGCAACTATTCGATGCTCAAGGCACGCTGCTTCGCGTCATCGGACACGCCGGAACGGGCCGCGGCGAGCTGAAGTTTCCGCAAGGGATCGCCATTGCGCCGGACGGGTCGATCGTTCTGTGCGAGTACGGCGCGAACCGCATCTCGCGATACGACCAGGGCGGCGGGTTTCTCGGCGAGTTCGGTGCGGCTGGGCGGGGCCCTGGTGAATTCGCCGCGCCGCGCGGCGTGGCCGTTTCAGAAACGGGCGAGGTCTTCGTCGCCGACACGGAAAACCACCGCGTGCAGCGGTTCGCGCTGGGGGCGATCGCGTGAACGAGTGGCCGCGGTTCGCGCATCCCGAGGTGCTGCTGCTGCTGGCGGCGCTGCCGTGGACCTGGTGGCTTGCGGCGCGCATCCATTCGCTGGGCGGCGCGCGCAAGGCAGTCGCGGTCGCATTGCGTACGCTGATTCTTCTGTGCGTGATCTTCGCGCTGGCCGGGGCGGAATGGGTGCGCACGAACGACGACCTCGCGGTGTTTTTCCTGCTGGATCAGAGCGACAGCGTGCCGGAGTCCGAGCGGCTCGCGTCCGCGCAATGGGTGCGCAACGCCGCGGACGCGTACATGACCGAGCACGACAAGGCGGGCGTGATCGTGTTCGGCGACGAGGCGAGCCTCGAACTGGGCGCAGCGCCGAACCTCGGGTTACGCGAGATCTATTCCAACGTCGGCGGCACGCAGACCGACGTTGCGTCGGCGATACGCCTCGCAATGGCCGCGTTTCCGCAGGGCCACATGAAACGAATCGTGGTGTATTCCGACGGCAACGAGACGCGCGGCGCGGCGGTGGAGGAGGCCAAGATCGCGCGCGCGGCCGGCGTGGAGATTGTGACGGTCCCCCTGCAGACGGGCGGCGGCAACGAGGTGCGGCTCAAGAGCGTGACAGCGCCAAACCGAGCGTCCGCGGACGAGCCTTTCCAGCTGCGCGTTGTCGCCAGCGCGGACGCAGACACGCAGTCGACGATGCGGATCTACCAGCGCGTGGGCACGGAGCGGCGCATGCTCGCGCCGCAGACCGTCACGCTGCAGAAAGGCGACAACACATTCGTGCTGTCGCAGGAGCTGACGGCGTCGGGGTTCTACGAGTACGAAGTCGAGCTCGATGCCGAGGCGGACACCGTGCGCGAAAACAATACGGGGCGCGCGTTCACGATCGTGTATGGCGAGCCGCGCGTGCTGGTCGCGGCGGCGGACTCTCGCGAGCGCGCCGAACTCGACGCGGCATTGCGCGCGGAGGGGGTGACGGTCGATCTCGCGACGCCGGGCGAACTTGGCGTTTCGCTCGCGCAGATGCAGTCGTACGACGCGATGATTCTGGTGGACGTGAGCGCGACGGACCTGACGACGGCGCAGATGGAGGCGGTGCAGGCGGCGGTGCGCGACCTCGGCGTCGGGCTGGTGATGGTGGGCGGGCCGCACGCGTTCGGCGCGGGCGGGTTTCTCGATACGCCGATCGAGGAGGCGCTCCCGGTCGATATGGACATCAAGCAGCGCAAGATGCTGCCGCGCGGGGCACTCGCGCTCATTCTGCACACGATGGAGTTCGCGGACGGCAACGCGTGGGCGAACGAGATCAGCATGGCGGCGCTCAACGTGCTGTCCGCGCAGGACCTGATGGGCCTGCTGGCCTACGACTGGCAGGCGGGCGAGGGCTGGATTCACAAACTTGAACCGGTCGGCGACAAGCGCAGCATGACCAATGCGATTCGCCAGGGCACGCAGAACATCGGCGACATGCCCGACGTCGGCACGACGCTGCAATTGGCGTACGACGGGCTGATCAACGCGGACGCGGCGGCGAAGCGCGTCATCATCATTTCCGACGGCGACCCGGCCGCGCCGACGAACTCGCTGCTGACGAAGCTGAGCGAGGGCGGGATCGCGGTGAGCACGGTATGCATCAATCCGCACAGCCCGAGCGACCAGAACATGTTGCGCAGCGTCGCGCAGGCGACCGGCGGCGAATTCTATTTCGTGAACAACCCGAACAACCTGCCGCAGATTTTCACGAAGGAGGCGTCGGTCGTGAAACGCGGACTGCTGATCGAGGAGCCGTTCACGCCGCGGGTGTTGCACGACTCCGAGTTGCTGCAGGCGATCGCCGGGAGTGTCGTGCCCGAGTTGCGCGGCTACGTGGTGACGACGGCGAAGGACACCGCGACCGTGCCGCTGGTGTCGCACGAAGACGATCCCGTGCTGGCGCATTGGCGTTACGGCCTGGGCAAGTCCGTCGCATTTACGTCCGACGCGACGACGCGCTGGGCGGCGGACTGGGTGCCCTGGGAAGGCTTCAACAGTTTCTGGTCGCAGACGGTCCGCTGGGCGACGCGCGACCTGCAGCCGAGCAGTTTTCGTGTGGACACGTTTGTGCGCGACGGGCGCGGACACGTGCGGATCGACGCCGTGGACGATTCCGGAAAGTTTCTGAACTTCCTGCGGCCGCGGGGCGTCGTGACGAACCCGGAATTTGACCGTACGGAAATCGAATTGCCGCAGACCGCGCCGGGTATCTATGAGGCGGACTTCCCGCTCAGCGATGAGGGCGTGTACATGCTGAACCTGTCGTATGCGCGCGCGGACGGCACGACGGGCATGCTACCCGCCGGGCTCGCGCTGGGGTATTCGCGCGAGTACGAATACACGACGACGAACCTACCGCTGCTGGAGGAGTTGGCGGCGGTGGGTGGCGGGCGCGTGATCGCGCCCGGGGACAACCCCTTCGAACATACGCTGACGGCCGCGCCCGCGGTGACGCCGCTCTGGCGGTGGCTGATCATCGCGGCGGTGTGCCTGTTCCCGATCGAGATCTTCGTGCGGCGCGTGATGCTGCCGTGGGGCGCGATGGCCGCGGCGGCGCAACGCGGGCTGCGGCGCGTGCCGGGGGTGAGGCGCGTGCTGCGCGCGCCGCGGCCGCGGCCGCAGGCGGTGACAGGCGCGTACCTCGCGGCGCGGGCGGCGCAGCGGGATTACTCGCGGGTGGAACCGGAGGCCACGCAGGACGTTGCGTTCGGCGAGGCGCCGCCGGTGAAGCCGGAGTCCGGGACCGCTGCGGAGACCGCCGCGCCCGCGGAACCGCCGAAGCCCCCGCCGGATGCGTATACGCAGAGCCTGCTCGCGGCCAAGGAACGCGCGATGCGGCGCAAGACCCAGCGCATCGACGACAAGGACAAGGACAGGGATTAACCACGAAATCACACCAAAGGGTCACGAAAGATGCACGAAAAAGGTCAAGAGCGCGATGAAGAAGCATCCCTACTTTACAAGGACGAGAGCTTCGAAATTGTGGGTGCGGCTATTGAGGTGTGGAAGACCCTCGGTTTCGGATTCTTGGAGAGTGTCTACGAGAACGCGCTCATGTGCGAGTTAAGGAATCGAGGACTCCGTGCGGAGAGGCAAGTGCCGATAAGTGTCAATTACAAACAACAATTGGTTGGCAACTTCTTCGTCGATATCCTGGTAAATGACGCGATCGTGTTGGAACTAAAGACTGGAGAAGAAATATCTCGAACGCATATGGGACAGGCGTTGAATTATCTGAAGGCAACGGGTTATCGCCTTGCCATTATTCTGAACTTTTCACCTGCGAGGCTGGAGTTCAAGCGAATGATTGTCTAAGCGCTTTTCGTGTGATTTAGTGCCGATATTTGTGTGATTTCGTGGTGAATCAGAGGGCGAATCGATGAACGTGGAAGAGAAGGCTGGGGAGTTTCGGAAGGCGTTTGACGGGTTGCGGGCGGAGGTCGGCAAGGTCATTGTCGGCTGCGACGCGATCGTGGACGGCGTGTTGACGGGGCTGTTCGCGGGCGGGCACGTGCTGCTCGAGGGCGTGCCGGGGCTGGGCAAGACGATGCTCGTGCGGACGTTGAGCCGGTCGCTCGCGTCCACGTTCTCGCGCATCCAGTTTACGCCGGACCTGATGCCCGCGGACATCATCGGCACGAACATGATCCTCGAAGACGCGCAGGGCCGGCGCGAGATGCGGTTCCGGCCGGGGCCGATCTTCGCGAACATCGTGCTCGCGGACGAGGTGAACCGCGCGACGCCCAAGACGCAGTCCGCGCTGCTCGAGGCGATGCAGGAGCACACCGTGACCGTCGGGTCGGAGACGCACACACTCGTCGAGCCGTTTTTCGTGATGGCGACGCAGAACCCCATCGAGATGGAGGGG
>CAYPNI010000200.1:0-5161 GCA_964411925.1 uncultured Nitrospirales bacterium
TCATCGGCTACGAGAACCGCGCGCTCGCCGCGCAGGACTTCAACGACGACCGCAAAGACGCGGGCGAGATCGGCGCGGGCCACACGGTCACCGCGCTGTACGAGGTCGTGCCCGCGGGGCGGCCGGTGCCAAGTGCGGCCGGCACGGTCGATTCGCTGCGGTACCAGCCGACCCGTCCCGCGGCGCAGGTCGAAGCGGCCGCCGTTGCACCGGGGGCGCATCCCGCGCGAAGCGCCGAGCTGCTCACGGTGAAACTGCGCTACAAGGAAGCCGAGGGCCACGAGAGCAAGCTGCTCGAATTTCCGCTGACGGATTCGCCGACACCGCTCGCTGCGGCCACCGGCGACTTCAAGTTCGCGAGCGCGGTCGCGGCGTTCGGCAAACTGCTGCGCGGTAATCCGCTCGGCGCCAGCCTGAACTACGACGGCATGATGCAACTCGCCCAGGCGGGTCTCCAGGGCAGCAGCGACGCGCACCGCGCCGAGATGATCTCGCTCATGCTCCAGGCGCGGCCGATGCTCGAGGTGCGCGGGATCGTGGACGGGCGCTATTCGGACTCGACGCTGCAATAAGCTGAGCGGAACTGGTACGGAGCGACAAACGCCCGGCGCGAACGGACGCGCGCCAGGGCGTCACCGTTCCTGTCATTCCGAACGAAGTGAGGAATCTCCCCGCCGGGTTGCGGAGTGATACCGTTGTCTCAAATGGCGCCTGATATTCTGCTCTTGCGTTGCGCGCCGTTTCTTGCGGGCGTCGCGAGTAGGCAGACGGGGAGATGCTTCGCTCCGTTCAGCATGACAGGGTGGAGAGGGGCGCTCCGCGGCTCCGCGTGAAACAAGCGGTTTAGTTCACCGCCACGTGCCAGAGTCATTCCCAGCCCATCGTCTCCAGATGCCGGCGCAGTTTCGCGACCGACTTGAAGCGTTTCGCGATCAGGTTGCGTTTCAGTCCCGAACAGATGTACTTCACTTCCTCGGGCTGGCTCGCATAGGTCTTCTGTCCGCCCAGGCTGTCGTAGAACAGGCGAATCAACGAGGTCATGTCGTCGAACCGGTGCGTCGCGGTGCATTTGCCCCAGTGGTAGAAATCGACGAGCTTCACTTTGTATCCGAGTCCGATGCGCTGCACGAGGATATTCAGGTCGTGCAAGTCGCCGTGGTATTCGCCGAGCGCGTGAATTTCCTCGACACCCTCGGCCAGCGTATGCAGCAAGTGGACCGCCTCAAACGGCTGCAGCCGCTTGTTCGGTTGCCGCTTGATGTACTCCGCGAGGATTTCGCCCTGCACGTACTCGCTCACGAGCGCCGTGATGCGGTGTCCGTGGAACTGGAACTGCTCCTGCGTGTGATACCGGATGACCATCGAGCAGTCGCGCAGCGAATCGAGCTTTTTCGCGTAGAAATTCACCGCCCGGTTGCGCGGATTGCGGGCCGGGAAAAACAGCTTCGCGGCGCGCTCGATGCCCGTCGATTCCTCGGTGACGTGGTAGACCTCGCCCTCCCACCCCGCGCCGAGGCATTCGCCCACGCGATACTTCTTCGCGAATCGAACGCCGGGTTTCAGTTCAAAGGTGTCGATGTACTTCCCGTTCTGTGCCATTACTTCCTTTACTACAGCGCGAGCATGTTCGCGAAAATGCGCACCGCGCCGGGGTTCAGCGCGCGCAATTGCCGGTACCACACGAGCGCGGTGTACATGTAGGTGCCGTCGCCGTACTTCGCGACGAGCACGCTGCCCGGCGGCGTCGTCTCGCCGGGATCCGCCACGGCGATGAGCGGCGTGTATTCATCCGCCCACTTGTTCGGGAAATACAGGCCGCGCTCCTGAATCCAGTTGTCCCAGTCGCCGGCGCCGATCTTGTTCGGCGAGTTGAACAGCGCGTGATCCGGCTGGAGGATTTCCATAGGCGCCGTCTCGACCGTGACACGGTCGCGGCCGATCGTGATCGGGTAAGGGGCGTACGACGCCTCCCACTCGAAGGTCTTGTGGTAAAAGACAATGGCGGTGCCGCCGTTCTTCACGTAGTCCAGCAGTGTCTGGTTGTTCGCGACCAGGTCCGGCCGGTCGAGGTAGGCGCGAATATCGACCAGGACCGTCGTAAACCCGGCGAGGTGTTCCGGCGTGATGTCCGCGACGCCCACCAGTTCATACGGAACACCGAGGCGGTTCAGCGTAATTTGCAGCGTGTCGTCGTAACTGCGAATGACACCGACCCGCTTGTCCTGCGGTACGGCCGCGTCCACCTGGCGCACGAGGCAGGTCTTGGCGTAGTCCGAACCGTCCACCTTGGCCGTTAACGTGAAATCGCGGCTCAGCGCCTCGAGACGCCCCGCAATCACGCGCACTGGAATCACTTTCTGGTCGCCCTGCCGCGCGAAACTCAACTGGATGGGGCCGGAATCGAGTTTCAGGCCCTCACCACTCAGGGTGACGGACGCCTCAGAGGCGGCCGGCGCGTGGTTCGTCACGACCACGGAAAATTCGACCGATTGGCCGCTGCCGGCGATGAGGTACGGCGAATCCAGGAACTCGACGCTCACGGCCGGCGCGATCTCGAGATAGACCGGCGCCTCGACCGTCACCGGCACGCCGTCGATCTCCGCCGTCGCGGTCACGAATATCTGCGGTTTCAAAAACTTCGGGTCGTACACGAACTCGGCGTGCGGCGTCGTCCTCGGTTGATCCGCCGGCACGGCAATCTTGAACGGCGCCGTCGCGAACCCGTCGTCCGAAAACGATCGCGATACCGGGTCGATCGCCGCCGCGGCGAACCACGGTTGCGTGCGCACAGAGAAATTCACGTTCGTGGCGTTCTTCGCGCCGAAGTCGATCGCCTCCGCGCTGATCGACACTTCCTGGCCGGGGACGGCTTCCGCGTCGTCCGCCTTCGCCGTCACGCGCAACTCCGCCAGCGCCGCCGCGAGACGGTTCGCCCGCGCGGCCGCCCCGGCGTCCTTGGTGCCCGCGCCCTTGAGCAGCGCGGTCGCCTGGCCCACCTGGACCGTCTCGGGGTCCGCGGTCGATATTGCGCGTGCGTCGCTGCTCACCCGGTCGCGCAGCCCCTCGAAAAGGGCGCCGCCCGGCGCGGGCACATCGCCGCCGCCCTGCGTGCCGCCCTTGGCTTCCTTCACCAGTCCGTAGGCCGCCGTCGATCGGCTCGTCAGGAACCGGTCGATGAAAAACTGCATGCCTTGCGTCTTGTGTTCGCCCAGGGCCTGCGCGGCGATTTGCGCGTAGGTGATTCCGCGGAACGGGTCGAGCTCGTTGAACGCGATACGCGCGCCGTCGCCGCCGCCGAAGTTGCGCAGGTACAACCGCGCGGGTTGCCACGGTTGCAGGCCCTCTTTCATGTGTTGCGGGAACCGGTCCGGATCCGCCGCCGCGTCGAACGCCTCTTGCAGCACGAGCCCGATCGCCTCGTGGTGCCCGTGCCCGCCGGTCGGGCCGTGGTGCGTGATGATGACGTCCGGCCGAAGTTCGCGGACGAGCCGTACCATCTTTTCGAGCGCGACGTCATGCCCCCAGATCTCGAAGGTCTCGTCGCGCGATTTCGAATAGCCGAACTCGGGCAAGTCGAGGAAGTGCAGTTCCGCGCCGGTAATCGCCGAGGCCCGGCTCATCTCGTCCGTGCGTAGCACGGCGAGCTCCTGGTACAACTCCGGGCCGATTTCGTTCTGGCCGCCCTCGCCGCGCGTCGCCAGGACGGCGAACGTTTTGTATCCGTATTTTTTGCGGTACATGGCCAGCGTCGCGCCGTCCTCGTCGTCCGGATGCGCGGCGACGCACATCAACCGGAGATCGGTGCCGACATCGAGCAACGCCTGGTGCTTGGCGACCGCGCCGAGGTCCGGCTCCGCCGAAAACGCGATCGCGGCGTGCGCGCCGATTGCACATAAGACTATACGTACTAGAATTCGCATAACGTTCCCCGGCTGTGATCCGTTCGCCATCCGCCAAGGGGAGAGATGATATCACTTGACGGCGCAGTCAAGCGACCGGCGGACCGCCGTTTTCATCCTCGACGCGGACGTCGAACGACGCGTTGTGCGAGTCCCGCGACGGCGGGAATCTCCCTGCGTCAAGGAACCCGCAATCAGCGGATTTCGATTCCATTTCTCAGAGGATCCATTTCGAATGGACCGCCGTCTTCGCATTTCCCGTTCGATTACGTGTGCGTTGAACCATTAGAATGGGCGCTTCCCGCAGCGGACGGAGACCATCCCTAGTGCCCCAGGCCGTATTTTTCGACCTCGACGAAACTCTGCTCCGGCACACGCTCGACGGTCCGGAGTTGGTGCAGCGGGTTTACGCGGAAAATCGCGGCATTTTCGATGGCGTCGACGCGCGACAGTTCGGCCGTGTGCTGTGGGAGAAGGGCCAGGCGCTGCGGGGCGCGATGTTCGAGCCGACCGAGCCGGGCGAACAGGCCCTCATCGGCATGTTCCGGGACACGCTGGAGGCGTTGCATCTCGACCCGGCCCACGCGCGCGGGCTGCGCGACGCGTTCGTCGGCCTGGTCCTGACCGGCACGGAGCCGTATCCCGGCGCGAAAGACACGCTCGATCGCCTGCGGTCCGCAGGCGTCGCCACGGGCATCATCACCAACGGCTACTGCCACCTGCAGGATGCGAAGATCGCGCGGCATGGGTTGGCGGATTTCGTCGATTTCGTGCTGGTCAGCGAAGCCGCCGGCGCGCACAAGCCCGACCCGCGCATCTTCCGCCTGGCATTGGAGCGCGCCGAAACCGCAGCCGAAGACGCGTTCATGGTCGGCGACCACCTCGTAAACGACATCGCGGGCGCCGAAAACGCCGGGCTCACCAGTGTCCTGTTCGATCCCCGCGGTGACCGCCTCCCGCCGAACGCGTCTGACCTTCCCGAGGGCGGCAGGATGCCAGCGCACACGATCAGCGACCTCTCGGAGGTCGCAGGCCTCCTAATGCAGGTCAGGTCTCGCTCATAGCTCAAATTGCCCGGATTTAGGGGCGATTGATATACTGGCGGGGTTGGCCCGGGTCTACCGCAGTGCCCCGCGTGGCCGCACGACGAGAGAGGAATCGATGCATGTCCGGCCATAGTAAATGGAGCACGATCAAGCGCAAGAAAGGCGCGCTTGACGCCAAGAAGGGCAAGATCTTCTCGAAGATCGCCAAGGAGCTCG
>CAYPNI010000201.1:0-5063 GCA_964411925.1 uncultured Nitrospirales bacterium
CGCGCGAAACGGCGATCCGTGACCTGCAGAAGCAGCTTGCCGACACGCGAACGCGTGCGGAAGAGAAGGCGGAATCCGAAGCGCGGCTCGACAGCGAACTGAAATCCATTCGTGCGGCGAGCGCGGAGGCGCTGGAGCGCGCACGCGTCGAGCTCGAGGGGCTGCGCGCGAAACTGTCGAAGCACGAGGTTGCCGTCCAGGCGGCGGAGGCGGACAGCGGCAAACGCGAGAAGGCGATCGCGAAGCTCCAGGCTGAACTGTCGAACAAGGAACGCGAGGCTTCGGAAAAGACGCGATCGAAGGACCTGCTCGAACAGGAACTCGCGCAACTCAAGACGCTGAGCGCGGAAGCGCTGGACGAAGCGCGGAAGGAAGTCGAGGAACTTCGGCGTCAACTGGCGACGCGCGCGCGGGACGTGGAGACCGAGGAAGCGCGGACGACGCTGCGCGGGAGCGCGATCGATCAGTTGCAGTCCGATCTCGACCGCGTGCAATCGGAGTCGGCGAAGCGGTCGAAATCGGAGCAGGCGCTGCGCGCGGAGCTGGAGCGGTTCAAGAGCGCGAGCGCGGAAGCGATGGACCAGGCGCGGCAGGAAGTCGAGGAACTCGAGTTCGAACTCGAGCAGCGGGCGGAGACGGTCCGCAAGGCCGAGGACGACGCGCGCAAGCGGGAACTGGAACTGAAGCGGCTTCAGGAATCGTACGAGGCGATGCACGAGACGGCCCGCGAACGCGAGTTGAGCGAGCGGGAATTGATGGCGGAACTCGAGCGCGTGCGGTCGTCGAAGGACTCGGAACTGAAGCGCGCGAAGGACCTCGTCGACCAGTTGCAGCAGGAGTTGGCCGCGAAAGGCCGGAAAGTCGAGGAGGCGGAGCGGGCGTCGCGCGAGCGGGATGAACTGCTCGAGACGCTGCAGCGGAGCCTGAACGAACTGGAAAGCCGACCGCAGCCGGCCGAGGCGGCCGTCGTCGATCCGGAACTGGCGCAACAGCTCGAATCGGCGCTGTCCGAAGTGGATACGCTCAAAGAAGAGTTGCAGGCGCGCGAGGAGCGCATGCGCGCGGCGGCGGCGGAGAGCGTGCGCCGCGAGGAGTCGCTGCGCGACCTGACGCGACGCCTGGACGACCTGCGGGACCGGGCGGCGCCGGAAGAGGCGGAGTCCATCGGGCAGGAACTGCTGGGCGAGATCGAATCACTGCGCACGGTGCGCGAGCAGGACGAGGAAATGCTGCGCGCAGCGCGGCGCGAGACGGACGAATTGCGCCGGACGCTCGAGGAACGGACCGAGGCGCTGCAACGGCTCGAGCGAAGGGCGAAGTCCCTGGCCGCGCGGACGCACCGGAAGGCGTCGCGCCGATCCAAGATCGCGATGCTGGTGTCGATCCTGATCATGGCGGCGGCGATCTACCAGTTCTACCGGACGGGCTATCTCCATTTCGGGAGGCAGCCGGCGACGGTGGTGACCGTGGTGACGCCGTCGGGCGCGCCGGTGGGTCCGGCGGAGGAATTCGAAGAGATCGAGCCGACGGCGGAAGAACGCCCGTCGCGCGTAGTGCGGTTCCCGGTGGAGACGAGCCTGGGCACGCTGAGCATTCGTCCCGCAGGCCGGACGGGCGCGCCGTGGGTGAAGCACGGGGACGCGCGCGGGCCATTGTCGCTGGGCGGCGACCGCGTGCTGCGGCTGAGCGTGGACGGGCGGGGCGGGGTGGACTTGTCGCCGTTGGCGACGCTGAACCCGGACGACCTGGACGCGCTGGAACTGACGGGGCCGGGAATCGACGACACGCAACTGGCGTACGTCGCGAACCTGACGGCGCTGTCGAGCCTGACGCTGGAATCGACCAGCGTGACCGAGTCGGGGCTGGGTGTGCTGGGTGGACTGACGGCGTTGCGGTCGCTAAGCTTGGAAGGCACGCGCCTGCGGCCCGGAGCGGAAAAACGGCTTGCGGAGCTGGCGCAGCTCGAACTGCTCGATATCCGCGGGACGGGGCTGCCCGGCAGCGCGATCGACACGCTCGAGAAGGCACTGCCCAACACCAAGGTTCGCTCGAGGTAGTCCGCGTTGGGCGCGATCACGGAGTTTCCGTCCACGACCTCGCCGTCCGACAGTTGGAAGGTCCCGGCCTCGCTGCCCGAACTGCGCACGGGCGACGTGCACGTGTGGCGGTGTTCGCTGTCGGTGACGGAGACCGAACGGCGGTCGCTCGCGACGCTGCTGGATGCAACTGAGCGCGGGCGCGCGGAGCGGATGCGGCTGGAACGCGTGCGCGCGGCGTTCGAGATCTCCCACGGCCAGATGCGGCGCGTGCTCGCGCGATATGCCGGAGCGGACGCGGCGGCGATCGAATTTGGCCAGGCTGAAGGCGGCAAGCCGTTCCTGGGACGCGCGCACGACGTGGACGGTGTGCAATTCAGCCTGTCGCATTCGGGCAACCTCGCGGTGATTGCGGTGACGCGGGGCCGCGCGATCGGCGCCGATGTGGAGATTGCTCGTGACACGGTGGACATCGATCTGGTGGCGCGGCGGCAGTTCGCGCCGGGCGAAGTGGCGCGGCTGTTCAACTTGACCGGCGCGCGCCGGGTCGAGGCGTTCTACACCTGCTGGACGCGCAAGGAGGCGTACCTGAAGGCGCGCGGCGAGGGGTTGATCGGCCGCTTGCAGGATTTCGAGGTGAGCTGCCTGCCCGGCGAGGCGCCGGAGATACGCTGGGCAAAGGCGGGCGCGGGCGAACGGGCGCGGTGGAGCGTGATTGACGTGCCGGTGGGCGAGGGCGCGCACGGCGCGTGCGTCGTGGAGCGGCCGGTGGGCGATGTGAAGTATTGGGTGTATCGGTGACTTTGCGCGCCCCGTCTTGAGTCTTGCACGAAGAGGTCCCAAGGAACCTAGAACATCGAGAATGCCGGTAGCGGCGACCCGGAGTATTCCTAAAATCGCACCCGGCATTGGCAAGCCGGACTGAGGGCATCCGGCAGTACAATCTGGATGAGTTGACGATGTATCAGACCGATTGATGCGACGGTTACGCGAGGAATACGATTGCCGAGTCGACGGTATTCGTATGAAGAGAATTCTAAATGGATTGCCATCTCTATTCACGATAAGCTTTTCATCGTAGCTGCATATGTTGACCTATGCGGCCGATCGCCGACGGAGGTCTGATGAAGTCCGTGGCAATCGTGACTCCAAGAGTCCCCGTTCTTTTGGTCAGTTGGGTTCTGTGCGTACTTCCGGCTGCAGCGCCGATGAACCCCGTACCCGTATCCACCTTGAATTCCAACGCTGTCACCGATATCGAGAGCGACGCATTTCCGTCGATCGCAACCGACGGAAACGGCCACTGGCTTGCTGTGTGGCACACGAGCGATCATGCCGGAGGGATTGGCCCCGACGGAGATATTATCATCTCGCGCTCCGTGAATAATGGTCAGTCCTGGTCCAACGCTGTTCCGTTGAACACGAACGCCTTCAGCGATTCAGGTGGTGATGGCTTCGCCAATGTCGCCACGGACGGTATCGGGAATTGGGTGGCAGTCTGGCAATCCGACGACAACCTCGGCGTTCCGATGGTGACCGAGAACGACATCTTTGTGTCGCGATCGAGCGACGCCGGACTAACGTGGTCGCCGCCCGCGCGAATATCCATCGTTACCGGCTCGGTCGACAACGAGGCCGATACGCGACCTGAGATCGTCACTGATAGTTCGGGGACATGGATTGCCGTGTGGGAATGTGAATCTAAAGTCCTCGGTCCCAATGGTCAGGACATCGACATCTTCGTCGCACGGTCGGCCGACAATGGTGCGAGTTGGTCCACTCCGCTGGCGTTGAACACTAATTCTGCCGCGGATGCGGGCGACGATGTTGCTGTGCATTTGGCAACGGACGGACTCGGTAACTGGGTCGCGGCATGGTCGTCGAACGATACTTTGGGTGGCACCATCGGCGCAGATTTCGACATTCTCGTATCGAGGACTTCGGACGGGGGGATCACGTGGAGCGCTCCGGCCGGGTTGAACACGACCGCAGCCTCGGACACGGGGCCGGATGTAAGCCCGCACATTTCAACCGATGAAAATGGACTTTGGGTGGCGGTTTGGCAATGCGTGGTCACCCTTTCGGATGATTTTGATATTTGCACGTCGCAGTCCGTGGACAACGGAGCAAGCTGGAGCGCCGTTGCCCAGCTCAACACAAACGCCCCGACAGACGCTGGCTATGATCAAGGTCCCGCAGTCTCGGTCGATTCCGACGGGAATTGGATCGCAGTGTGGCAATCGAATTCACTGAAAGAGTTATTGGGATCAAACCCCGACATCCTTGCCGCTCTATCAACGGACAACGGCGTCTCCTGGACAGATCCGAACCCGCTAAATGCTGACCGCGATTCGGACGATGTCACATTCGATGACCCGCCGGAGGTCGCGACAGACGGCGCAACGACTTGGATCGTCGTGTGGCCGGCCAACCGTTCAATGGGTGGGCCATCCGAAACGGATAGTGAGATCCTCTATGCGGCATTCACCCTTGCCTCGCCCGGCGCGCCAACCGCTGACCTTGTTGCGATTGCGGCGACTACTTTGGGCGTATTGCTAGGCGCAGCTGTCTTATTAGCAAGAACGAAGTAGATCCCCCGGGCTTCGCAGCGGGCTACTTAGTGCGCGCGCCAGTGGGCGAGTAGATCGGCGAGCAGATCGTCCAGGGTCCGCCGGGGGCTCCAGCCGGTATCGGCGGTGAGCTTGTCGTGCGTGCCGCGGATCTCGGGGATATCCGTGTTGCGCAGGCGATCGGGGTCGGTCTCGACTTCGATTTTTTTGTCCGTCATCGCGAGAAACCGATCGAGAATGCTCCGGAGCGGCAGCGCCGTGCCCGAACAGATGTTGTAGGCCTCGCCGCTGCGGCCGGACTCGATCAGGCCGAGGTAGGCGTCGACGA
Organism: uncultured Nitrospirales bacterium; assembly: GCA_964411925.1. Lineage (GTDB taxonomy): Bacteria > Hydrogenedentota > Hydrogenedentia > Hydrogenedentales > VFKU01. The sequence goes on from CAYPNI010000201.1 coordinate 4,935, forward strand.
CGTCGGCGACGTGGGAGAAATCGCGCGCGACGTTGAGGTTTCCCGTGCGCATTATGGGCGGGCGCGAGCCGCGCTCGACCCCGGCGATCTGGCGCGCGAAACTGGACAATACGAAGCTGTCCGGCTGGC
>CAYPNI010000202.1:0-5040 GCA_964411925.1 uncultured Nitrospirales bacterium
AAGGAGGCAGTTGTCATGAAACGGTTGGTTGGAATCAGTCAGCTTTGCGCGGTGTTGGCCGCGGCGGGCTGCACGTCGGTCGGTAACGAGTACGTTTACCAGAACGCCGACGAACAGCGCGCGATGCACTCGGCCATGCTCCACGACTACAACTCGGAAGCGGCGGCGAACGGCGTCGTGCGGCAAAAGACGGTTTTCCCGTATCACTTCCGCAGCGACTCGCCGGCGCTGAACGAGCTGGGCGAACGTGATCTGCTGATCCTGACGGCGCACTACAAGGAAAACGTGCTGCCGTACGTCGGCCGCACGGAGATCTTGCAGGAAGTCAAGGTGTTCTTCGACTACGACAAGTCGTTTATTCGCCCTGACGCCCGGCCGAACCTCGATTCCGGCGCCGCGCTGCTGGAAGAGAACGCTGCCGCCGACATCATCATCACGGGCCGCGCCGACGTGCGCGGGTCGGCCGAATACAACGAAGCCCTCGGTGCGCGGCGCGCAGATGAAGTTCGCGCCTACCTCATCGCGCAGGGCGTCAGCCCCGATCGCATCAAGATCGTCAGCCGCGGCAAGTATGACGCGAAAGCGCCTGAGAGCGACGAATCCGGAATGCAGGAAGATCGCCACGCGGTGTTCCAGGTCGCCGAATTGTCGGAATACCCCGTCAACCTGAACGTCAAGCAGGGCGACGCCTCCGATCAGCTCTACGACCTGCGCAAGAAGCAGGTTCGCAGCTTCATGCAGACCCAGGGCGTTGACACGGACCTCATCGAAATCGTCGATGGGCTCCCGGGCGGCGACGGCATGCCGTCGCAACAGGCCGTGCTCTACCTGATTCAGAGCTACTCGCCGGGCGGTGACGTCTCGGTGACCAGCGATACACAGGGCGGATCGACCGACCGGCAAGCCGACATTTCGCCGCGGACGTCGGACGTTAAGTAACCAGGAAGCAACTCGGGGGAATACTGATGATGTGGCACACGATGACGAGAGCGGCGGTAGGACTAGCGCTGGGTGCGCTGTCCATCGGCGCGACAGGTTGCGCGACGAAAGCGCCGGGCAGCAACATTTCCTATGCTGAGCCGGACACGGAGGCCATCGGCCCGCAGGCGCCGCGCGCGAACACGATCTATGGCATGACGCGTCTGATGCGGGCGCAAGGCAACACCGAGCAGGCCGAACTGGCGCTCATCGGGCTGATGAAGGAGTTTCCGGAGTACAGCCCGGCGTACAACGATCTCGCGGAGATCCGCATCCAGCAGGGGCGATTCGAAGAGGCGATTCACTACATCAATCGCGGGCTGGAAATCGCTCCTAACGATGCCGTACTGCTGAACAATGCCGGCGTCTGTGCGCTCATCAAGCACGACTACGCCAAAGCGCTCGGCCACTTCCAGCGTGCGCTCGACCTCGCGCCGTACGAGTCCCGCTATCGCGCGAATGTCGCGCTGGCGACGGGCCTGAACGGCGATATCGCCGGAAGCCGCGCGCTCTACCAGACCATCGTGTCCAAGGAAGCGACGGAACACAACATCGCGCTGATCGAGAGCATCATCGCGCCGACGGCCGTTGCCTCGCCGGCAGACGCGACGACGCCCGCGGCGCCGTTCGACTTCGCGCTGCTCGCCCCGCAGGAACTCGCCGGCCCCGCGCTGGCGCCGGCCCTGCCGGAGCAGCCCGTCGCGGCCCCCCAACCGGAAACGGAAGCGGAAATCCTGCTGACGCCGTCGCCTGCGACGGCCCCGGCGGATGAATCGAATACGAATGCCGATGCTAACGCATCGGAGAACTTGGAACCGGAGCCCGAACAGGAACCGATCACGCCGAAAGACTAAGTCCGGTTACACAGTCTGAGTGTAGGCGCGCGCCGGCAACGGCTGTTCGGAAAGTGAAGTGAGGAACTTATGAAGTCGTTGAAGGGCAAGCGAGGCGTCGCGTTGCTGTGGACCGCGGTGGCGATGCTGGTACTGGTCGCGTTCATCGGTCTGGCGGTGGACTTCGGCATGATGGTGTGGACCGCCGAACAGCTCCAGATTGCGGCGGATGGCGCGGCGCTCGCGGGCGCACGATGGGTACGTACGGATGAGTCGCTCGCACGCGACCAGGCACAACTGGTCGGCGCGGCAAATGTCGCGGGCGGCGTAAACGTCGAACTCAACCGGAACGACGCCAACTCGGCAGACGGCGACATCGTCGTCGGACGCTTCGACCGCGACGATCTCACATTCGATCCCACCGGCTTCCCCAATGCCGTCAAAGTCAACGCACGGCGCACATCCGGTTCATTGAACGGATCGCTGCCGCTCAACTTCGCGCGCGTTCTCGGATTCAATGAGACGGATATTCAGCGCTCGGCCATTGCGATTCTAGGCGGTGGCACGGGTACCGGGATGTTGATTCTCGATAACAACGCGTCCTGCGCGCTCACAATTCGAGGGAATCCCACAATCGAGCTCAACGACGGGGCAATCCAGGTGAATTCGACGAATTCGTGCGGCACCTGCCTACAGGGAGATCCGTATATCCTGGCCTCGGAGTTCAACATGGTAGGCGACGCTTGCTTGACGGGAGTGAATGAAAACGAAGTGCCGCCGCTCAACGATCACCAGCCGGAGATTCCGGATCCGCTCGCCGACCTGCCCGCCCCGTCGTTCAACCCGAGTGCAAATCTGGGCACTATCAAGAACAGCGGAACCTATGGGCCGGGCTATTACGCGGGCGGCATCAATGCAAGCGGAGGGACAATCAATCTTGATCCCGGCATTTACGTCCTCGGTGGCGCCGGAGTCAACATCAGCGGCAGTCCGACGTTTACCGCCGAAGGCGTGATGCTCTATGTACTGCAGGGCCCCGTGGACATCCGAGGTTCCGGCACGCTCACGATTACGCCGCCGGATCCGGACGAATACAGCTACCCCGGAGTAGACATTTACGAGAACGTCGCCATCTTCCAGGCGAGGACCAACTCCGCCGAGGGGCGCGTGCTTGGTACGGCGAACATGAATTTCGAAGGAACTTACTACTTTCCCAGGAACAAGATAAATCTTGGCGGTACTGCCAACAATTTCGGTGACCAGTTTATCGCATGGCAGGCCGAAATATTTGGAAATGGAACCATCGAGTTGGCTGTCGATGGTTCGATCCCTGCTCCCGGCAAAGAGGTGTTCTTGGTCGAGTAGCAGTTTAATTCGCCCTCAAAGTCGGTGGCCACTCAGCCCCCCTGAAACCCCCACCGGCTTTTTGTCCGAGCGCGGCAGTTCCCCCCGGCTGCCGCGCTCACTTTTTTGCCCGGAATCGCGGCAAGTTTAAGCGGGTCTCGGCTTATGTCGGTTTCATCGCCTCTCGATAGGACCCATAGGTCCAATAGGTCCTATACGACCAATCCTTGCCCCTCCCCAGCGCCCGCTCGTATGATCACGCCATGTCTATCGCGACCTTCGACTCCGCAGACGTTCGTGACGCGCTCGCACAACTGATTCGCCCCGATCGCGTCTCGATTTCGACGGGCGACCGCGAACAACACGCGATCGACCAGTCCACGCTCCCCCGCCGCGCGCCGGATGTCGTCGTCTGGCCGGAGACCACGGCCGAGGTGGCGGCGGTGCTGCGCTACGCGAGCGAGAACCGGCTGCCGGTCGTCCCCTGGGGCGCGGGCACGAGCCTCGAAGGCAACCCCATCCCGGTTCGCGGCGGCATCGTGCTCGATTTCGCGCGCATGAACCGCGTCGTCACCGTGCACGCGCAGGATTTCCAGGTCACCGTGCAGCCGGGCGTGCTCTACAAGGACCTCAACCGCGAGCTCGGCAAACAGGGCCTCTTCTTCGCGCCCGACCCCGGCGCGAACGCCAGCATCGGCGGCATGATCGCGAACAACGCGGCGGGCATCCGCACGGTCAAGTACGGCGCAACGCGCGACAACGTGCTGCGGCTCGAGGTCGTCCTCGCGGACGGCTCCGTCGTGCGCACCGGCTCGCGCTCCGTGAAACAGTCCGCCGGCTACGACTTGACGCACCTCATCATCGGCTCGGAGGGCACGCTCGGCATCGTGACCGAAGCAACGCTCAAGCTCGTGCCCATTCCCGAACACTTCAGCGCCGTCGTCGCCGCGTTCCCGTCGGTGCAAGCCGCGGCCGACACGGTCTACGCGATCATGGCGTCCGGACTCGAGCCCGCGGCGATGGAACTCGTGGACGCCTCGGGCATCGTGCTGATGAACAAGGACGAGGGCATGAACTTTCCCGTCCTCCCGCACCTGTTCATGGAATTTAACGGGGCGGACGCGTCCGGCGTGAAGTCGCGCACGGAGCTGGCGGAGACGTGTTGCCGCGAGAACGGCGCGGCGCAACTCGCCACGGGCCTCGACCGCGAATCGCGCAACCGCCTCTGGGACGCGCGGCACCATTTCTACGAGGTCCTCATCCGCAACCACCCCGGCCAGGGGCGCTACATCGCGGACGTGTCCGTGCCCATCTCGAACCTGCCCGAACTCATCCGGCGCTCACACGCCATCCTCGAAGACGTCGGCATCGAAGGCCAGATCATCGGCCACGCCGGCGACGGCAACCTGCACGTGACGCTGTTCTACCCCATCGAGGACCAGGCCGCGTCGGCCCGCGCCAAGGAAACCAACAAACGCCTCGTCGCCGCCGCCCTCGAACTCGACGGCACCTGCACCGGCGAACACGGCGTCGGCATCGGCAAGATGCACAACATGCTCGCCGAACACGGCGAGACCGGCATCGCCCTCATGCGCGCCATCAAACACACGATGGACCCCCACGGGATACTCAACCCGGGAAAGGTGCTGCCGTAGAGGCCAAGAGTTCATCACGGAAGACACGAATTCCCGGTGGCGCAGGCATCTTGCCTGCGGGGGTTCAACCGAAAGCGAGCGAATAGGCCGCTCCGATCTACCCGATCCTTCGCGCCTGCCAGAAGTGCGAATTCGCCGATTACTGGCTGCGACGCACGCAATATCTTCCCAAGCAGCGGAAAGAGTCCACTGCACCCGTGTGTTGGCTCAACAGGCACGTACCGGTTCGA
>CAYPNI010000203.1:0-5040 GCA_964411925.1 uncultured Nitrospirales bacterium
AGCGCCCGGTCGGCCGGATGTATCAAGGCGAGCGCGTCGTGCCCTTCCATCCGCGCGGGAGCGAGTTGCAACAGCGAACCGACGGCATCATTGGCGTACACGACGCGCAACTCGCTGTCGCAAATCACGACTCCCTCGCCCACGGACGACAGAATGCGGCGGGCAATCCGGCGGTCCACGGCCTTCGGTATGAGTGACATCACGGCGGGCGTCACGAAGATCCCCGGTCGCCCGGCCTGCTGAGCGCACCGGCGAGGGCGCCGCACGCCCGGTGCAGCGCATCGAGCTCGGTGGACTTGTCAAAGAACTGATCGGCCCCCGCCTGCGCGCAGCGGTCACGATACGGCTGGCCGGTATGGTTCGTGACGACGAAAATTCTGGTATTGGGCCGGAGGAGCTTCACAGTCTGGAGCACGGGGAGTCCGCTTCCTGTCCGCAGCGTGAGGTCGAGAAGCACAAGGTCCGGACGGGTGCGAAGAATTGCGCCTACTGCCTCATCGGAATCGACCGCCTGACCGATGACCTTGGCGCCGGGAATCGATTGCACGATCTGCGCGAGCGCAATTCGCATCGGTTCGGAGTCATCCACGATGAACGTTTTCATGGACGAACAATGCTCGCGGGCGGCTGCTCTTCGCTGTCGGGACGCAACACGCCGCCGTGTAGGATCATGCCTACAAGGAACGCTCCATCCCGTGGGGTGCCGGCCGAGCCGGCGCCAGCCGACTCAGGTCAGGCGTCGCCCAACTGGTGCGCGTCCACATAGCGCACGATATCGGCGTTCGTTGCGAGGCTGAGCTTTTCCAGGAGCCGGCGGCGATACGTACTGACCGTTTTCGGACTGATCCCAAGCGAGGCGGCTATCTCTTTCACGCTTTTTCCGCCGGCGATCCATCGCAGCACGCTGAGTTCGCGGTCGGAGAGTGCGTGATGCAACGCCGGATCACCGCCTCCGCCGAGTTCCGCGACGAGGAGGTCCGCGAGACTCGGCGATACGTACCGACCACCGCGCGCCACCTTCCGAATGGCTTCGACGAGCAGCTCAGGCGACTGGTCCTTGCTGAGGTAGGCGGACGCGCCGGCCGCGAGGGCACGTTTGGCGTACAACTCCTCCGAGAACATACTGAGCACGAGCGTTCGTACAGCGGGAAATTCAACCCCGACGCGCGTCAGCACCTCGGCGATGCCCGGACCAGGCATCGAAACATCCAGCACCGCCACTTGCGGGGCGTGAAGCGCAAGCGAGGCAAACAGGTCGTCGGCGCTTGCGGCCACACCGACGACTTCCATATCCCGAAAATCAGACAACAATTTCCGGAGCGATTCGCGGACCATCGCGTGATCGTCCGCGAGCACGATCCTGATCATTGCTGGCGGTCCGGAATCGTTGCTTCGACGGTCGTCCCCGCGCCCGGCGCCGACTGAATGCGCAAGGTGCCGCCTTCAGCCGCCGCGCGCTCGCGCATTCCGACCAGTCCCAGCGCCTTCGTTGCGTCATCTGCCTGGACATCGAAGCCCTTCCCGTCGTCGCGCACCGTTACGACGAAATCGCCATTGCGACGGCGAACGTCAATGGAAACCGCCGTAGCGTCAGCGTGCCGCGCCACGTTCGTCAATGCTTCCGTGGCGATCGCGTACAGGGCCCGGCCGACCTCGGCTGGCACGTGCTCCACCTGTCCCGAGACCTTGCACGATACTCCCGTTCGGTCGGTGAAGCGCCGTGCCGCCCATCCAAGCGCCGCGGCGATTCCGAGATCGTCGAGCATCGGTGGCCTGATATGCTGGCTGATTTCACGCATTGCCCGAATTGTGGAATCGATGTCGACCAGGAGTTCAGCCCCGAGTTCCCGCACATCGGCCCTGGCGGTTTTGAGCCGCGTTGTGAGCCGGGCGATTCCGATTTTCAGCATCGTCAGCGACTGCCCGAGTCGGTCGTGCAGTTCGCGCGCGATGCGCATCTGCTCGTCCTCGCGCGCTTCCTGAATGTGCTGCGACAGGCGTCGCATCTCGTCGGCCGATTCGCGGAGCGCGCGTTCCGCCGTGGTCCGATCCGTGACGTCGTGCCAGACGCCGACGAGGGCGGCATCGGCATTGCCACTCTTCGTGCTGACGCCGTACCCCTCGATGTCGCGCCACGTCCCGTTCTTGTGCCGGACGCGGAAGAAGCGCCGCGTGCCCTTTCCGGGTTCGGCTATCTTGCTTTCAAAACTGGCATCCATCGCCGGAACATCGTCGGGATGGTGAAAGTCGAGCGCACGTTTGCCGAGCAGGTCGGAAGGATCGTAGCCGAGCGCGGCGCGCACGGACGGGCTGACGAAGGTGAACTCGCCCTTCTGGTTCAGCATCAGAAACACATCGCCACTCTGTTCCACGAGCACACGGTATCGCTCCTCGCTCACCTGCAACTCGGCCTCAGCCCGCTTGCGATCCGTGATGTCGTGGAAGAAGATCGAGAGCCCATCCGGTGATGGATAAATGCGGTTTTCAAACCACCGGCCGAACGGTGGGTAGTACTCCTCGAGGTGCTCGGCAACCTGCGTTTTCATCGTGCGCTCGTACGCCAGATGGAACGGCTGGCCGACCCCGTCGGGAAACTCGGTCCAGATGTGCTTGCCAATGAGACTGGCGGGATCGCGGCCGAACAGCTCTCCCGCCCGATCGTTCACGTGGGTGTAGCGCCAATTTGTGTCCAGCGCGACGAAGCCGTCGGATACCCGCTCAAGTACGCGGGCGCGTTCTGCCTCCGCACTCCGTTGTGCAGTAAGATCGATGACAATGCAGATTGCCGACTGCGGTTCATCGTCGAGGAGTGTCGCGGTCATGAGCACCGGGATACGACGCCCATCGACGTGCCACAACTCCTTTTCAAATGGTTCGACCGTTCCGGTCGAAACCACTTCGGCCGTCACCCGCACGTGCTGTTCGATCCATTCAGGCGGGGAAATCGAGCCCCAGTCCAGTCCGTCGCGTTGAAATGTCTCCCGCGAAATGCCAAGCAAGTCCAGAAACCGGGTATTCGCTTCGGTAATCGTACCGGTAACGGTCGTAATCAGCACGCCGACGACGTCGGAGTCGAAAAGCTGGCGGAACCGTGTTTCACTGATTCGGCGAGCCGATTCGGCCTTCACCGTGTCCGTGATGTCCTTCGCAAAAACCGTGATGCCGTCCGGTGACGGATACGCCCGGACGTCGAGCCACCGGTCCACGGGCGGCGGAACGTAGTCCCGCATCGAGCCCGGCACCTGCTCGGCAATCGCCTTCATGTACATCCGGTACAGCCCGCCGTCGACCGTTTCGGGAAACTCCGTCCACGCATTCCGGCCGAGCAGGCTCGCGCGCGTCCGCTGCAGCATCACCTCGGCGGCATCGTTGATATACCGGATGGTCCAATCGGTATCGCACGCAATCACCGAATCCGTAACCCGGCTCAGGGCGTTGATTCGTTCGGCTTCCGCGCGCTTTTGTTCGGTCAGGTCGACGACGACACAAACCGCGTCACCGCTATTGCCGTCGAGCATGGCCACGCTGGCCAGGATCGGAACCCGGTGGCCGTCCTTGTGGAAATATTCCTTTTCAAACGGCGTCGCAACGCCGGTGCGTTCAATCTCTGCAATTGCAGCCCGGTCGGCGGCGGCCCACTCGGGCGGTGTGATCGAGTCCCACCGGATGGCCCCCATTCGAAGGTCTTCCCTCGAGTATCCGATGATCGACAGGAATTGGTCATTCGCCTCGGAAATCGTCCCATCGAGGCGTGCGACGATGATTCCGGTGAGGCCGGCTTCGAATAGTCGTGCGAATCTCCGCTCGCTCTTCGTCAGGATTTGGCGGCGCTCGTCCCGCGTGATGGCCAATGCCGCCATCCGGGCGCCAAAAGCCACGAGCGCGAATTCGGTCGGTCCTGGTTTGCGGGGCGTGCGATAGTACATCGCAAACGTCCCCAGTACCCGACGACCGGCGTCAAAGATCGGCGTCGACCAGCAGGCGCGCAGATCGTGCTTGAGAGCGGTCGCCGCGTAGTTCTTCCACAGCGGATCGGTTGCGATATCCTCGACGACCACGGACTCGCGGCGAAACGCGGCGGTCCCGCAGGATCCATCCGCCGGTCCGATGGGCGAGCCGTCTATCGCTGCCATGTACTCCGGCGGGAGAGAGGGCGCTGCGCCGTGTCGCAAGTGGACGCCGTCCGGATCAAGGAGCAGCACCGAGCCAAGCATTCCTGGCGACTGTGACTCGCAAAATGTCAGCATCTCCGCAAGCGTTTCGGAAATCGGCGCGTCGCGGAGGATCATCTCATGGATCTTGGCCTGACACTGGTCGAGCAGCTCGGCGCGCTTCCGCTCGGTAATGTCCATGTGAAAGCCGCGAAAACGAACTGGAGTGCCCAGCTGGTCTCGTTCCAGTCCACCTTGCACCAGGATCCATCGATAAGCGCCGGTCGCGTCGAGGACGCGATACTCCCCCACATGCGGCGTACTTGAATCCGCGAGCTTTCCGGCGGCCGCGCGCTCCAGATCTGCGGCGTCGTCGGGGTGCAGTCGTTTTCGCCATTCGGCGAATGGAATGACGGCCTCGTCGCCCGACCTGCCAACGTGTTCGCGCCATTCCGCCGACAAGCGCATTGTGTTGGCGACCAGATCCCATTCCCAGATACCCACGCCTGCAGCAGCGAGCGCCTGACTTGTACGCTCGGCGTAACTTCGTGGATCTTCCGGAAGTCGCGTCATTCGATGCGATGTGACGGGGAGCTCGACGATGACGGCCCGCGCGGCTGACTCTTGCCACGCGGGCCGTCGGCTATTTCAAACTACGTTCCCGACGACGGTCATGGCGTCGTGCGCGCCCGTCCCGCGTCGAGGTCGTTCCAGTTCAGGATTGCGTTGAAGCCGAGTGAATAAGTGCCCTGCGTCTGCCAGCGCCAGTACGGCCGGATCGCGAACGACACCACGTGGCCCTTGCCGATGGGCGAGTCCACGAGCTGCGCGCGGTTGGACAGCGCTCCACCGCCGGCGAGGCCGCCGGAGAGGAGCATCTGCGTCGTGT
>CAYPNI010000204.1:0-4976 GCA_964411925.1 uncultured Nitrospirales bacterium
CGCGCGAAGGTGAAGATGCGGTCCAACCGCACGACCGATGTCCTCCGCGAAGCCCAGGCCCGCGCGAAGGAGATCGACAACGCGCTGAAGTTACGCGACGCGGGATTCGTCACGCACGCCCAGGCGGCTGCGGCGCTGGGAATTGAATAGCGTAGGACATCGACCTTGTGTGATACTAGTACCTCTCTCATAGAGGAACTAGCCGCATTGAATCAGCTGACGAATACTTCAATTCGCGACCTGATCTATTTTGATTTCGAGAGATCGGCTTCCATCTATAGTCAAGTCGCCGGCGGTTTGGTGCAGGAAATCAAATCTGAAGCAGAATCCGGCTCTGATGAACGAAACGTCCGAAAGTACAACGTGTTGGGACTTTTCGAACCCGAGTTTGGAGGCATTTCTACTCAGAAGAAGTCAGAGATCGAGACAAAGATTCTTCATCATGATCTGCTGGTAAAACTGGAAGAAGTTCTGTTTAAAGCGACTTTGGCGGTAGACATAAGCGCTCTGAAAGCTCAGGATTACCAGACGCTGCGCGATCAGATCGAACCATTTCATTACGTCCGCGTTGAGGGTTGGGCCGCTCTTGAGGACTTTCGTCGCCTGACAAAGTCCACTGCGCGGTTTCACGACTTGGCGAGATTCGTCGGGATGTGTCGCCTTCAAGGGCCTGAATTCCAAGAACAACATAAGAAGGTTTTGGAGGAGTTCGAGGCCGCCAGGAAGGATATTGGAACGATAAGCGACAAGAACAAACGGAAGACGGCAGAGGCTCGATTAAAGAAGGCCGAGGATTCAGTAGCGAAGGAGGTTGAGGCACTTATCTCCACCAGCGGAGTTCCTACCTGGTTGACCGATGGGTTGCAGTTCTTCGTCGATACCTTTCTTCCTGACAGCTTGAATGTGCGTATTGCCCCGTTTCGGAACCTTCCTTCGTTTCAGGTGATCGCTGGTTTGAAGCGAGATTGCCTGGTTGATGGCGATATCGAGACCCTCGTTTTCTCTTACGGGACAAAACCCAACGTCAAATTGACGCTATTCGGTCTGATTACATCCTTTCCATCGAAGGGTGATGAATCCTTTGATTTCGTCGATCCGCCGGGCGACGGAGAGGATGCCGATGCTGCTGCATTTCACGGTGCATTTCGGGGGATGTTTGACGCACTAGAAGGTTTTGAAAAGTTCGTCCGCTTTTCTCGCTATCCGAACATAACGATCCAGCCGATTGCTATGTACCGAAATGTAGGTCTAAAACGTGAGGACGCCTCGAATGAATAGGTCCGACTCGTTGTAGAACTAACACTCCTCCGCCAGAATCCCCGTCCTGCGATGGCAGGAAGTTTGCGAATCCGTCCAGTGCAACAGGCCCGCACCTCTATAGAGGACATTGTTTGAAATCCTCGAGGAGATGCCCGGCATGGACTTGCAGCCCTTTGTATTTCGCCAGGAAGGAACGGTCGTCGCCGCGCGGTCGGTGCCGGATGACGCGGCAGCAGGTGCCGTAGCCGACGAGGTCAGCCGGTATGCGTTGCGGCCGCTCGATCGCGGCGAGTTCGCCGTGTTCACACTCGACCTGTGCAATAACCGCATCGACCGGCATCACAGCCGCTTCCCCGAGGACGAACTCGACGCCGTGAGCCGCATGGTGCCGGGCCGCCCGCTGATGGAGCGCCACGACCTGAAGGGGTCGCTTCCGCGCGGCACGTTCTTCCGCTCACAGCTTCATCGCGCGGGCGACGTGCTGTCCGTCCGTCCGGATGTCTACGTCCTGCGAACCATCGAGAACGCCGACTTCATCCTGAACATCGAGGGCGGCGTCTACCGCGAGACTTCGATGGGCTTCGCGTTCCGCACGCCGGAATGCAGCGTGTGCACGAAGGACCTGCGCACGTGCAGCCACGTCCCCGGCCGCGCGTACGGCGACGAGACGTGCCACTACGTGATGCGCGGAGTGCTCGAGGTGATCGAGGGCAGCGTCGTCGCGAGCGGCTCGCAGGGCACGCGCTTCGTCGCGCAACAGCGCGCACACCGCCGCCCGCTGCCGCCGGACGAGGCGCTCGACGACGCCCGCCGCGAATTTCACCGGCCGATCGACCTCTGGTCGCGCGGCGTCTGGGCGAGCGAATGACTACGTCGAACGAATCGCGCCGCGGCCTGCGCACGCCGGCGTCCGTAGCGCCGCTGTCCCGGCGGCCAACCCGGGACGGCGTATGACTCCGAACTGCGAGGACTGCCCGACGCGTGAAGTGCACGAGGTCGAGTTCCGTCTGCTGGACGGCAAACTCCGTGACGTGAAAGAGCGCGTCGAAAAGCTCGAAGCCGCGATGACGCGCGGGCTGATGCTGCTCGTCGCGAACCTGGCTGGCATTGCGATCAGTCTCGCGCAGCAGGTGCTGGAGAAGTGAAACGTTATTTCGCACGAGCAGCTGCTCTCAACCTTGTCATCCTGACTAGAGCGAAGAATCTCCCCGTCGGCATGCGGGGAGACCCTTCGCGTCGCTCAGAGTGACAGAAAGGAATGACATGTTCTGGACCATCGCCGATCTCACCCACACCCAACCTTCGGCCGATTTCGCGCCGGCGGGCCGCTTCGTGCTGCACCGGCACACCGATGCGCAGGGTGAGCATCTCGACCTGCGACTCGAAGCGGAGGGCCACCTGCGCGGCTGGCGCATCGACGCGAACGAACTGGGCGAAGGCGCCTGGGCGACCGAGAAGCCGCCGCATCCGCTGCGCTGGTTGGATGACGACGGCAACGCGACGCGGGTCGAGGCCGGCGAATACGCGGTCGAGTCGCGGAGCGCCGAAGGTTTGGTCGTGGTGCTGCGCGGATCGACGGCAACGACGCGAGTGGAGATTGCGCCCGCGCCGGAATTGCCCATCACCGCAGCCCGCGCGATTGCCATGGCCCTGCGCGAGCGCGCCATCGACCCGGCCGACGCGCCCGGCCTGCTCGCGGACGGCCTCGCCGCGCGCTCGCGCGCGGTACAACGCTTGTGCGGTCTCGGCCGCGAGCTGGACGCGGACGCGTTCGAGGAGTCCGTCTGGCGCAAGACGCTGGGCCGCCTCACGCTCGACGAGATTCACCAGCAGCTCCGCGCGTTCGAGGTGCGCTTCGACCAGAAGTATCCGCCGCAGCCCGTCTCGCGTCCGGAGACGGAGGGCGAGACGCCGCGGTCGCGCGAGGCGATGGCCATCGCGCGGGAATAAGACCGCGCGGTTCGGTGAACACGCCCAAGCTGAACCCCGCTTAGGCGTGGCACTCGACGATTGTTGATCACCGCCTCTCTCTGTCATTTCGAGCGGAGTGAGGAATCTCCCCGCTTGATCGCGAGGAGGCACCATCGTTCGCGCGAACAGTCGGGGAGATTCCTCACTCCGCTCGGAATGACAGCAGGGATGCTTCCCGGAGTGCAACAAGCCTGCACCTCTTATAGAGGACTTCGTGACGAAGTCCCGGCAAGACCAACGAAACGGAGATTCGAATCATGGCATTTGGTGATGTGGGAGGCCCGGTGACGGAGCTGATTGTAACGTGCCGCACACCGGCGGCGGGCACGGTCGCGATTGCGAAAGGCGATGCGCTCAAGCTGAGCGGCGACTACGAGGTGACAAACGAAACCGATGCGGAGGACGCCGTCTTCGGTCAGGCGATGGCCGACGCCGACGAGAACAGCGCGGCGATCCCCGTGAAGGTCCGCGGCATCTGCGTGTTCGAATACACCGGCACCGCGCCAACCGTTGACGGCGTGCACGGCGTGCTCGCCTCTGCGACGGACGGCAGCGTCAAGACGCCTGCGTCCGGCAACGGCGTCGGCATCAATGTGCGCGTGGACACGACCGCCACCGAGGTGCACGTACTCATCTAGCGACCACGTAGCATCGGCGGCTCGCCGATGCGTTCACGAGAAAGACTCAACCCGCATGGGCGGGCCGCCCATGCTACGAAGAACAGACAAGGAGCAACACATGGCAGTGGCAGACGACACCGTCCGCGAGCGCGTCGCGTTTCTCAGCCAGGATCCCACCCGGCTGCGGGACGTGCGCGGCCAGCGGCTCTACGACACGCTCGGCTCGCTCGGCCTCACGCACGAGCAGTACTTCCGCGCGCTCGGCACGAACATCGAGGATTACTGCGCGCAGGAATTCGGCGTGGACATGCGCCGCATCACGGTCGAGCGATTTTTCCAAAGCGACCCGAGCGCGAAATGGCTCTTCCCGGACATCGTCCGCGAGGCCGTTGTCGCCGGGCTCAAGCGCAAGCCCGCGTACCCCGAGCTGATCATCCGCGACGAGAAAATCAGCGGGAACACCTATGACGTGCCGTTCGTGACCGAGGACAGCGCCGAGGAAGAGCTGCGCACGGTCGCCGAAGGCTCCGCCATCCCCGAGTCGCACATCAGCTACGGCGATCGCATCGTCAAGCTCGACAAGAAGGGCCGCGGCATCATCGCGTCCTACGAGGCCATCCGCCGCATGTCGGTGGACGCGCTGCGCGTGCATCTCGCGCGCATGGGCGAGCGGCTCGGCCGCAACCTCGACGCACGCCTGGCCGACGTACTGATCAACGGCGACAGCTCGAGCGGCACCACCGCGGCTGTCGAGGTCAATACCGCGAGCGCCGGCACGTGGACCTACGCCGACATCGTGAGCGGTTTCGTCACGCTGACGCTCGATCACTACTTCTCGCCGACGCACATGATCGCGAATTCCGCGCTCAGCGAGACGATCCTGAACCTCGACGAGTTCAAGGACTCGGGCCTGTTCGACTTCGCGAAGACGGGCAACCTGCCGACGCCGCTCGGCGTCAAGCTCGTGCCGATGGCTGACCAGGCGGCGAACCGTCTGACGATTCTTGACGCAGGGTACGCCGTCGCGAAGCTGACCGAACAGGACCTGCTCGTCGAGAGCGACAAGCTCATCAACCAGCAGTGGGACCGCACGTACGTCACGGTGATCACGGACTTCGCGATCAT
>CAYPNI010000205.1:0-4886 GCA_964411925.1 uncultured Nitrospirales bacterium
CGCGGACGCGTACATGGCCGACCGCGCAACGGACCGCCACCTGCGCGCGCGGCTGCGCCGCGCGACGGCGCAACGGCGGCTCGACGCGGCGCGCGCGCACGCGCTGGGCGTGATTAGCGACGCTGAATTGAGCGAGTTGCGGGGATAAAAGGGGCAATCGTCGGTGGAAGAGATTGCTTCGTCGCATACCCCGCTCCTCGCAATGACGATTCATTTGTCATCCCCGCGAAGGCGGGGATCTCGGAGACCGGACTCGCTTATCTCGCGAAGAGATTCCCGCCTCCGCGGGAATGACAAGGGGTGTAGTCCGTTCACGATTGTGACGGTGGCGTAGCGATGTCCCTGGATGCGGCGCCCGGCAACTTCTTCGAGGACTTTTCCGTCGGGCGGAAGTTCGCGCATGCGGGCGGCCGTACCATCACGGAGGGCGACTGCTCGGTCTACCTCGCGCTCACCGGCGACCGGTATCGCCTGTTTTGCGACGCGGAGTACGCGAAGTCGCGCGGGTATGACGGCATGCTCGTGAACGACCTGCTCGTGTTTCACGTCGTATTCGGGCAGACCGTCTCGGATATCTCGCGCAACGCGATCGCAAACCTCGGCTACGCCGACGTGCGGTTTCGGAATCCCGTGTATCCCGGTGACACGATGACGACGGAAACCGAAGTCATCGGGCTGCGGCAAAACAAGAACGGCGAATCGGGCATTGTATACGTGCAGTCGCGCGCGAAGAACCAGCGCGGGCAGACCGTGCTCGAATTTTGCCGGTGGGTCATGGTGCGCAAGCGGGACTCGGCGTCCCCAGCGCCGAAGGAAGACGTGCCCAACCTGCGCAAGGAAATCAGCCCGTTCGCGCTCGTGCACTGCGCCGAGACGATTCCGAACGGGTCGGGCGAGGCGTCCCCGGGCCGATACTTCGAGGATTACAAGGAGCGGCAACGGATCTACCACGGCGCCGGAATGACCATTGAAGAGGCCGAACACGCATCCGCGACGCGGCTCTATCAAAACACCGCGGCCGTGCACTTCGATGGGCATGCGATGAAGTCGACCGGCGCCGGCCGGCGGCTCATTTACGGCGGGCACATCATCTCCGTCGCGCGGGCATTGCAGTTCGACGGCCTCGAGAACGCCGAACGCATCCTCGGGTGGAACGGCGGGAGGCACGCGAACCCGACGTATGCCGGGGACACGATTTATGCCGCGACCGACGTGCTCGAGAAACACACTACGTTCGCCAAACGCGGCGGGCTGCTGCGGCTGCGGCTGTGGGCGGTGAAAAACCACGACCCGGTGCGTGACCAGTTCGAGTTGCACCGGACGGATGACCAGGGGCGGACCAGTTATCATCCGGACGTCGTCCTCGACCTCGACTATTTCGCATTCGTGCCGAACCGTACCGCGGCGGCGAAGGCGGCCGAGTGAGTTCGTTTCCCGAGCGGGCAGAGTCGCGCTGCCGCGCGCGCCTTGACGAGATGACACGCGCGCTGAAGCGGCTGTCGCGCGACGGTGAGCTCATCGACGATTTTCAGGTGCCCACGCGGCGGCTGGCGGGGCTTGCGACCAAACACGAAGCGCTGAAGGCGCTGGCGGCGTTCGCCCACGCGGATGCCCACGGGCCGGGCCATGCCGCGCGGTGGCTCAAGGACGTCGCGGAGGCGTGGGCCGCGGAGACTGCGCTCGCCGCGGCGGAGACGTATTGGCTGCACGGGTTGGACTACCAGATCCGGCCGGACGTGCTCTCAGGCGTGGGTGACGCGTCGCTGCTCGATGGCGTCCGCGAGGGCGTCGGCGAGGTGCGCTACCGCAGGATCGGCGCGGAACTCATCGAACACGGCGCGTCGAACAATCGCGCGATCGGCGGCGACGCGGGCGAAGTCGCGGAACTGCGCAGCGCAACGCGGCGGTTCGCGCAAGAGGTCGTGGCGCCCGAGGCAGAGCGGATACATCGCGAGGATCGGCTCGTGCCGGAGCATTTCGTGCGCGGCATGGCGGAACTGGGCTACTTCGGCATGTCGATTCCCGAGGAATACGGTGGCGTCGGGATGTCGAACTTGATGATGGTCGTGGCGACGGAAGAACTGTCCGCGGCGTCGTTGCCCGCGGCGGGGAGCCTGATTACGCGGCCGGAAATTCTCGCGAAGGCGTTGCTTCAGGGCGGCACCGAGGAACAAAAACGTGCGTGGCTGCCGCGGATCGCGTCGGGCGAGATCATGGTCGCCGTGTCCGTTACGGAGCCGAACATAGGGTCCGACGTCGCGAGTTTGACGTGCCGCGCGGAGCCGGCGACGGTGGACGGCCGCGCGGGCTACGCGCTCAACGGCGCGAAGGCCTGGTGCACGTACGCGGGCCGGGCGGAAGTGCTCGCGCTGCTCGCTCGGACCGAGCCGGACGCGGCGCTCGGACACAAGGGCCTCTCGCTCTTCATCGTCGAGAAGGACCGCTTCGACGGGCACGAGTTCGTCGCGAAACAGCCCGGCGGCGGCACCATCACCGGCAAGGCGGACGCGACGATCGGGTACCGGGGCATGCACTCGTTCACGCTGCAGTTCGAGAATTACTTTGTGCCCGCGGAAAACCTCGTCGGGGGCGCGGCGGGGCGCGGCAAGGGCTTTTACTTGCAGATGGGCGGGTTCGCGGCGGGGCGATTGCAGACCGGCGGGCGTGCCGTGGGGCTCGCGCAGGCGAGTCTCGAAGCCGCGGTGAAATACTCAAAAGAGCGGCCGCAATTCGGCCAGCCCATCGCCGAATACCAGAGCACGCAATACGAGATCGGGCGCATGGCGGTG
This sequence comes from uncultured Nitrospirales bacterium, assembly GCA_964411925.1. Taxonomy (GTDB): domain Bacteria; phylum Hydrogenedentota; class Hydrogenedentia; order Hydrogenedentales; genus VFKU01. The sequence goes on from CAYPNI010000205.1 coordinate 2,790, forward strand.
AAAGTCGAAGCGGCGCGGCAATTGACATACGCCGCGGCACGCGCGATGGACTCGAAAAGTTCGCGCGCGGCCTTGATGGCCGCGATGGCGAAACTGCTCGCGTGCCGGACCGCGGTCGAGGTCAGCCAGGCGGCGCAGGTCCTGCACGGCGGCTGGGGCTACGCCGAGGAGTACGCGATCTCGCGCTACGTGTGCGACGCGCTCGTGCTGCCGATTTTCGAGGGCGTCGAGCCGATTCTCGAAATGAAAGTGATCGGGCGCGGGTTGTTGGCGGGCGAGAAGGGATAGGAAGAATGGGAAGTACGGGATTAATGGGATGAACGGCTGCGGCTGTCGTGAACGGTGAATTCTCGAACATAATTGACGCGGTGCGATCGCGCGCGGGCGAGCAAGGGCATCGCGTCGCTGTGATCGACGGCGCGGTGCGGTTGACGCATGCGCAGTTGTGGGAGCGCGTCGATCGGTTGTCGAACGCGTTCATCGCGGCGGGGCTCCGCAAGGGCGATCGTCTGATGGCGTGGTTGCCGAATGTGTACCAGGCGATCGAGACCGAGCTCGCGTGCATTCAGGCGGGCGGGGTCTGGGTCACGTTGAACGCCGCGCTGACCTGGCCCGAGGTGGCGTCCGTGCTCGATTCCACGGAGCCCCGCATCGTCGTCGTCAGCGACGCGCTGCTGCAACGAATCCCCGCGGGCGCGATCGGCGGCGATGTCCGAATCTTCCATATCGGCGAAGTGCCGACGGGCGACGGCTACATCGGATACGAGACCAAACTGCGCGAGTCGCCGGCGGATCGGCCGCGCGTCGACGTTGGGCCGGACGACTTGCTGCGGCTGCGGTACACGTCCGGCACGACGGGGCATATGAAGGCCGCGATGCTCGCGCACCGGACGTATCTCGCGTCGCTGGAGATCCTGCTGGACGAGTTGCCGCCGCTCACGCCGGCCGACCGTGTGCTTCACATGTCGCCATTGACGCACGCGAGCGCGGCGTACCTCTATCCCGTGCTGTACGCCGGCGGGGCGAATGTCGTCATGCAGAAGTTCGAAGCCGAGGCCGCGCTCGATACGATCGAGCGCGAACGAATCACGATTACCTTTGCGGTGCCGACGGTGCTGCATCGTTTGGCCGAGTCACCGGCGTTCGCGTCGCGCGACCTGTCGAGCCTGCGCAGCGTCAGTTATGGCGCCGCGCCGACGCCGCCGGAAGTATTGAAGCCGCTCGTCGAGCGCTTACCGGGCAAACTACTGCACATTTACGGGCTGACCGAGTGCCTGCACCCCGTGACGACGCTCGCGCGCGACGAACACGTGCCGGGGAACCGTCGGATCGGATCCATCGGCCGGCCGACGTGCCTGTGCGAGGTGCGGGTCGCGCGGGAAGACGGGTCTGACGCGGCGGACGGCGAGGTCGGCGAGTTGTGGGTCCGCGCGCCAGTCGCGATGGACGGATACTGGCGCGCGCCGGGCGACTCCGCCGAGGTCATGCGCGACGGGTGGATCATGACGGGTGACGTGGGATACCGCGACACGGACGGCTTCTTCTGGATCGTCGATCGCAAGAAGGACGTCATCATCAGTGGCGGGTTCAACGTCTACACCGCCGAAGTCGAGGCGGTATTGCTGTCGCATCCCGCGATTGCGGAGGCGGCCGTGATCGGCGTCCCGCATCCCGACTGGGGCGAAGTGGTGCACGCGGTGATCGCGCTCGAGCCGGGCACGAAGGTGAGCGAGGCGGAGGTAGTCGCGTATTGTCGCGAGCGGCTGGCCGGCTACAAGACGCCCAAGGCGGTCACGGTAATGGAAACGCTGCCCAGGAACAGTACCGGGAAGGTCTTGAAGCGCGAGTTGGGGAAGAGGCTCAGCGGCGCCCCGGGAAGTGGAACTTCCCGTGCAAGCGCGTTCCCAAGTACAACTTGGGAACGAGGGTGAACCGGTGACAATGACGAAAAGTATTGGGAGCAACGAAGGGAGAGTGGGGCCGAGATGGGATCGCTCGATCTGAAAATACTCGATTTCACGACGCTATTGCCGGGGCCGTTTGCGACGATGATGCTCGCGGACATGGGCGCGGACGTGGTGCGCGTGGAGGCGCCGG
>CAYPNI010000206.1:0-4881 GCA_964411925.1 uncultured Nitrospirales bacterium
ATGTGGCAGGTATACGCTAACTTGCGTATTCAGTCAGATTTAGAACTGGTCGGGGTGAGAGGATTTGAACCTCCGGCCTCTTCGTCCCGAACGAAGCGCGCTAACCGGGCTGCGCTACACCCCGAACCGGGCCGCTAGCCTAGCGGTTTCACGCCGTTGCGATCAAGGCTGGCCCCGGCGAAATCTCCGCCGGGCTGTCATTCGGGCCGCGCGGTGAATAGAATCGGGTTTGGGCCGGTAGTGAATTCCGTGAATGTCTTCGAGACGCGAGGAGGGTGCCCGTGGCAAACAAACCCGAATGGATTGGCCCGCGCGGCCAGAAACTGGAGATCAAAATCGATTTTCGGCTCATTGCCATCGCGGTAATCGGTCTGATCTTCGTCGTTTGGATGGTCACCGGAGGGCCGATGTACACGGTTGCGCCGGAGGAAGAGGGCGTCGTGCTCACATTCGGCAAGTACACGCGCACGACGCCGCCCGGCCTGCACTTCAAGTGGCCCTGGCCAGTGCAGACGGTCGAGCTGCCCAAGGTCGAGCAGGTGAAGCGAATCGAGATCGGCTTCATGTCCCAGTCCCGCGGGGATCAGACGCGCTACGTCGATTTTTCCGAGTCTGACGCATTGCTGCATGAAGCCCAGATGCTCACCGGCGACGAAAATGTCGTGAACTGCTCGGTGGTCGTCCAGTACAAGATTACGAATTCCGCGGATTATCTGTTCAATTTCCTGAGCGAGGACGATGCGACGCTGGCCGTGCGCGACATCGCAGAGGCGGCGTTGCGCCAGGCGATCGGCGATCGCCCAATTGACCACGTCCTCACGACGCGCAAGGGACAGGTCCAGGCCGAAATCGCGTCGAAGATGCAGGAACTCGCCGACCTCTATACCTGCGGCGTGGACATTCAGACGGTCCAGTTGCAGGACGTGAAACCGCCTGAGGAAGTGGAGCAGGCGTTCCGCCAGGTCGCGTCCGCGCGGGAAAAGCGCGAAGAGATCATCAACAAGGCGCGCGGGTACCAGAACGAACAGGTGCCCCAGGCGCAGGGTGAGGCGCAGCGAATTGTGCTCGAAGCCACGGCCTACAAGGAATCGCGCATCGCCGACGCGCGCGGTCAGGCCTCGAAGTTCGGTGCCGTCGCCCGCGAATACGCCGCCGCGCCGGATATCACACGGACCCGGATGTATCTCGACACCATGGCGGAGGTGTTGCCGCGGATGGACGTTACGGTGATCGACACGGACGCCGGCGTGCTTAACCTGCGCAACCTGGGCGGAAACGCTTCAACGCCGTTCGCCCCGGCGCCCAGGGCCGCGGCCGGCGCTCGCAACACGGGGGAGAACTAGCCGATGAATAAGAACGTCGCCATACTGGCTTTGGCTTTTTTCTTCGCGGTGGCGGGCATCGTCCTGCTGTCCACGGCGTTTTACATCGTCGATGAGCGCGAACAGGTGGTTGTAACGCGGTTCAATCGCCCGGTGCGCGTGATCGTCGGCGCGCACAATGCGCAGGACTTCGAAGCGCTCAAGCAGAAGATTCAATCCGCAAACGAAGGCGTGCGCGTCTCTCAGGGCGCCGGGCTCTACATGAAAATGCCGTTTCTCGACGTGCCCGAGCGGTTCCCGGACACGCTCATCGAATACGACGCCAACCCGGAAACGATCGTTACGCGCGACAAGAAACAACTGATGATCGATAACTTCGCGCGGTGGCGCATCGAAGATCCGCTGCTGTTCAGGATTCGCCTGCGCAGCGTGAACGAGGCGCTCAACCGCCTCGACGACATCATCTATTCCGAGATGCGCGACGAGCTCGGCAACAACGACCTCATCGAAATCATCCGCACGACCAAGGAATTCACCGATTTCGCCTCGGAGCAGGAACTCGAAGGTACCGACACCGTGGTGAACGAGATGATGCTCGAGAAGCTTCAGCGCGGGCGCGAGGAAATCATGAAAGCCGTCACCGAGAACGCGAACGCCCTCACGCGCGAACAATTCGGCATCAGCATCGTGGACGTGCGCATCAAACGCGCCGAACTGTTGCCGGAAAATCTCCAGGCGGTGTTCGCACGCATGCAGGCCGAGCGCGAGCGCATATCGAAGGGCTACATCAGCGAAGGCGAACGCCAGGCCGCCATCATCCGCGGCGAGACCGATCGCGATGTCGCGATCATGCTCGCGCAGGCGAACGAGAAGGCGCAGACGCTCGAGGGCGAAGGCGACGCGCAGGCCCTGCGCATCATTGCCGACGCGTTCAGCGCGAACCCGCAGTTTTACGAGTTCGTACGCAGCCTCGAAGTCATCCACGACGCTACGCCCAACGGGGCCGAACTGATAATCGGCCTCGATTCGAGCCTCTACAAACTGCTCGCGCAGCCCTAAGGTAGAAACGGCGTTGGCGCTGCGTCCGCGCGGTTTGCCGTTCTGGTTCAGGGTCGGCGCCGCCGGATCCCCATATATATGGTAAAACGTAGTGGGGGAACCGGGAGACTTCGCCATGCGTCGCGCCATTCTCGCACCTGCCTTCGCCACTATTTGCGTACTCGCCGCGTCGTGCTCACAGCCGGCGGAAGAAACTCCAGCGGCCGCGACACAGTCTCCGACGGCCGTGACACAGACTCCGGCCGCCTCGAGCGGCCCGGCGCAGTCGCCGGCTCAAGTCGCCGAGGCCTTCATGCAGGCCACCAGCAGCGGCGATCAAGCCGCGTTTCTCGCGCTGCTTACCGCAAAGGCGCGTGAATCGCTCGAGTCCGCGGGTGACAACGGCGGGTTCACCGGTGAGTCGTTCGACTCGTACACCATTGGCGACGCGGCAGTCGCGGGCACCGAGGCGACCGTACCCGTCCACGCCGTTCAGGACGGCGAGCCGCAGAACGCCTCGCTCAAGATGCGCCAGGAGGACGGCGCGTGGCGCGTCTACGGCATGGCGATGGAAATGGCGCCGGGCTCCGAGATCACGATCAACCTCGAGCGCGTGGGTGAGATGGTCGAACAGATGGCCACCGCACTCGGCGATGCCATCGGCCAGGGCTTCGAACAAGCGATGGGCGACTGGCAGCCCGGCGGGTCCGATGAAGAAATCGCGCGCGCCGCGGCCGCGTTCGATGCGCTTGCGCCGGTGTCCGCCGCCGAATACGAGAGCGCCTGGAAAGTCTCAAAGGACTTTCGCGGCACGCCCGCCGCGGAGGCACTCGCGCAACTCGCCGGGTCGATGAAACTGACCGTCTATCCGGGTGACCACACGAGCGCGCTCGCGAAGAACGTGGACGTGGACACGCGCGGCATGAGCAAACTCGAAGCGATCGAGAGAATTGCCGGTGCCGCGGGACTGCAACCTGAATTCCCCGACCTCAGCGACTACGGCGTGCTCCAGTCCATGGCCGAGGGCTTTGGCGAGGCGCTCGTGGGATTAGTCGCCGGCGACGACCCCGTGCTGAAGATCGAGGGCGTCGAGGCCGAAGCCGCGCTCCAGGAGGCCAGGGCGGAGTTCGACAAGTTTAAGAACGCGCCCAAAAACGCGATTACCTTTGCCCCGCGCGAGGATGGCCGCCGCGTCGTATTCGCCGGCCCGTTCCACGTCCGCGTGGACAGCGTGCAGGAGAACGCGCCGCATGCGACCGGCTCGCTGACCGTCGTTGCGGCGGCGTACGGCCTGCCGGAACCCATCATCGCGACAACCGGGGAGGTGGGCGAGTGCATCGTGCTCGCGGCGGTCGAGGACGCAAAGGGCCGCGCCCTCATCGACATGAACGTGACCTATTTCGGCGGCGGCCAGGCCGCGGGTTCGGCCTATGTGGACACGGCGAACCGCGATCTCAAGAACTTGCTGCGCGACGTCGAATCCATCGAGAAAATCTCCGGTAGCGTGAATCTCGCGCGGCCGGCCGAAGTCCTCGAGTTCGACTTCACCTCGATGCAGCCCGACACAACGGTCGAGAACGGCGGCTTCCGGTTCACGCTGACCGAAGCCGGAGAAAATACGCAGTTCAAGGTCGGCGTACCGCAGGGGTGGGAGGGCGACCTCGCCGCGAAAATGCAGCCGTACAACGCCGACGGATCGCCGATGGGCGTCATGTACAGCGACATCACGTTCTGGGGCGACGACGAGGGCTTCGCGAGCGTGAACACCTCCGGCGCGCCCGCGCGCGTGCGCATCAAACTCGTCCCCAAAGTCGAGAAGCACTCATACAGCTTCGAGCTCGGCCCCGTCGCGCTCGCGCACTTCAGCGAGATGCCCGACAAGCTCGAGGAACTCTCGTTCGCCGGCCACGACGCGCCCATCTCGCTCGCGTTCGTCAAAGTCACCGAGCCCGACGAGAGCTTCGCCAAGGTCCTCATCAAAATCGAGAACCACAGCAACAAAGCGCCGCAGTCCGCGTTCGTCGACTTCATCTACCGCGACGCCGCCGGCAACGAGATCGAATCCTTCCCGCACACGCTCAACGGCGAATTCAGCAGCGACGGCTGGGCCCCGCTCGTCCAGCCCGGCGCCACGGTCGAATCAGAACAAACCGCCTTCCAGATGCCCGCCAACGCCGCATCCATCGACTTCGTCGTCAAAAGCCTCGATTTCCTCGACGGCACCACCTGGCAAGCGGAGAACTAGGCCGGATCGCCCCGCGCACGCAGCGCGCTATCCCAACCCCGTCATGGCGAGGAGCGGGGTGTGCGACGAAGCAATCTCGTTGCCCCAGCGACTTCAGTACAGATGGCGAACGGTCTCAACCCCCCTCGCCGAGAATCGCCCGCTTCGCATCGGCAAGCTCCTCATCCCGCCGGTGGTACCCACACTCATTGATTAACTTCTCCGCCGCCGCAAGATCCTCCTCCGGCGACGACCAAGGGTACGGTGTATCGCGGAAGAACAACCTCGCGCGGTGCA
>CAYPNI010000207.1:0-4614 GCA_964411925.1 uncultured Nitrospirales bacterium
CCAGCGGCAGCGGCTGCTTCGGGTTGTAGAAACCCTGCACCATCAGCAGGTCGCGGTAGTTGATCGAGCACGCCTTCACGCGCACGAGAATCTGCTTCGGCCCCGGCTTCGGGTCGGGCCGGTCGGCTTTTTTCAGGTTGTCGAGACCGAATGCGGTCTGCACTTCATAGGCTTGCATGGGGCGCTCCTCTCCCTGGGAATCCAGCGGGATTCGAGACAATATCATGTCATTGCGAGAAGGGCGAAGCCCGACGAAGCAATCCCTGTACACGGTTGCATCCACTCTGGAGAGGCCACCGGAAGAAGAGATTGCTTCGTCGCGCAGCGCGCTCCTCGCAATGACAGTTGAGGAGTCGCGCAGGCTTCCAATCTTACGGGTTCCCGGCTTCTAGGTGTGGAACCCCCGCAGGCGAGACGCCTGCGCTACCGAAACCTACTTGTGCGCGATCGCGCTGATTTCGAGGTCCGCGCCGAAAGCTAGCTGCAGGCCGCCGACGCACGCGCGCGCGGGGAACGTGCCGTCGGGGAAGTACGCGCGGTAGGCGGCGTTCATTTCCTGGTAGTGCTTCATGTCGGAGAGATAGACGGTGACGTTCACCACATCGGCGAACGTGAGGCCGTTCTCCTTGAGCACCGCGCCGATGTTGTCCATCGTCTGCCGAGTCTGGTCCGTCACCGAACCCTCGACCACGCTACCGTCTGGCTTCACGGGAATCTGTCCGCTGACGTAGACCGTATCGCCGGCGGTGCGCGCTGCGCTGAACGGCAACGTGGACACCTCGACCCGCTGCGCCTGCGCCCACGCCACGCCGCCCGCCGCCCCTATCCCGATCAGAATCCCCGCGCCCACGCTGTAAAATCCCAGCTGCTTCAACATTCTTAGACCTCCCACGTTTTCCGCTCCGACTCAATCCCACTCGCCCACGACGCGCATCGCGGCAAAAAGTCCGATAACCATGAAGATGCCGCCCACGATACCGAGATTCTCGAATACGAACCCGATCATGTTCGCGCCTTGCATGATCTCCTGTCGGCCATACTGATACTTCCGGTCGCGCCAGGTCTGGTAGGCGGGTCGTTCTTCGTGCAACCGGCGCAGGTCCGGCGCATAATCCGCCAGAAACTCCTGCACCTCCGCATCGGTCACTTCCTCGGCGGATTCGGCCTCTGTGTAGTACGTGTTCTCGAAGACGAATTCCTTGTAGTTTTCCTCGGTGGTATACAGGACGAACTGGTCGGCCATGGCGAATTCTTCCTCATAGGCCGCACGCGTTAGCGCCTCGTCCGCCATCTCGTCGATCGCGCGACCGAGCGCGATGTGCACCGTCATGAATTCGCCCAGAAGCATTGCGACAATGGCGATCCCGCCGGCGAACAGGGCCGCGACCTTGCCTTCGCCGCCGCCGAACTTGACGCCCGCGCCGACCAATGCGCCCATGCCGATCGCCATGAATCCGATCTGGTAACCGGTGGCGTAGGTGATCCCGGCCCAGATGACCGCGCCGATCAGCGCGGCTACGATCGCGAACAACCCGGCCAATAGTGTCATCGCGCGTCCTCCGTCCGCCCCGTCATCCACGACACTACGCGCATACTATATCAATCGTCCAGCCGCTCCTTGCCGGGCCCCGCTTGCGCCGCCGCGGCGCGACCCTCCCACGCCGCTGTGGTATTCTTTCTGCGTGGCCGCACGACTCTAATTCGCCCCGATTTGGCCGCGGATACCCGTTTTATGAGCGATACCGGACCCAAAACCCGCGAAGGCGTCAGGACCCGCCCGAAGACCGTCACCGAGCGGCCGCCGATGTTCAAGGTCCTGCTTCACAACGACCATTACACGACGATGGAATTCGTTGTCGACGTGCTCGAGCACATTTTCGCCAAGCCCCCGGTGCAGGCGATGGAAATCATGCTCAACGTGCACCAGAACGGCGTCGGTCTTGCCGGGGTGTATGCTCACGAGGTGGCCGAAACCAAGATCGATCGCGTCCACACGCTCGCGCGCAAAGCGGGGTTTCCTCTGCGCTGCAGCATGGAGCCGGAATGAGCGCGGCGCGCACGACGTTTCAACGCGGAGGACTCGATGGCTGAACCGAACGTTTTCGACACCAAATCGCTGAAACTGGAGTTGCAGCCCGGCAAGTACTACTGGTGCGCATGCGGACAGTCGAAGAACCAGCCGTTCTGCGACGGTTCGCACAAGGGCGGCGCGTTCACTCCGGTCGCGTTCGTTGTCGAAGAAACGCGCATGGTGTCGATGTGTTTATGCAAGCATTCGAAGAACCAGCCGTTCTGCGACGGATCGCATAAGCCCTTGCGCGAGGCCGCCATGAAAAAGGCCATTCCGGAGCAGTACAGGGGCGTCACGCCGTATCTGTGCTGCAAGGACGCTGCAAAAGCGATTGAGTTCTATACAAAGGCGTTTGGCGCGGTCGAGGAGTTCCGGCTCACGGACCCGAGCGGCGTGATCGGTCATGCGCAACTGAGAATCGGCGGTTCGCTATTCATGCTCGCGGACGAGTTTCCGGAGTACGGCGTGTTCAGCCCGGCGAAGTTCGGCGGCACGCCCGTCCGGCTGAGCCTGTTCGTGCTCGATGCGGACGCGTTCTGCAAGAAGGCGGTCGAGGCCGGCGCGACACAGTTGCGGCCGGTGGAGAACCAGTTCTACGGCGATCGGTCCGGCGCGCTGCAGGATCCCTTCGGGCATATCTGGTCAATCTCGACGCACGTCGAGGACGTGTCGAACGAGGAAATGCAGCGGCGCTACGACGAGATGGCGAAAGGCGCATCCTGAAGGTCACGGAATGATCAGCAAACAACTCGAAAACACGCTGCGGGCCGCGCTTATCGAAGCGCGCAAGCGGCGGCACGAGTACCTGTGCGCCGAGCACGTGTTGTATGCGCTGCTCGACGATCCGGATGGCCGCGACATCTTGCTTAACGTCGGCGTGGACCTCGACAAGCTGCGCAAGGATCTCGACGAATTCCTGTCCAAGCACGTCGAAATCATCCCCGACGGCAAGGAACTCGTCGTGCACCAGACCGTTGCGTTCGAGCGCATGATGAACCGCGCGCTCGCGCATGTGCGCAATTCGAGCAAGCAGGAGGTCGAGGCGGGTGACACGCTGGCCGCGCTGATGGAGGAGCGGCACTCATTCGCCAAGTACGCGCTCGAAGACCAGGGCGTCACGCGGCTGGACGTGCTCAACTACGTTTCGCACGGCGTCTCGAAGTTCGACGCTGAGGACGCGGACGACGCCGAGACCGACGAAGACGACGGCGAGGAGGCGGGCAACGACTCGGGCAAAAAGCCCGACCCGCTCGAGCAATTCACCGAGAACCTCACCGATCGCGCCGCCGAAGGGCGCATCGATCCGCTGATTGGCCGTGAACCCGAGCTGGCCCGCGCGATCCGCGTGCTGTGCCGGCGCCGCAAGAACAATCCCGTGTTCGTGGGCGAACCGGGCGTGGGCAAGACGGCCATTGTCGAGGGTCTTGCGCAGCGAATTCACGAGGGCCGCGTGCCGGGCTTGCTGCAGGATGCCGAGGTGTTCCGGCTCGACCTGGGCGGGCTGCTCGCGGGCACCCAGTTCCGCGGCGACCTCGAAGCGCGGCTCAAGGCCGTCATCAAGGCGCTCATCAAGCGCAAGAACGTGATTTTGTTCATCGACGAGATTCACATGGTCGTCGGCGCGGGCTCGACGCGCGGGTCAGACGTGGACGTCTCCGGCATCCTCAAACCCGTGCTCACCTCGGGCGAGATCCGGTGCATCGGCGCGACGACCTACGAGGAGTACAAGAACGGCTTCGAGAAAGATCGCGGGCTCGCGCGCCGGTTCCAGAAGATCGACGTGGTCGAGCCGACGGTCGAGGAGACCTACAAGATCCTGCGCGGCCTCAAGCAGCGGTACGAGGAGCACCACGGCATCACGTTTACCGAGCCCGCGTTGCGCGCCGCGGCCGAACTCGCCGCCAAACACATCAACGACCGGTTCCTCCCGGACAAGGCCATCGACGTGCTCGACGAGGCCGGCGCGCAGGTGCGCATCTCGTCGAACGATCGGCGCAAGACGATTCGCCCCGCGGACATCGAACGCATCGTCGCGGAGATGGCCCGGATCCCGGCGAAGACCGTGTCTTCGGACGACCGCGAGCGCCTCGCCCGCCTCGAGGACGATCTCCGGAAGGTCGTGTACGGCCAGGACGAGGCCGTCCACCAGATTGCGACCGCCATCAAGCGTTCGCGCGCGGGCCTCGGCCAGCCGGACAAGCCGGTCGGCTCGTTCCTGTTCCTCGGCCCGACGGGCGTCGGCAAGACCGAGCTCGCCCGGCAACTCGCCACCACGCTCGGCATCGACTTCATCCGCTTCGACATGAGCGAGTATATGGAAGAGTATTCGCTCTCCAAGCTCATCGGGTCGAGCCGCGGCTACGTCGGGTTCGACCTCGGCGGCGAGTTGACCGAACAGATCCGCAAGCATCCGCACGCCGTGTTGCTGCTCGATGAGATCGAAAAGGCGCACCCGAAAATTTTCAACGTCCTGCTGCAGATCATGGATTACGGCACGCTGACCGACAACGCGGGCCGCAAGGCCGACTTCCGCAACATCGTGC
>CAYPNI010000208.1:0-4572 GCA_964411925.1 uncultured Nitrospirales bacterium
CCAGTTCGAACAGCACCCGGCCGCGCTTGACCACCGCGACCCACATCTCCGGCGCGCCTTTGCCCTTACCCATACGGACTTCCGCGGGCTTCTTCGTGATCGGCTTGTCCGGGAACACCCGAATCCAGATCTTGCCGCCACGCTTGACCGTACGCGTCAGCGCAATACGCGCCGCCTCGATCTGGCGCGAGGTCATCCAGCCGGTTTCGAGCGCTTTCACGCCGAATTCGCCGAAATCGATGTGTGCGCCGCCTTTGGTGTTACCGGCGCGGCGTCCACGCTGGACCTTGCGGTACTTGGCTCGCTTGGGCATCAACATGGCTTAACTGCTCCGCTCCCTGCCGCCGCCACCGCCGCCGCCACGGCGCCGGCGCGATGCGCTCTCCGCGTCGCCGCTCAGGCCGGTGACCATCTCGCCGGGAGCAAGTTCGCCGTGATACAGCCAGCACTTGACGCCGATCGTGCCGTACGTCGTGTAGCCGATCGCGTAACCGTAGTCCACGTCCGCGCGCAGCGTATGCAGCGGCACGGAGCCTTCGCGGGTCTGCTCGGTGCGCGCGATCTCCGCGCCGTTGAGCCGGCCCGATACGCGCAGGCGAACGCCCTGCGCGCCCAGGCGCATCGCGTTCTGCGCGGCCTTCTTCATCGCCCGCCGGAATGCGATTCGCCGTTCGAGCTGCGACGCGATGTTTTCGGCGACGAGCTGTGCGTTCAGTTCGGGCGTCAACACTTCGTGAATATTGATCAACAGTTCGCGGCCCGTCAGCAGTTCGAGCTCGGAACGCAGCTTGTCCACTTCCGCGCCGCGCTGGCCGATCACGAGCCCGGGGCGCGCGGTGAAAATGTGCACTTTCGCCTTCTTGCCGGCGCGCTCGATGTCGATTCGCGCGACCTGCGTGCTGTAGAGCCGCTTCTTGATGTAGTCGCGCAGCTTGAGGTCCTCGTGAAGGAGCTCGGCGTAGTTCTTGCCCGCGTACCACAGCGAGCTCCACGTGCGTATCACGCCCGTGCGGAACCCGATGGGATGGACTTTCTGACCCACGTGACTCTCCTTTACTTGTCGCCGATTTCGAGTTTGATGTGGCTGTGCCGCTTGCGAATCGGCAACGCGCGGCCGCGGCTCGCCGGCTGGATCCGGCTGAGCGTGCGGCCTTCGCCGACTTCGATGCGCCTGACGATCATGCCGTCTGTGTCGATCCGCTCGCGTTTTTCCGCCGCGCGGCTCTCCGCGTTCGCCACGGCCGATTCGAGCAGCTTTTTCACGATCGGCGCGGACGCCTTGCGCGTGAACGCCAGGATCGCGCGCGCCTCGCTCACTTTCTTGCCGCGAATGAGGTCCGCCACGAGCCGCGTCTTGCGCGCCGGCACGCCTATGTTTGTCACTGAGGCTTTCGCTTCAGCCATGCGTCACCTGCTCCCTTACTTCTTGGGCGGCGGCGGTGCTGCCGCGGCCGCTTTGATACCCGGGTGGACCCGGAAGGTCCGCGTCGGCGCAAATTCGCCCAGCTTGTGCCCGACCATGTTCTCCGTCACGAACACAGGCACGAACCCGTGGCCGTTGTGGACGGCCAGCGTGACGCCGACCATCTCGGGCAACACGGTGGACCGGCGCGACCACGTGCGGATGGCCTTGCGGTCGCCGGTGGCCTGCGCGCGACTCACCTTGAGCACCAGGTGTTCGTCTACGAACGGCCCTTTCTTTACGGATCGCGACACGAATCAATTCTCCTGTGACTCTACGACGCCTTCTTGGACTTGCGCCGGCGGATAATGAACTGGTCCGTCCGGTTTTTGCGTTTGCGGGTCTTGTGTCCCTTGGTCTTGACGCCCCACGGCGTCACCGGGTGCCGCCCGCCGGACGTGCGGCCTTCGCCGCCGCCGTGCGGATGGTCCACGGGATTCATCGCGACGCCGCGCACCTTCGGCCGGCGCCCGAGCCAGCGCGCCCGGCCCGCCTTGCCGATGGCCACGTTGACGTGGTCTTCGTTGCCCACCTCGCCGATGGTCGCGCGGCACACGCGCAACACGCGGCGCATTTCGCCCGAAGGCAGGCGCAGCGCGATGAACTCGCCTTCCTTGCCGAGCACCTGACACGCGTTTCCGGCGGACCGGCTGAGCTGACCGCCGCGGCCTGGCGTCAATTCCACGTTATGCACCATCGTGCCCACGGGCACGTTGTCCAGGATCATGCAATGGCCGACCTCGAACTGCGCGGTCGGGCCGCTCAGGATCGTCGCGCCGACAGCGAGCTGTTTGGGCGCAAGGATGTAACGCTTTTCGCCATCGCTATAGACGACGAGCGCGATGCGAGCCGAACGGTACGGGTCGTATTCGAGGGCCTTGACCACGCCCGGCACGCCGTCCTTGTTCCGCTTGAAATCGATCTTGCGGTAGAGCCGTTTGTGACCGCCGCCGCGCCGGCGCACCGTGATCTCGCCGGCGTTGTTCCGGCCCGCGCGCTCGTGCAGCGACTCGGTCAGGCGTTTCTCCGGACGTTTCTTGGTGAGGTCTGAAAAGTCCTCGACCGTGATCGTCCGGCGGCTCGCCGAAGTCGGTTTGAATCGTTTTATCGCCACGTCTCGCTCCCGTCCTGCCTAGATCAATTCAATCTTGTCGTCTGGCCGCAGTGTCACGATCGCCTTCTTCCACGACGGCGTGCTCCCCGGCGTGCCGGCGCGCCGGCGCGTCTTGCCGCGGTAGTTCATCGTGTTCACCGCCACGACACGCACGTCGGGCCATTGCTGTTCGACCGCGTCCTTGATTTGCTGCTTGTTCGCGCGCGGATCGACGCGGAACACGTACTTGTTGTGCACACTCGTCTGGATCGTCGATTCCTCGGAAAGGATCGGCGCCTTGATCACGTGATAGGGATGCGTCGCCCTCATGCGAGCCGCTCCTCGAGACGCGCGAGCGCGTCTTTCATGACGATGACGCGGCGCGCGCCGAGCACGTCGAGTACGTTCAAGTCAGCCGCGGTGCGCACGGTCACGCGCGGCAGGTTCCGCGCGGACGCGAGCAGCGCCGGGTTGTGTTCGGGCGCGACGATGAGCGCCTTGCGTCCTTCGGGGTTAAGTTTGGCGACGAAATCCGCCACGGGCTTGGTCTTGGGAGTCGCGCCTTTGCCGAACCCGTCCACGACGCACAGCGCGTCGTTGCGCACGCGGTCGGTCAACACGCAGCACAGCGCCTTGCGCTTCATGCGAATCGGCACGCCCTGACGGTAGCTGCGCTTGTGCGGGCCCCAGACCGTGCCGCCGCCGCGCATCTGCGGTTCGCGCGAGCTGCCGTGCCGGGCGTTACCCGTGCCCTTTTGCGCGTACGGCTTCTTGCCACCGCCGCTGACTTCGCCACGGGTCTTGGTCTCGTGGTTGCCCATGCGCTTGTTTTGCAGCATGCAGGTCGCGATCTGGTGCACGAGGCCGACGTTCGGCTCGACGTCGAACACGGCCTTGTTCAGCTTGACCTTCGGCCCTTCGCTGCCGTCGGACTTATATGAAGGTGCGGACGCCATCGTTACGCCTTCCTCTTGACGCTCTTGCGCACGGTGACGAGGCCGCCGTTCGCACCGGGTACGCACCCGCGCACCAGCACGAGGTTGCGTTCCGCGTCCACGTTAATGACTTCGAGATTTTGCACGGTCACGCGGCGCGCGCCCATGTGGCCGCCCATCCGCATGCCTTTGAACACCTTGGCCGGTGTCTGCCGCTGACCAATCGATCCCGGCCGGCGGTGGAAGGTAGAGCCGTGCGCGCCGGGGCCGCCCGCGAAATGGTGTCGCTTGACGACGCCCTGAAACCCTTTGCCCTTGCCCACGCCCGAGACGTCCACGCGCTCGCCGGTCGTGAAGATGTCCGCCTTGACCTGGTCGCCGGGGTTGAGCGCTGCGTCGGACGCGATGCGCATCTCCTGCAACGCGCGCTTGGGCGCGACGCCGGCCTTGGCGAAGTGGCCCTTCAGCGGCTTGTTGCAGCGGGCCTCTTTCACCTCGCCGAACCCGAGCTGCACCGCGTCGTACCCGTCGCGGTCCTTGGTCTTGCGCTGGATCACCGTGCACGGGCCCGCCTCGAGGACCGTCACATCGATCCAGCGGCCGTCGTCCGTAAACAGACGCGTGATTCCGAGTTTCTTGCCTATGAGTCCGTCAACCATCGTGCTGTCTCAACCGTGTTCCCGGTTACTTTTGCTTGATTTCAACGTCGACCCCGGCCGGCAAATCGAGCTTCATCAGCGCGTCCACCGTCTGCGCGGTCGGGTTCTGTATGTCGAGCAGGCGCTTGTGCGTCCGCATTTCGAACTGTTCACGCGACTTCTTGTCGATGTGCGGCGAACGATTCACCGTGATCTTCCGGATGTGCTGCGGCAGCGGAATCGGCCCGATGACGCCCGCGCCTGTGCGCTGCGCGGCCTGCACGATCTCCTGCGTCGACTGATCGAGCAGGCGGTGGTCGTAGGCCCGCAACTTGATGCGGATTCGATTGCTCGTGGCTGCCATCGCTCTTCGTTCTCCACACAGCGGTTCCGGGCTTGGCCCGTCCGCGTTAACGCCTCTATTTCAGGATCTTGGATACGACG
>CAYPNI010000209.1:0-4561 GCA_964411925.1 uncultured Nitrospirales bacterium
GCGAGATGAGTTCGACGCTCGTGGGGCCGACGCTGGAGAGTTGCAGCGCCCAGTTCGCGGGGTCGGCGATGTGGCAGGCCATGTCGCCCAGCGCGCCTGCGCCGAAGTCCCACCAGCCGCGCCACTTGAAGGGCGCATAGGCAGCGTTGTACGCGCGTTTCGGCGCGACGCCGAGCCAGAGGTCCCAATCCATGTCTTCTGGGACGGGCATTTTTTCGGCGGGGGCGGCGACGCCTTGCGGCCAGATGGGACGGTTGGTCCACAGGTGGACTTCCTTCACGTCGCCGATGACGCCGCTCTCGATGATCTCGACGAACTCGCGCGTGCCGTCCTGCGCGTGGCCCTGGTTGCCCATTTGCGTGATGACGCCGGTGGCGTTCGCGAGTTCGCGCAGGTAGCGCGCCTCCCCCACGCTCCACGTGAGCGGTTTCTGGACGTACACGTGTTTGCCCATCGCCATGGCCGTCGCGGCGATATAGGTGTGCATGTGATCGGGCGTGGTGACGGTGACGGCGTCGATTTCCTTGCCGTGCTTGTCGAGCATTTCGCGGAAGTCTTTGTACTTGGGCACGTCGGCGTTCTCGTCGAACGTGCGGCGGGCGGTGCGCCAGTCGACGTCGGCGAACGCGACGATGGTGTCGCTGGCTTTGCAGCCGTTGATGTCGGTGTGGCCTTTGCCGCCGCAGCCGACGGCGGCGATGTTGAGTTTGGAGTTGGCCATGGCGCGGCCGGGGCCGTAGAGCCCGCGGACGGTGGTGGCGGCGGCGACTGCCGCGGCGGAACCGAACAGGAACGTCCGGCGAGTGAGTTTGCGTTCGCTCATGATCTATACCTCGTCTGTCAGCCGGAAACCGGCGGCCCCAGGTGAGAACTTACGGCAGAATACTCCGGCACGAATCGGGGATCAACGGGAAATCGGCCGCGATGCCTCAGCGCGCCGCTTTGGACCGGGCGGGCCGCTTCTTTTTCGGTGGGGCCTTTTTCGTGGCGGCGTTCTTCGATGCCCGCTTGCGCGGGGTGCGGGACATCCCGCCGGAATCGCGGGACTCTTCGTACCATTCGATGAACTTGTCCACCGGCACGGACGCGATGAGGCGCCCGACCACGTCTAGCGGCAGATCCTCGAGTTTCCTGAACCGTACGCAACACTTGCCGATGTCCTGCTTCTTGCCTGACTTACGGTATTCCTCGCGGAACCATTGCTCGACCGATCCGTAGAGTGACATGACGTAAAGTGACATGTAGTTCTTCTGCGACGCGAGCCCGCCGAACGGAAGCGGCAGTTTCGGGTTGCAGTGATATCCCGCGGGATAGAGCGAGTGCGGCACGACGTAACCGATCATCCCGTAACTCATTTCTTCCCTGTAGCCCTTTGGCAAGTTTTCGAGGATGACCTTTCGGACGGCCTCGATATCGCGGCGGCGGTCGGACGGCAGTTCCTTGAGATAGGCGGCGACGGTTTTCGCCTTGGACTGCATGGGACGTTTCTCCTCGTTAGAACCGGATGATAGCAGTACTCGCGGGACGCGCCTCAAGCGGGGCGGGCGGTGCCGGAATGGGTCGCTATCGTCTTGTCGTGACAGCATTTATGGCGGATTCGGATTGAACTGCGGCCCGTTGGGGCGTATGATCTGTCCTTTGGCCGCATGTGGGGCCGGTCGGCGCGCCGGACCCTGTCGATCCGCGGCGACCGCGCCACGTCCGTTTCCCGACCGCATCCTTGACCGAAAACTGCTGGAACAAGCATGACGTTGCCGTCTGAGTCGATGCAGACCAATCCGCTATCCGCCGCGCGCGGGGGCACCTGGCACGGTTCGGCCGCGACGCTTTGCCGGGATGCCGAGGGTGTACGGGACCTGCTGCAGGGGATCGACCGCCCGGTCTATGTGGTGGAATCGGAGGGCGGTGTCGCGTTCGGCGACGACGGCTGGGCGATGCTGGGCGGAAACGGGCGCGCGGAAGCGGTCGGACTGCGACTGCTGGGGTACGCGCCGGCGTGTTTGCCCGGGGACCTGGGTGATTCGACGTTTCGCGCGGACCACGGAATCTCGTATGCGTATGTAACGGGCGCGATGGCGAACGGGATCGCGTCCGAGCGGCTGGTGGCTGAGGTATCGCGCGCGGGGATGCTGGGGTTTTTCGGCGCGGCGGGACTGAGCGTTGCGCGCGTGCGGACGGCGATCGAGCGGCTGCAGGGGGAGCTGGGGGATCGTCCCTACGGCATCAACCTGATTCATTCGCCGAACGAATCGCACACGGAAGAGGCGCTGGTTGACCTATTCATCGAGCGCGGCGTCTCGCTGGTCGAGGCGTCGGCGTTTTTGCAGTTGACGCCGGCGGTCGTGCGGTTCCGGCTGCATGGGGTACATCGTGATGAGACCGGGCGCGTGATCGCGCCGAACCGCGTCATCGCGAAGGTGTCTCGCGAGGAGATCGCAGAGAAATTCATGTCGCCGGCGCCGGAGAAGATCCTGCGGGCGCTGGTTGAGTCGGGCGCAATCACGGCGGAGCAGGCGGAACTCGCAGGCGAAGTGCCGATCGCGCGGGACGTGACCGCGGAGGCGGACTCCGGCGGACACACGGACCATCGCCCCGCGATCGCCCTCTTGCCGTCGCTGTGTTCGTTGCGCGATCGGTTGCATGAGCGGTTCGGCTATGCGTCGCCGCTGCGCGTCGGGTTGGGCGGCGGAATTGCGACGCCGGAATCGGTGTGCGCCGCGTTCGCGATGGGAGCCGCGTACGTCGTGACGGGATCGATCAACCAGGCGTGCGTGGAGTCGGGATCGTCCGACGCGGTGCGCGGGATGCTCGCGGACGCGCGGCAGGCGGACGTGGCGCGGGCGGCGGCGGCGGACATGTTCGAGATGGGCGTGACGGTGCAGGTGCTCAAACGCGGGACGATGTTTGCGATGCGCGCGTCGAAGTTATACGAGTTGTATCGGGCGCACGGATCGATCGACGAGATTCCGGCCGCGGAACGCGAGAAGCTGGAGAAGACCGTGTTCCGCGCGGGGCTGGACGAAATCTGGCGGCAGACGGAGGCCTTTTTCCGCGAGCGCGACCCGCGGCAGATTGAGCGCGCGGCGAAGAATCCCAAACACAAGATGGCGCTGGTGTTCCGGTGGTACCTCGGGCAGTCGTCGAACTGGGCGAACTCGGGCGACGCGGACCGGGTGATGGACTACCAGGTGTGGTGCGGCCCGGCGATGGGCGCGTTCAACGAGTGGACGCAGGGTAGTGGTCTCGAGCGGGTCGAACAGAGGCGCGTGGCCGACGTCGCGCGCAACTTGATGTATGGCGCGGCGGTGCTGCATCGCGCGAACGCGTTGCGCGCGCAGGGCGTAACGCTGCCGGCGGGCGCGGCGCGTGTGCGGCCGGTGTCGCAGGATCGATTGCGCCCGTATTTTGATGAACAGGAGTGAATGCAGTTTCTCGTGGAGCGAGCGTTCAGGCGCGAGGTCGGCGACAGGCTTAAGCTGAACCCCACTTAAGCCTGCCACCCGCGAATGCGAACGATCGCGCGGCAGGACATCGGAGGCTTGGTGGTAGTGAGCGATGCGAGTGAAGAGCGGTCTGGCGCCGGACGTGCGCCGTTTCCGCCGCTGGCAATCATCGGCCTGGGCGGGTTGTTCCCGAAATCGCCGTCGATCGAGGCGTTCTGGTCGCTGATCAAGAGCGGGACGGACGCGATTGTCGAGGTACCTGCGACGCACTGGGATCCGGCGGACTATTTCTCCGACGACAAGAAGAAACCGGACTTCACCTACGCGCGGCGCGGCGGATTCATCGATCCCTATCCCTTCGACCCGCTCAAGTACGGCGTGCCGCCGAACGCGCTCGAGGCGACGGACACGAGCCAGTTGCTCGGGCTGGTCGCGGCGGAACAGGCGATGGCGGACGCCGGCTACGGCCCCGGCGGAAAACCGTTCGACCGCGATCGCGCGAGCGTGATCCTCGGCGTGACCGGGGCGCTGGAACTCGTGATACCGCTGGGCGCGCGGCTGGGGCACCCGATGTGGCGCGAGGCGCTGCTCGAAGCGGGGCTGAGCGAGACGCAGGCGGACGACATCGTTCGGCGCGTGAGCGATCGGTACGTGCCGTGGCAGGAGAACTCGTTCCCGGGGCTGCTGGGGAACGTCGTCGCGGGGCGCATCTCGAAGTACCTCAACACCGGCGGGACGAACTGCGTCGTGGATGCGGCATGTGCGAGTTCGCTGAGCGCGCTCGAACTCGCGGCGCTCGAACTCGCGACGGGCAAGGCGGACCTCGCGATCACGGGCGGCGTCGACACGTTCAACGACATTTTCATGTACATGTGTTTCAGCAAGACGCCCGCCCTCTCTCCCACCGGCGACGCGCGGCCGTTCGACGCGAACAGCGACGGTACGATCCTCGGCGAGGGGCTCGGGATGGTCGTGCTGAAACGGCTGGCGGACGCGGAACGCGACGGCGACCGGATTCACGCGGTGATTCGCGGCGTGGGATCGTCGAGCGACGGCAAGGGCGAGGCGATATACGCGCCGAGCGCGCCGGGGCAGGTGAAGGCGCTGCGCGACGCGTA
>CAYPNI010000210.1:0-4420 GCA_964411925.1 uncultured Nitrospirales bacterium
GCGACCGAATCGCGTTATCTCGGCACACGAGAAGGTCTCGCGCTATTCCGGTTCCGCGCAATGCCGTATGCGTTGTACGGCGTCGTCGCGTTGCATGCCGCGATCCACATCTCAACGCTCGCCCAGGACGACATTCCCGTCATCCTGGGCGTCGGTGGCGCCGCAGTGGTCGCCGCGGCGCTCGCGGTGCCGCTGCACCGGCGTGCACTCGCGTGGTGCGCGGTGGGCCTGCTCGCGTGGGCGCAGTTGCGCTGGATGCTGAATTACTGGGATCACGCCAGTGCGGACACCGAAACCACCTACGTCGCCGTGGTGTGGGGGCTCATCATTGCTGGACTCGCCGCGGAGCGGTTCTTCGCGGTGTTGCGCGTGCCCGTCGCGGGCTCCGTTGCGATGTGCGCTTCCGTGCTCACCTTCGCCGCTTATGTCGCCTTCGCCGCGGCCCCCGGCTGGGTCGCGGTATGGTGGGCGACCGGCGCGGGCGTGCTATTGGTCTTCGCAGCCGCGACCCGCGGGCGCACCGCCGCAACGCTCGGCGTCATCGGTCTTGGCGCCGCATCGCTGCACCAGGTCGGCGCTGCGCTGGGCGGCCCGGTGGAGACGGTCCCGCTCGTGCTGGGCTTCGCCGCGCCGGCCGCCGGCTGGATTGCGCTGGAGCGGGCCGCGCGCGCAATGACCGCGCGCATGAGCATCGCGCAAGACCTCCGGCCCGCGGCGAACGCGTTGCCCGCGATCGCGGCCGCGCTGCTCGCGCTGATGCTGTTCAAGCTCCCGCACGCGACGACGTATTACCTGACGCTTTCGTGGTGCGGCCTGGGCATTGCGCTGTTTGTGCTCGCCGTTGCGTTCATGGAAAAGGTATACCGGTTCTGCGGTCTTGCGATCCTCGGCCTGGCGACCGTCCGCGCGGCGCTCATCGACACCCGCGAACTCGAAGCGTTGCCCCGCGTCTTCGCGCTCGGCGGCCTGGGCCTCGTCCTACTCGCACTCGGCTTCGCCTACGTCCGCGTGTTTGCAAAGAGCAAGCCGATCGACTCGGCAATCGAGAATCCATAGGCGCCCGAGCGTCGCACACACATCTATCTCAACTTCCGCGAACGCGCCATGAAATCTTCAACCCGAAGGGTTGGCAGAAATTAGCCGGGGGTCGCAGCGGAGCGGAGACCCCCGGTTCGTGCGGTGGAGCAGAGGGACCCCGGACGGGGTCCCAGAATCGTAAGCATGTTTTCTGCGACCCCATCCGGGGTCGATTGGTTTTCGTCGCGATGACCGGGGGTATCGCTACGCTCAACCCCCGGCTAATTCATGGCAAGCCTCCGGCTTGCATGCGCGATGAGAAGCCCGCAAATTGCAAGACCTTGGTTTGGGGATTCTCGCCGGACTTGCCACGGTCCCGCTGCGCGGAGCGGCTCGCGAGTACGCTCGCCCTCCCAGACGCGATCTTACGACGAGACGAACGACCTACCCCTCGTTTTCCTCGCGGAGCTTCGCCATGACAGTGAAGTCTTCGAGCGTGGTGGTGTCGCCGGTGGTTTGTTTTCCGGCGGCGATGTCGCGCAGGAGGCGGCGCATGATCTTGCCCGAGCGGGTCTTCGGGAGCGCATCGGTGAACCGGATCTGGTCGGGCTTGGCGAGCGCGCCGATCTCCTTGGCGACGTGGTTACGGAGCACGTCTTTGTCCTTCTCGGTCGGGGTCGTGCCGCGCGGGACGGAGACAAACGCGCACACGCCCTGGCCCTTGATCTCGTGCGGGAACCCGACCACCGCGGCCTCGGCCACCATCGGGTGCGAGACGAGCGCGGACTCGATTTCCATCGTGCCGAGCCGGTGGCCCGAGACATTGATCACGTCATCAAGCCGGCCGATGATGAGGTAGTAGCCGTTCCGGTCGCGGAACGCGCCGTCGCCCGTCAGGTACCAGTTCTGCTTCGAGAACTTGGACCAGTACACCTCGTTGTACCGCTCGTCGTCGCCGTAGAGCGTGCGGAGCATGGATGGCCATGGCGACTGCAACACGAGCAGCCCGCTGTGCAGATCGCCGACCGGTTTGCCGTCCTCGCTCACGACGGCCGCCTTCACGCCAAACAGCGGCATCCCCGCGGAGCCCGGCTTCGTCGGCATCGCGCCGGGCAGCGTGGTAATCATGATCGCGCCGGTCTCCGTCTGCCACCACGTATCGACGATGGGGCAGCGTTCCTTGCCGATGACGCGGTGGTACCACATCCACGCCTCGGGGTTGATCGGCTCGCCGACCGAGCCGAGCAGGCGCAGCGAGCTGAGGTCGTACTTGTTCGGCCACTCCTCGCCCCACTTGGTGAACGTGCGAATCGCCGTCGGCGCGGTATAGAAGACGCTGACCTTGTATTTCTGGACGATGCTCCACATCCGGCCTTCGTCGGGCGTGTTCGGCGTGCCCTCGTACATCACGTTCGTCGCGCCGTTCGCGAAGATGCCATAGACGATGTACGAGTGCCCGGTCACCCAGCCGATGTCGGCCGTGCACCAGTAGACGTCGTCCTCGCGCAGGTCAAACACGTATTTCGCCGTCGTCGCCGTGCCGACCATGTAGCCGCCGGTTGTGTGCAGGATGCCCTTGGGTTTGCCGGTCGAGCCGGAGGTGTAGAGGATGTAGAGCGGGTGTTCCGCGTCGAGTTCCTCGGCGGGGCAGTCCTTCGACGCCTGGGGGACCACCTCGTGCCACCATACGTCCCGCCCCGCCTGCATGGTTACGTCGTTCTTGCCGCGCCGAACGACGAGCACTTTCTCGACCGTCGGGCACTGCGCGAGCGCCTCATCGACCGTCGCCTTGAGTGGAAAGACCGCGCCGCGGCGGTGGCCGCCGTCCGCCGTGATGACCAGTTTGCAGGAGGCATCGTGGACGCGGTCCACGATGGCATTCGCCGAAAATCCCCCGAAAATCACAGAATGAATGGCCCCAATCCGCGCGCAGGCCAGCAGCGCGATCGGCAGTTCGGGGATCATGGGCATGTAAATCGCCACGCGATCGCCCTTCCGGACCCCGAGGGACTTGAGCGCGTTGGCGGCCTTGCACACCTCCGCGTGCAACTCCTCGTATGTCAGCGTGCGTTGATCGCCGGGTTCGCCCTCCCAGACGATCGCGCGTTTAGTCCTGCGCGGTCCGGTGAGGTGCCGATCTAGGCAATTGTAGGCGATGTTCGTCTTGCCGCCCTCGAACCACTTGTAGAACGGCGGCTTGTCCGCGTTGAGCACACGTGTCCACTTTTTGAACCAGTGGAATTCCCCGGCGACTTTCCCCCAGAATCCTTCGGGGTCCTCGATCGATTCCCGGTAGAGGCGGTCGTAGTCCGCGCGCGACTTGATGTGTGCGCGCGCGGCGAACTCCGCAGGCGGCGGAAATGTCCGGGTTTCCTCGAGTACGTGTTCGATCGCGTCGCTCATCGGTGCCCTCTCCGCATGGTTATCCCTCGCGCGCGCCATGGGTAAGCGGACAGTGTGCCACGAGGGCCCGGCAAAACCAATCGGCACGCGGTATGCAACTGCGGCGGCCCAAAGGGAATGTAAAAGAAGAAATGCAACACGAGGCGGCATAGACGGCGGCGATGGATCGGCGATCGTTTCTAAAATATGCAGGTGGCGCTTCGAGCGCGTTCCTCGCGAGCGCGATCACCGGCTGCGCCACGACGCCCGTTATTCCGGGCCGTCACGAGCGCATCGTCGTCGTCGGCGGCGGCATCGCCGGACTGAGCGCCGCGGCGGCGCTCGAGGACGCCGGCCATTTTGTGACCGTGCTCGAAGCGGCGGGCGCGCCCGGCGGCCGCATCTACACGGACCATTCCCTCGGCACGCCGATCGATCTTGGCGCGTCGCGCCTGCACGGAACCCGCGGAAACCCGCTGGTATCGCTCGTCGATCGCGCGGGGCTGGACTACAAACCCGTCGATTGGGACAGCCTGACGGGATTTGAACAGGACGGCACGCCCTTCGACGAGACCGAGTTGAGCCGGACGCGCGAGCGCGTGTTTGGATTGCTCCGGAAGGCCTGGATCAAAAACCTGGGCATCGACGAAGACGTGTCCATCAACACGATTCTCGAGCGTGAACTCGGGCGGCGGGAAATGTCCACGACCGAGCGGCGCATTCTCACGTTTGGGTTCGTCAGCGCGGAAATCCTCAATTCGTCCCCGTTCGACGAGGCCTCCTGGAAATACGCGAACGATTACGACGCGTTCCCCGGCGGCGACCAGTTCATCATCGGCGGGTATGACCGCATGCCGAAATTGCTCGCGCGGGGGCTGGACGTGAAGACCGGGACGATTGTGAAGGAGATCGACTACACTGCGCGGCCCGTGCGCATCGTGACCAACGACGGCGAATTGCTCGCCGACCGCGTCGTGGTCACGGTCTCGCTCGGCGTGCTCAAGGAAGGCGCGATCGCGTT
>CAYPNI010000211.1:0-4354 GCA_964411925.1 uncultured Nitrospirales bacterium
TACGGCACGCTGACCGACAACGCGGGCCGCAAGGCCGACTTCCGCAACATCGTGCTCGTGATGACATCGAACGCCGGCGCGCGCGAACTCGAACAACGCAGCACGGGCTTTCTGGTCGATGCCGGCGACACGCGGAGCAAGAGCGAGAAGGCGCTGCAACGGCTGTTCTCGCCGGAATTCCGCAACCGGTTGGATGCAGTTGTTACCTTCGACTCGCTGCCGCAGGAAATCGTGCGGCGGATCGTGCGCAAGTTCGTCGTACAACTCGGCGAGCGCGCGACCGATCGCGGTGTGACCTACGAAGTCACCGATGCGGCCGAGAAATGGCTCGCCGAAAAGGGCTACGACCCGAAACTTGGCGCGCGGCCGCTGCAACGCCTCATCCAGAAAGAACTCGAGGAGCGCCTGGCCGACGAAATGCTGTTCGGCAAACTTGCCAAGGGCGGCCGCGTCACCATTGACGTCGCCGACGACAAGCTGACGTTCGAGTTCAGCGCGTAGGCAATGGGAGGGACGCGCTCCCGCGCGACCATGACCTTTGGCCGGTGGCGCGTGCGGTCGCGCGGCAGCGCGACTCTCCCCCCTCATCGTTTAGAATTAGCCGAGTATGCCGCTGTTCCAACTGACCGACGACTTTGCATTTCCGAGTCCCGAGCTCGCGACCCGCGACGGCTTGCTCGCGGTCGGCGGCGACCTGAGTTCCGAGCGGCTGTTGCTTGCGTACGCGCGCGGGATCTTCCCCTGGTTCGGCGAGGGCGATCCCTTGTTGTGGTGGTCGCCCGACCCGCGGCTGGTACTTTTCCCCGACGCGTTCCACGCCTCGAAGTCCTTGCGCCATCTTCACCGGCAGCGCCGCTACTCGCTGACCCTGGACACCCACTTCGCCGAGGTCATCGCCGCCTGCGCAACGACGCCGCGCGACGGCCAGAACGGCACCTGGATAACGGCCGAGATGGAATCGGCATACGTTCGACTGCACGAAGAGGGCTACGCGCACTCGGTCGAATGCTGGGAGGATGAGTGGCTCGTGGGCGGGCTCTACGGCGTCTCGCTGGGCCGGTGTTTCTTCGGCGAGTCGATGTTCTCCCGGCGGCCCAACAGTTCCAAACTTGCGCTATGGGCCCTCTGCGAGCAACTCCGGCGCTGGGCGTTCACGCTCCTGGACTGCCAAATCCATACCGATCATCTGGCCAGCCTTGGGGCGCGGGATGTCGCCCGAAAACGCTTCCTGCGCTTGCTCGCCGAAGCCATGCAGGCCGACACCCGCCGGGGACGGTGGCAGTTTGACGCCGATCTGCCAGAATCGATGGATTAACATTAGACCGAGTCGTGTTTTACACTGTACCGGGCAGGCGGTATTCCGCCGCGTCGGTGACGGGTCAACGGGCCGGCGATCGAAGCGCCGGGGCGCGCTTCCGGACAACTCTCCTGGAGGAATCGGTCATGAAAAACACACGACGGGCATCGGCATTGGTGGGGCTGATGGGCGCTCTCGCGCTCGTCGCCTGCGCGGGCGCGTATGCGGGGCTGGGTAGCGTCGAGGTCGGCGCCGCGATGCCGGACTTCAAACTGACCGACTACGCGGGCAAGACTCACCAACTTTCCGACTACGCGGGCAAGGTCGTCGTCATCGATTTCCTCTCCAAGGATTGCCCGTGGTCTCGTGGGGCCGCGCCCGCCATCGCTGAACTCGCCAAATCGTACGAAGGCCAGGAAGTCGTTTTCATCGGGATCAATTCGAACGAAGGCGTAACGGCGGACGCCATGTCCAAATACGCGAAAGACGGATCGATTCCGTATCCGATAGCGATCGATCCTCAGAACAAATACGCCGATACAGTAGGCGCGACACGCACGCCCGAGATCTACGTTATCGATCGCGCGGGCAAGCTTGCGTATCATGGCGCCTACGACGACCGGAAATCGCCCGAACAGGTGGGGGATGAGAACTACACGAAAGACGCCATCGACGCGGTACTCGCGGGCAAGCCAGTCGCGAAGGCGGAAGTCAGCGCGTGGGGGTGCTCGATCAAGCGCGCGCCCAAGAACGTGGGGTGAACCATTCGTAGTTCCGGGATGAAATCGCTGCGAGACTCTCTCGTTTCGTGCCTCTTGCTTGCCGCGCTTGTCTCCGCGTGCGGCAAGGCGTCCGCGCCGGCGGAGGAGTCCGCGCAGCCCACTTCCGCGGCCAAGCCGTACACAGTGCCGCCCGTCAAGCTTGCCACGCCCAAGGAGATCCGCCACATCATCGACGCCGAGCGTGGAAACGTCGTCGTGATGAATTTCTGGGCGACGTGGTGCCCGCCGTGCGTCAAGGAAATGCCCGAGCTCGCCAAGTTCTGGCGCGAGTTCGATGGCAAGGGCGTCCGGTTTATGAGCGTCTCTTGCGATCACCACAGCCTGAAGGATTCGACCGTTGTACCGTTCGTAAAGTCCTACGAGATGCCTTTCCCGGTTCACATCCTTTATGTCGAGGACCCGGACCAACTCGCGGCCGATCTGCCGGTGACTTGGGAAGACCGCCCGTGGAGCGGCGCATTGCCCGCGACGTTCATCTTCAATCGCGATGGCGAGCAAGTCTGGTCCACGGTGGGCGAAGTCACCCGCGACCTCCTCGCGGAGAAGGTCAAGCCGCTGCTGTAATCAGGCGCCTGGAGGGCGTTGCTCGGATCCCTCGGCGGGCCCTTGACGGGGGTTTTGGCCGTTTGGTACTATCAGCACTCGCATTCGGAGAGTGCTAAGACCGCCTCCGGGGTTGTTCGCGGCGGTTTTCCTAAGTCGTTTCGTATGAACCGGTAAGACCGGTCTATCCAGAAGGAGAGGTTGCAGATGCCCAAGCAGATGATCTTCGGCCAGGAAGCACGCACGGCGCTCATTCGCGGCGCAGACGTTCTGGCCAACGCGGTCAAGGCGACGCTCGGTCCCAAGGGCCGCAACGTGCTGCTCGAAAAATCATTCGGCGCACCGAACATCACAAAGGACGGCGTGAGCGTCGCGAAGGAAGTGGACCTGCCCGATCCGTACCAGAACATGGGCGCGCGCATGCTGCGCGAAGCGGCGAGCAAGACGCAGGACGATTCGGGCGACGGCACGACGACGGCGACGGTCATCGCGCAGAGCCTGATTCAGCATGGCTTCAAGCAGGTGACGGCGGGCGCCAACCCGATGCAACTCAAGCGCGGCATGGAAAAGGCGCTGGAAACGGTCATCGCCGAGATTGCCGCGGCCGCCAAGAAGATCAAGAGCAAAGACGAGATCGCGCAGGTCGCGACCATCTCCGCGAACGGTGACAAGGAAATCGGCAAGATGATCGCCGATGCGCTGGAGAAAGTGGGCGACGACGGTGTGGTGACCATTGAGGAAGGCAAGGGGCTCTCCACCGAAGTCGAGGTGGTGGATGGCATGGAGTTCGATCGCGGCTACCTCTCGCCGTACTTCGTGACCAAGCCGGAGACCATGCGCTGCGAACTCGAGGACGCGTATGTCCTGTGTTACGAGAAGAAGATCAGCTCGATGCAGGACATGCTGCCGTTGCTCCAGGCGGTCGCGCAGAGCGGCAAGCCCCTGTTGATTATTTCCGAGGAAGTCGAGGGCGAGGCGCTGGCGACGCTCGTCGTGAACCGCCTGCGCGGAATTTTGAAGATCTGCGCGGTCAAGGCGCCGGCCTTCGGTGACCGCCGCAAGGACATCCTTCGCGACATCGCCGCCATCACCGGCGGCACCTATGTGTCCGAAGACCTCGGCATGAAGCTCGAAAACGTCACGCTGGCCGACCTCGGCCGCGCCAAGAAGATCGAAGTGTCCAAGGACGCGACGACCATCATCGAAGGCGGCGGCAAGAAGAAGGACGTTCAGGCCCGCTGCGAACTCATCCGCAAGTCGATCGAGACGACCACGTCCGACTACGACCGCGAGAAGCTGCAGGAGCGCCTCGCGAAGCTCGCGGGCGGCGTCGCGGTGATCCGCGTCGGCGCAGCCACCGAAATCGAGCTCAAGGAGAAAAAGCAACGCACGCAGGACGCGCTCGCCGCGACACGCGCGGCGATCGAAGAGGGCATCGTCGCCGGCGGCGGCACGACGCTCGTGCGCGTGCGCGACAAGATCAACGACCTCAAGCTCAAAGGCGACCAGAAGACCGGCGCGCAGATTCTGTTCGACGCGCTGGCGTCGCCGCTGTACTACATCGCCCAGAACGCGGGCATGGAAGGCGCGGTGGTGGTTGACGAAGTCATGAATGCGAAAACCGCAATCGGCCTCGACGCCTCCACTGGCGAGATGGTTGACCTCGTGAAGAGCGGCATTGTGGACCCGGCCAAGGTGCTGCGCACGGCCTCGCAGAACGCGGTCAGCGTCG
>CAYPNI010000212.1:0-4298 GCA_964411925.1 uncultured Nitrospirales bacterium
CCGCCAGTGTCGCCCGGATCATGGGCGCGGCCACCGAGAACACGAACCGCAGGTGACCGCAGCCGTCGATCCGCGCCGCATCGAAATAATCGCGCGGCAGCGTCAGGCACGCCTGGCGCACGAGAAAAATCGAGAACGCGTTCGCGCACCACGGCACGACCAGCGCGGCGTAGGAGTTGTACCAGTCGAACCGCGTGATCGTGATGAAGTTCGGAATCAGCGCCGCCTCGAAGGGAACCATCATCGTCGAGAGCACGGCCCCAAACAACAACCCGCGGCCCCGGAACGGGATGCGCGCGAAGGCATACCCCGCCAGCAGCGACGTGAGCACGACGGCCGCCGTCGTCACGCCCGCGACGAAAAACGTGTTGAAGAAATACCGGCCGAAGGGCGCCGCCGCGAGCGCCTCGCGGTAGTTGCCCCATTGCGGCGCCTCGGGCAGCAGCCGCAGCCCCGATCGCGTCGATTCGGGCAGCGTCTTGAGCGAGGTCGCGAGCATCCACGCGAAGGGATACACCATCGCGATCGCGAGCAGCCCCAATACGGCGTATCGCGCCGCCGCGCGCACGTGGCCTCCGTCACTCATAGTGCACGCGCCCCGCGAACGCCCGCCATTGCAGCGCCGTCAGCGCCACGATCCCCGCCGCGAGCAGCACGGCCACGGCCGCGCCGTATTCGAACCGCCCGTCTTCGTAAAACGTCGAGAACAGATACACGGACAGGTTCTGCGTGGTGTCAAGCGGCCCGTGGCCGTCGCCCGTCATCGCGTAGATGTCGCTGAACGCCTGCAGCGCGCCGATCCCGCCGATGACGGCCAGAAAAAATATCGTCGGCGACAGGAGCGGCAGCGTGATGTGCCGCGCAACGCGCCACGCCGACGCGCCGTCGATCCGCGCGGCCTCCTCGAACTCGCGCGGCACGTTCGCCAGGCCCGCGAGGATCACGACGATCATGAAGCCGAGGTAGCGCCACACGGCAAACGCGATCACGCAGATGAGCGCGAGGCTCGGCCCCACGTCCGGCGAGATCGCGCCGCCGCTGAGCAGGTGCAACACGCCACGCGGCTCGAGCAGCCAGGTCTGCGCCGGCAGCCCGAGCCGGTCGAACAGGCTCGTCGCGAGGCCGCCGCGCGGCTCGAAGATCGTGCGCCACACCATCGCGGCCGCGACGGTGGACGTGATGTAGGGAACGAAAAACGCCACGCGCAGCATCGCTGCGAAACGCCGAACCCGGAACAGCGCGAGCGCGAGCGCAAGGCTCAGCGCGATCGTCAGCGGCACCGTGCCCGCGGCGTACCACAGCGTCACGCCGACGCTGTTCCGGAACTCCTCGCTCGACAGCGCCTCGGCGTAATGCGCGCCGCCCACGAAGCGCGGGGGGCCTGAGTCGCGCTCGGTCACGCTGAGCGCGATGGCCGAGATGAAGGGATATACGCCGAATAACCCGAGCACCGCGATCGCCGGCAAGACGAACGCGATACCCAACACCGAGTCCCTGCGACTGGGATGCGCTATGTTCGTGGCCCTCGCCGCTGCTGAATCGTCACTGCCAACCTGTTGGACCCATGGGACTTATCGAAGCCCCGACCCCGCCCGGAATCCATTGAGGTCAAGTCCGCGCTGGCTCCCAGATTCCGGCTCCCTGATTCCCGCTCCCTGCTAGCCACTCCCCGCTCCCTGCTCGCTACCCCCCACTCCCAACTACTCGCTCCCCGCCGTCAACCCCCAACTCAAGCGGAAACAGTACTTTACGCGTCATTCCGTGGTTGATAAAAGGCCGTACCTCGACTATTATAGCGCGGCATTCCCGGTGCTGCGGGCTCGGGGAATGAGCGGACGGCGTATGGCCGGATGGCGGAAACCCATGCCGTATCAATGGGTTGTGAAGTGGGCGCAGGAGCTGGATCGAGGATGAGTCACGCAGTTTCTTTGGAACGGTTGTGGGGTCCAAACACGCGCGGCGTTCTACTCTCGGCGCTCGCCATACTCGCCCTCACAGGCTGCGGAGGCGGGGGCGGCGGCGGGACGGGCATCGATCCCAACGACGACCACGGAAGCAGCGCGTTTAACGCCACGGTGATCACTCCCGACGGCGCCAATTTCAAGGGCCAGATCAACTATCCCACCGATGTCGACTGGTTCCGGTTCCGCGGCATCCAGGCGATTACGTACGTGCTGCAGATTGAAGGGTTTCCCCCGGATCCGCGTGTCCGGCCCGACCTCGATTTGACCGGTGACGGAACGTTTAACTTGACGGCGCAAATCATCGGAATCGATGGCGCAACCCAACTGTACAACACTGCAGGCACAGAGGGGGGTGATGTCTACGATATCGATCCGGCAGGGACAACGACCGAGGAGAATGAGTTTGTCACCGGGGACACGCGAATCGTCTGGACGTGTCCCACTACAAACGACTACTTCATCAAAATTGCCCATAGCCGGGAACAGACCGGCATCGGCGCCTACGAACTTCACTTGGCCACTTCGCAGATTGCGACTGTATTTTCGGTAAACACCGCAGGGCAGACAGGCGCGAACGATCTGTTTATAGCCGACGACCAGGGCGTGTGGTTTGATGGATGGATGGGCGGCTACCTTGAATTTGACTCTTTCGAGATCGAAGAGGAATTGGGAAGACGTTCGATTACCGGAGTCGCGAGCACGAGCGAAGCCGTCTTCCAACCAGGCGGAATGGATCCGGATCCGGAAGACATCGCGCTGCACCTCCATTACGGTTTCGGAAACATTTACTCGCCAAGCGGCTCCTCCGAACCGAACGACAATACTCACTCGGGCTTTCTTGAAGCGAGTTTCCCCTGCTGCGCGGGTTCCGCCCGCGACGGCGTCAGTGTGACCGACGCAAGACTCACGCTGCCAGACGGGTCCGTGGCTCGAGTGCCTGTCGAATATCAGCCGGTTCAGCTGAGTCCGGACTTGCCCCAGCATGCGTATCGCTTCTCAATCAATTTGGGCGACGCAGTAACCGGTAGTCGTCTTGAACCGATCCCAGACAACGTCATGCGATCGTTGGTTGGTAGGCGCTGGTACGCCGACGTTCATCCGATCACGGACATGGAGCTGGATTCTAATCCAGCCGCCGTCTCCCTGCCGGAAGGCGACGTGTATCAGATGTTCCAGTCGGAGCTGCAGGTGGACACTTCAAGCGTAATCTTGCGAGACGGATTTCTCTTGCCGGAAAATCCTGACCGCGGTCTGGCCGGATTCCAATTGCTGTACGACGCGTCGCTCAAGCTGTTCCAGGTGGCGCATTCGACCTACTTCGTAGACGTTACTTGTACGTGTGAGGTTCCGCCGCCTACCCCAGAGAATCCGAACCCGGTGCAGCCACCGCCAACGATTACAGTATTTAGTCCAGACTACGCGGGATTCGTCGGACAACGGGTACGCGTCCATCAGGGCGGGCCTGGCCAGACGGGTCCGGTCATCATCGACGTAGGCACGCTTCCCCCGGCCCAATTGCCTCCCATCATTTCCGCAGCCGGGTTCAAGGTGCCCATCCGTCAGTTGACGGATGCGGAACAGCAAATCCTGAGAAACGCCTACTACACGACTGGATTCTACGTCCAGGTTACTGATTCAGTGACCGGGGCGCCGCTGCTTCGCGCGGACAGCACGTTCATGGAGATTTCTGTATTCCCGACGCTGGAGCCGTGCAGTTTCCCGCCGTGCAGCGGGCGTGACGCCAGCCCCGGCGTGCTCGATCGCGGCACGGTCAACTTCGCCACCACGCGCGCGGGCACCGGCGACATCACGGTGTACCTCAACGGCGAGATCGTCGGCCGGTTGAACCAGGCCATCTCGCCGGACAACGTACCCGCGTGCGGCCTCACCGGCGATGGCCGGACCGTGGCCACGGAAATCTATCCCGAAAACTACTACTGGCACGCGTACGCGGAAGACGGCACGACGTGGGACGGCCACGTCACCGTCGGCACGGACACCTGCGAGACGATTCTGCTCGAATAACGACCAGCGGACATTCAACAGAGTTCACCCGCCGCGGCGTTGGAAACCCCGACGCCGCGGCGTTGTTTTGGGGCGCGCGCAAAAACAAGCCGCCGGATCGCGGGCGCGCTGTTGCCATTTCTCGGCCGATTCCAGACTATTCGCACGACTCGTCCACCCAATCACGCTTGTTCCGGGAATTACATCGTTTGTTCCACGCGGCGTTACGTTGAAGGTCGCGCCTAATTCGTCCCGAAGGGACGATCCGACAGTAGCCCGCCGGGGCACATACAGATGGCAACTGCCCACGCTCATTCCGGCGCCGGAAGT
>CAYPNI010000213.1:0-4253 GCA_964411925.1 uncultured Nitrospirales bacterium
CCCCAGGTGAAGACGCGACCGGCCTGCTTGTGGAGCCGCCCGCCCTTGCTGGCCGTCAGCGCGACGGCGCCGGCTACGATGCTGGCCAGTCCCGCCGTGAAGTGAACGGCGAGCGCCAGCCAGACAATGCCGGAGGACGTTGCGAACGTTACTCGATCCATGTCGGTGCGACGCGTCGTCAGCGCGCCCTGGTGTGCGGGCGCACTTCGTCACGCCGGTGCAGCACGGCGCGCAGCCGGCCACGCGTATAGCGCTGCAGCAGTATCGGATACACGTTCACCACAACGTTGCCCGCGCTGAGATACGCCGCCCAGCCGTGCCACCCGAGGCTCCACGCGTAGGCTGCCGAAACAATCCCGAGAGCGAGAAGAACCAGGTGGCCGCGCTCGCTCTGCTCGGTTCGCACGACGAAGTCGGCGGCTGAGCGCCGTCCACGGAGCACACGGTACTGCGGCTTCTTTCGCCGTTCCCAACGGTTTGCGAGATCGCCGTCCGGAACGAAGCGGCGGAAGAGGAGCACGCCCAGCGACTCATAGACTCGTCCGGTGCGCTCGAAGGGTCGCAGCTCGAAGTACGCACGTGGCAAAACCCACCACAGTGAAATGCAGCCGGCGACTACAAGCGCGAACCACGCGCCCGGCAGCAGCTCGCCCGCGGGGTAGGCGAACGGTCTCAGCGGTCCCCACACGTATAGCCAGAACATCAGGAGGGGTCCCAGACATCCTCCTGCCATGCTCGCAAACGGAACGATGTTGAGTCCGTGCGTCGGTGGCTCGTGATTCACTGGCTGACTCATTCTGGTTCCGGTTCACCTTAGCGCATTCCACGCCTTCATCATAGACCTTGGCTACAAGCGGCGTTCGACCGGGAGGGCCACGGCCGCAGCCGGGCCGGATTACCTGAGCGCGAGCGAGCCGAGCACCATTGCGGCAGCTTCAGCGGCGCTGTCGCTGTTCGACCATCACGGGCGGTACAGCCAGGCCGACGGGCGTGGTTCGGTGCCGTTGCCGTCGAGGGTACACCGAGGCGGAATCAATGCCCATCGAAACCCGGAGACTTGCTCGGCGCGTAGCTCGTGCGTCAGCGCGACATCGGCACGAGCCGATGCACCGCGAGCGACACCACGCCGTCTGCGTCTTCCTGTCGCAGCACGACGAGGCCCGGGCCGAATGCGACGGGCGTGCCCCGCGTGCCGCGAACGCGCGCGACGATTGACCTGTCCCGGGCCACACCGGTGGCCGCCCACTGCGCCTCGCCCGGCGGTTGACCATCGACGATCCAGAGCACACCGTCGGTGCCGACCAGGAGGTCGCCGATTGCCGGCAACGAATCGGCGAACGGAGCCTCGCGGGTAATCCGTTCGCTCTCGCCTCGATCGACAAAGCCCTCGCGCTGCGGCCCACTGAAGCGGAGCATCTGCTGATCGATGACCGCCTGTCGCATCGCGGGTGTAACCGGCCGGCGTCGCGCTGGCACGATGATTCGCTGGACGGTGCGCCCCTCAGCGGTCATGAGACCGATTGAACCATCGTCGACGCCGGCAACCGCGATCAACGTATCCCAAGCGGCCACAATCGCGCGGTGGCCAAGCCTCAGCGGCATCGGCTCCACCCTGGCACGCCCGCGGTACCGCGTCTCGAACATCGCGATTTCAAGATCGGGAACGTCGGCCACCACGCGGCTCGTACCGTCGCGCGCGTTGAGGATGCCGATCGGAGCGCGCGGGCGCACGATGCGGTCTGGTTCACCTTGTCGAACACGGCCAGCGCTCGTCATCACGATGCGCGCGGGGGCGAGGTAGCCGACGACGATCTCAAGCGACCCATCGAAATCCGCCGCCAACGATCGCTCGGCAACTACGCCACGGTCCGGCAGGATCCAGTTGATTCGCCGGTTCGCTACATCGACGAGCACGAGCGAGTCCCCGGCGCCGAGTGCGACGGACGCACGCATGAACTCGCCCGGACCCTGGCCCTGGCGTCCAATCAGCCGCTGCTGGCGGCCATCGGCCGAAAACACCGCGAGCTTCGAGCCGATCCTGGAGTACGTGGCCACGCGGCCATCACGCAGGCGGAGCGTGGCCCACAGGTAGGTGAGATCGAAGGACGGATCAACATCGGCGCCGCCGAGAATCGCGTCTGGTGTGGTCGCGGGTCCGAGCTGGGGTGCGCGGTCGAGGGCATCGGATCGGTGCTCGTGCACGACAACGCCATTGTCCACGCGCGTCGCCGGGCGAACGGGCGGCGCCGCTTGCGCCCACGCGGTCGAAGCAGCGCACAGCGCTGCGAGTCCGGCGGCGGCCATACGTGTCCTGGCGGCCGATGGCGCGTGCCACCAGTGAGACGACCGATTAGTGCGGCGCATCAGGGCTTCACCGTGGACGCTGAGGCAGCGCCGGTTCGATCCGGTAGCGCCGGACGGCAGGCAGGTCGTCGTCGTCGCGGCCGAGCGCCCAGAGCGTGTTTCCGTCGGCTTCCATCAGCTGTGTGTCTTTCGGGAGCGCGACTCGCGCCAGAAAAGCTCCGTCGGCGGCGTACACCTCGTACTCGACTGACGACCGGAAGCGAAATGGCGGCGCACTGTTCGGCCTGCGTTCCGGAAGTTCGCTGTCTGGAATCCGCTCCGACGGCGTCGCGACGCGCACCCAGAGCCGCCCGTCGCGGGCGGCGAGCGCCGCGCCGAGCGACGGCTTGGAAGCGGGAACCGGCGGCCCGGTCCACTTCCAGTCGGGTACGGTCCTGCGCAGGCCGAACGTGATGAATGCTTCGTCGTCGGCGCGTTCCTCGGCGGAGATCGGCACCGACGGCAGCTTGCGGTCGATGACAATCGGTTTCGCGTTGCGACGCGAGAGCACGATGCGCGACCGCGAGCCATCAACGGTCGCGAAGTAACCGTCGGCGTGCCAGACCCACATTGCGCTAGCGGCGTTGCGCGACTGGTACGTCGCGGTCCCGCGCCCGGCGCTCGCGGTGTACCCGGCGACGGTGACGTTCAGATCAGGCGGGCTGAGCGAATCGCCAAACGATCCGTCGGGACGCACGCGTATCAGCCCGAGCGTGCCAATGCGCCCTTCACTTGTGCGCGACACCGGGAGCTTGATGTAGAGCGCTCCGGCCTTGTCGGTCACCAGCCCACCGAAGGTGTAGAAGCCCTGCGAAACCAGAGTGCTCTTGTCGAATGCGCCATCCTCCGCGTACCAGTTGATCCGGGCGTTCCGCGCGTCCCAGACGGCAAAGCGATCGCCGCCGAGCACGGCAGAACCGTTCTCGCTGTTGAGTTCACCAGGGCCGGCGCCCTGACGGCCGATCCGCTTCAGCAGCGCACCGTCCTTGCCGAAAAGGAAGATGGTCGCGGTTGGCTGGTCGAATAGCCAGAAACGTCCGGCGCGGTCGACCTTGAATGAGTTCACCTGCGTGAAGAGCGTCGTGTCATCGGCGCCCGGTGCGATGGAGAGTTCCTGCACGAGGCGGTGCATGCGTGCCGGCGGCGAGTTCCCCGCCACGCGGGCAAAGATGGTATCGCGGGTCGTGTCGAACTTCGTCGCAAGCGCTGGTGCAGCCTGCGCGCGCAGCGTTGTCGCGGCGGCACCGAGCGTCACGCAGAGGAGTGCGCGGAATTTCGGGTTCACTTGCCCTGCCTGCGACTTAGGGGACTGGAAACAAACCCACGCTCTTGCGAACGGTCGCGGCGAAGCGCGGCACATTGATGCTCGTCACGAAAGGCGCGCGGCGCAACTGACCGGTGGCCCGGATCCGGCCACAGGTTCGCCTTACTCGGGGCGCATTCGGGCTGTGATCGCGACTCCAATGACGTGACATTCGTCCGCGGCGACTTGCACGCCGCTGCGCGTCCACTCGACGTACCCCGGCCGACGAACGGCGAGCGTGTAGGTGCCCGCGCGCTCGCCTGCGGCGGGGAGCGCGGAATCGTTGAGGTCGGGACGGTTGGACGGGAACGTGACCGAGTCGCGGTACGCGCCGTCCTGCGCGATCAGTGTCGCGCCCGACGCGATGCCGGCGCCGGAGATCGAGTCCTGTATGCGGACACTCAGCCCGTACCTGAAGTCATCGGTGCAGACGATTTGCGTCGGCCCGCGGATGTTGCACGCTGCAACGGCGGCGCACAGGGCGAGAATGAAGAGAGACTTCGTTGATGACGTCATTGAGTCTGTTACCCGGCACGCTGCGGTTGGTGCGCACCACAATGGCAAACGGGCCCGCCGAGCTGCAGTCTCGACGGGCCCGCTGCCTTCC
>CAYPNI010000214.1:0-2670 GCA_964411925.1 uncultured Nitrospirales bacterium
GTGACGCTGTAGCCGAGGCCGAATCCGCCGCCGGGGCCGCGCAGCCAGATGGGCAGGTCGCGCGTGTGGTTCGCCGTCATCAGCTCGACCGTCTTGCGGCCGAGGATGCGCACGCCGTTCAGTTCGCCGCCGTTCAGCATCATCTGGTGGAACCGCCAGTAGTCCGCCGCCGTCGAGACCAGGCCGCCCGAGCCCATGAAGTAGACGCCGCTGCCGACGAACCGGCTCTCCGCGTCGGGCGCCTCGACCAGCACGATGTGGTTATCGTCGCCGTCGGGCCGGTAATTCGCGACGAACCGGCCCAGCTTCGCCTCGGGCAGGTAGAAATACGTGTCGTTCATGCCGAGCGGCTTGAAGATGCGCTCGCGGAAGAATTCGTCCAGCGTCATGCCGGACATCACCTCGACCAGCCGCCCGACCACGCACGTCGCGCGGCTGTATTCCCATTTCTCGCCGGGGTGGTAGTTGAGCGGCAGAGTCGCGAGCCGCGTCACATAATCCCCGACCGTCTCCGTCTCCGATTGCCGCGCGGAGATTTTCGCCTCCATCGGCATCGTGATCGCGTTGCGGTAGCTGTTCGCGAACCCCGCCGTGTGCGTCAGCACGTGCTCGACCGTAATCGGCCGCCGCGCGGGTTCGAGGCGGTAGGCCGTCCCGCTCGCGTCGCCCTCCGTCGCCACGGCGACCTGCATGTTCGCGAATTCCGGCAGCCAGTTCGAGATCGGGTCGTTCAACTGGAACTTGCCCTCTTCGAACAACATCATCAGCGCGACCGACGTAATCGGTTTGGTCATCGAAGCGATGCGGAAGATGGTGTCGGTCTGCATCGGCTGGCCTTCCTCGACCCACCGCTGCCCGCGGGCTTCGAAGTGGACGACCTTGCCCTTGCGCGCGATCAGCGTCACCGTGCCCGGCACGAGTTGCTGGTCGATGTACCACTGCATGCGTTCGCCGATCCGGTCGAGCCGCGCGGACGACATGCCGACCGATTCCGGCCGCGCGGTAGGCAGCGCGTGGCCGTTTTCCGCAAGCGCGGGCAAGGCCGAGATGAGGGCCACCGCGAGAATCGTGACGGATCGGGTAAGAATCATGGCCGGGTCTCCTTCAGCGTTTGGGAAGCATCCTGTCACCGATCGCGGCGATATGCAACGGGGTTGTTTGGCTCACGCGGAGCCGCGGAGCGGGTAGAGAAAGACTAAAGGGTCGGGCGCTCGCGCGCTCGGTTGAACCCCCGCAGGCAAGATGCCTGCGCCACCATTGAACCCCCAGTTCGGAAGACTGCGCCACCTTTCTCTTTGGTGGGGCAGGCATCTTGCCTGCCGAAGTCCCCGAATTCGCGCGACTGCTGCTACGGCGTCACGCGGAGCGTAATGTCACCGTTCACCGGATCGGTCATCTTCGCTCCGCCGTCGTCGTCGCCATCGGGGCCGACGCAGTACACCGCATAGCCCGCGGGTTCGGTTGTCGCGATTATCCTGTACCCCGGTCCGTACGGATCCTGGGGGAGCGATTCGATGAAGTCGGGCACAAGTTGGTCGAGATTCGCCGGGATACTGCCGTTTACTTGGCGATACGACTCGACGCTGGTGAGAATCGCGAAGAGGTCGTGCGTGATACGTGAGCGGACGGTCGCACGGTAGGACTTCGACATCGCGGGAACGACAATGAGAGTGATCGGCCGAATGAATCGATCGAGAGGGCTCATTGGAGCGGCTTCGATGCGTTCGAATTCGTCCACCATCGCGGGCCACCCGGACGAGGCAGCGCCAAGCGATTGCTCGACGAATGCTGCGTAGGACTTTCGATCCACGGCGCCCAATGGCCGCTGGAACGGGCTGGCGGGAGAATTCTCGAACAAGGAGAGTGTCGATTCCCCGACGAGGGCGCGATCGACGGAGAGCGTCTCTACCGTGGATGCCGAAGCGTCTAGCAGCGCCCGGATCTGCTCCGGGGAGTATCGTCCAGCGCCGAACGACTCCGTGATCCGTCGCACAGTTTCGATGTAGATGCCGTTTGCGGCGAGCACGGAGATCAGTATCGGTTCGTGCGCCATCGCCCGGCTGATCGCGAACGCGTCCACAAACGCAACCGTTGCCTTGGCGCTGTCGCCGCGCTGCGACGCGTCAAGCCCTTCGAGCCACAGCAGCCGCGCGACGTGTCGCGTTTGCCCGAGATGTTCTGAATCCATCATGGGAAACTTCGTGAAATCGATCGGGAACCGCGAGTGCGGCAACGCGGCGGCCGCGTGCGCGAGGGCGAGCGCGCCGGAATTCTGCGCGAATACGTTATCGACGGCGGCCAGCGTCGCTTCGTCCATGGGATAGGCGGCCTCGTCAATCGTGCTCGACGAAAACACCGGCAGCGGCGCATCTTTCGGAATCAGCGGCGTCATCGCTGCGTGCGCGGCCAGAATCCCGATCGCCGCGTTCTCTTCGTCCGGCACGTGTTCGTACCACGCGTCGAGTTCGGCGAGGGACGTCGGCAGGCCGCGCGCCTTCCAGCGAGCGCGGAGGTCGTCGTCCTGCGCTCGCCGCCACAGCGTGAACATCAATCCCGCGACGATGCCCGCGACCGCGCAAAACGCGAGGAAACCGAGGCAGCCTTTGCCGCGTGACGTACCGGGTTCGGCCATGTGGGGCATCGTAGCATGGGTGAAGAACAGGCTTAAGC
>CAYPNI010000214.1:2770-4180 GCA_964411925.1 uncultured Nitrospirales bacterium
GCGCGTTCGGTAGGCTCCCCGTTTAGTCTTTTGGCCCCCGGGCGCGGGCCATTTCCTGCCAACGAATCGCAAGAGGAGCACGCTCAGCATGGGTGACGTAGTGACATTGACCAAGGACGGCGAGGTGTCGATCGTAACCGTGGACAGCCCGCCGGTGAACGCGCTCAGCCTCGCCGTGCGCCAGGGGCTATTCGACTGTTTCCAGCGCGCGGGCGCGGACGCCTCCACCAAGGCTGTCGTGCTCATCTGCGCGGGGCGGACGTTCATCGCCGGCGCGGACATCACCGAATTCGGCAAGCCGCCGCAAGAGCCGTGGCTTCACGCCGTGCTCGACCAGATTGAGGGATGCCCGAAGCCCGTCGTCGCCGCGATTCACGGCACGGCGCTCGGCGGCGGGCTCGAAGTCGCGCTCGCGTGCCACTACCGCGTCGCCGCGCCGACGGCCAAGTGCGGCCTGCCGGAGGTACTGCTCGGCCTGTTGCCCGGCGCGGGCGGCACGCAGCGCCTGCCGCGCGTGGTCGGCGTCGAGAAGGCGCTCGAAATGATCACCAGCGGCCGGCACATCCCCGCGGCCGAGGCGAAACAGGCAGGCCTCGTCGATGCGATCGTCGAAGGCGACCTGAAGGCCGGCGCGATCGGGTTTGCGGAGAAAATGATCGCGTCGCGCGCGCGACTGCGCAAGGTGCGCGACATGGACGACAAAGTCCAGGGCGTGGACAAGTCCGTCTTCGACGCCGCGCGCAAGGAATTGAATAAGTCCAAGCGCGGGTTTCTCGCGCCGCAGCGCTGCGTGGACGCGGTCGAGGCGGCGTGCACGCTGCCCTTCGACGAAGGGATGAAGAAGGAGCGCGAACTCTTCGGCACGCTGATCACGTCTGACCAGTCGGTCGCGCAGCGGCACATCTTCTTCGCGGAGCGCGCGGCGCAAAAAGTGGACGACATGCCCAAGGACGTGCGCACGCCGGACGTGAAGCACGGCGCCGTGCTCGGCGCGGGCACGATGGGCGGCGGCATTGCGATGAACTTCGCGAACGCGGGCGTGCCCACGTGGATATTCGAGGTGAACCAGGAGGCGCTCGACCGCGGCATGGGCATCGTGCGCAAGAACTACGAGTCCACCGTGAAAAAGGGCCGGCTGTCGCAGGCCGAGATGGACAAGCGCATGGCGCTCATCAAGCCGACGCTCAAGTACGAGGACTTCAAAGACGCGGACTTTGTCATCGAGGCCGTGTTCGAAGAGATGGACATCAAGAAGGACGTGTTCAAAAAGCTCGACAAGACAATCAAGCCCGGTGCCGTGCTCGCCACGAACACCTCCACGCTCGACGTGGACGCCATCGCCGCCGTCACCAACCGGCCCGAGGCCGTCATCGGCACGCATTTCTTCAGCCCGGCCAACGTCATGAAGCT
>CAYPNI010000215.1:0-4144 GCA_964411925.1 uncultured Nitrospirales bacterium
CACGCACCACAACGTGCTGGACCTCGACCTCTACCTGCGCATCGCGCCCGAGCTGTATTTGAAGCGGCTGACGGTCGGTGGGCTGGAGCGCGTCTTCGAGATCAACCGGAACTTCCGGAACGAGGGGATCTCGACGCAACACAATCCCGAGTTCACGATGATGGAGTTCTATCAGGCCTACAGCGACTATCAGGACCTGATGCGGCTCACCGAGGAACTCTTTTCGACCGTGGCCCGCCAGGCGGTCGGCACCGATCAGGTGACCTTCGGGGATCACCAGATTTCCCTGGCCGCGCCGTTTGCGCGGATTTCGCTGCGCGAAGGCGCCCGCGAGGCCGCCTCGCGCCGGCTGAAGCGCGAGATCGCGCCGGCCGAGCTGCGGGATCGCGATCAGGTCGCTGCGATTGCAGGCGCGCTGGGCCTCGAGGTGCTGCCTGGACACGGCGCCGGGAAGATCTGCACCGAGATCTTCGAACGGCTGTGCGAGGATCGGCTGGTGCAGCCGACGTTTGTCTACGACTTTCCGACCGAGGTGTCGCCGCTCTCGAAGCAGAAGCCGGACGACCCCGACACGGTGGAGCGCTTCGAGCTCTACGCCGGTGGGTTCGAAGTCGCCAACGCCTTCAGCGAGCTGAACGATCCGGTCGAGCAGCGCCGGCGCTTCGAAGCGCAGCTTCAGGATCGCGCGAGCGGCGATCTGGAAGCGCACGAAATGGACGAGGACTACATTCGAGCTCTCGAGTACGGGCTGCCGCCGACCGCCGGCGAAGGTGTCGGCATCGACCGGCTGGTCATGCTGCTCACCAACAGCGTCTCGATCCGGGACGTCATCCTGTTCCCGCTGATGCGCCGTCGCGACTGATGACGTGCGACTGAAGACTGACGAACTGACGGACTGACGACTGTCATGCCCTTCGAACTCCACGTCGCGCTGAGATACCTGCTCGCCAAGCGGAAGCAGGCCTTCATCTCGGTCATCTCGCTGATCTCGACGCTCGGCCTGAGCGTGGGCGTCACCGCGGTGGTGATCGCGCTGGCGCTGATGACCGGACTGCAGGGCGAACTGCGCGACCGGATCCTGGGATCGAACCCGCACGTGTTTGCGTGGAAGCGCAGCGCCCGGACGGACTACATCCGCGATACCGAGCGTCTGCGCAGCCAACCGCACGTGACCGGCGCCGCTCCCGCCGTCCTTGGGAAGGCCCTGGTGACGGCGGCCGGTGAACAGGCGTTCATCAGTCTGAAGGGGATCGACCCGGCGCTCGAGCCGAGCGTCACCGACATTGGCGGCGCGATGCGCAGCGGATCACTCGCCGCCTTGCGCGTCACAGATCCCGAAGCGACCGACGCGGTATTGCTCGGGAGCGATCTCGCCCAACAGCTCGCCGTCCAGGTGGGCGACACGATCTCCGTGCTCACCGGCCAGGGCACGCTGACGCCGATGGGTCTGATGCCACGTCAGCGCCGGTTGAGAGTCGCCGGCATCTTCAACCTCGGGCTCTACGAGATCGATTCCCAGTACGGGTTCGTGTCCATCGACGTGGCGAAGAAGCTCCTCGACAAGGACGATGTCGATGCCATCCAGGTGCGGCTCGACGACCTGTTCGTGGCCCGCGAAGTGTCGACAAGCTTTGCGACGCTCCTGGGCGACGACTACTCGGTGCAGGACTGGACCGAGATGAACCGCTCGCTCTTCTCGGCGCTCACGCTCGAGAAGATGGCGATCTCGCTGACGATCGGGCTGATCGTCATGGTCGCGGCGCTCAACATCATCGCCTCGCTCATCCTTCTCGTGATGGAGAAGCACCGCGACATCGCCATCCTCAAGACGATGGGGGCGAGCGCCGGGAGCGTCACGCTGATCTTCATGCTGCAGGGCATCATCATCGGCCTGGTTGGGACGACGATTGGCGGCGCCGGCGGTTACGCGCTGGCGCG
Source organism: uncultured Nitrospirales bacterium (assembly GCA_964411925.1). Taxonomy (GTDB): domain Bacteria; phylum Hydrogenedentota; class Hydrogenedentia; order Hydrogenedentales; genus VFKU01. The sequence continues at coordinate 1,939 of CAYPNI010000215.1, forward strand.
GCTCGCCGACCGTTATCAGCTGGTCAAGATTCCGGTCGACGTCTACCAGATCTCGCACGTGCCGTTCCGGGTCGAGCCGCTCGACTTCGCGATGGTCATTGTCGCGGCCCTCGTCATCTGTTTTCTCGCCACGATCTATCCGTCGCGCCAGGCGGCGCGCCTCGACCCCTCGCAGGCGCTGCGCTACGAGTAGAGTCTTGGCCGGCCCAAACCCCATGGCCTTTCTCGACGCCCGCGGCATCGTCAAGTCGTACACCGTCAGCCACAACTCGCTGCCGGTCCTGCGCGACCTCGAAATCTCGGTCGAGGCCGGAGAGATGGTCGCGATCATGGGCGCGTCCGGTGTGGGGAAGAGCACGCTCCTCCATATTCTTGGCGGTCTCGATCGCGTGACCGCCGGAACCGTCCGCGTCGGCGATGCCGATCTGACCGCGATGCCCGACGCACAGCTCGTCGCGTTCCGGAATCGTCGCGTCGGCTTCGTCTTTCAGTTTCATCACCTCCTGCCGGAGTTCACGGCGCTCGAGAACGTCGAGATGCCGATGCGGATCGCCCGGCTGTCGATGCACGAGGCGCGGCAGCGGGCCACCGAACTGCTCGAGAGGGTTGGCCTTGCCGAGCGGTTGAGTCATCGGCCAGGAATGCTCTCCGGAGGGCAGCAGCAGCGGGTCGCCGTGGCGCGGGCGCTGGTCATGCGTCCGTCGCTCCTCCTTGCGGACGAGCCGACCGGCGACCTCGACGAACAGAGCTCGGAGTCGCTGCACGCGCTCCTTCGCGAGATGCACGCGGCGTCGGGCCTCACCTCGGTCATTGCGACCCACAACCCGCGTCTGGCGGCGGCCTGCGACCGCGTCCTCCGACTCGAGGGTGGGCAGCTGCATCCCGCCTGACTCCGGGTCCTCTGGTTGGATGCCCCCCAGGGGCCGATAGTTGAGCCAATGGACCCGCGCACCAGGGAGGCGTCGATGAAGGCACTTCTGTACCTCGGCCTGACCGTCGTGTTGGGAAGCGCGCTGGCCTGCGGGAAATCGCCCGAGCAGCAGCCAGCCGAGGCGCTGCGAAAGGCCGGTGCCGAAATGCAGAAAAGCGCCGACCAGATGCAAAAGGGTGCACAGGACCTCGCCAAGGGATTCGAGGCCATGGCGCGCGGCCTGGGTGCGGCGGCTGGCTCCGCTGCCGGCACCGCCGCGGCGGTCGAGCCGGTGGACTTTCACGTCCTGGAGGAATTGCTTCCCGAGGTATCCGGGTGGGAACGCCGCAAGCCGACCGGCGAACGGATCACCATGCCGGTCGCCCATTCGTCGGCAAAGGCGGAATTCACGAACGGCTCTGCTCGCGTCCAGGTCCGGATCGTCGACTCGGGCTACCACCAGATCCTGATGACGCCGCTGGCGTTCATGCTGGCCGCCGGCTACTCCAAGGAGACCGACACGGGCTACGAAAAGGCCACAACCGTCTCCGGCAATCCTGGATTCGTCAAATGGAACGACAACGGCAAGCGCGGCGAGCTCACCGCCGTCGTCAACAACCGCTTTGTCGTCGAGGTGACCGGACGCCGCCTTGCCGACGTCAAGGACCTCCAGGTGTTCATGGATCGAACCGACCTGAAGCGCGTCGCCGCGGTGAAGTAGCGTGCAATGCCTTATACTGTGGTCAGCACGGACGTGACCACGACCCATCCGCATTTTCCTAGGTAGGCCCGATGTTCGAACGGTACACCGAGAGGGCCAGACGCGTACTCTTCTTCGCCCGCTATGAGGCGAGTCAGCTTGGCAGCATCTCGATTGAGACCGAGCACCTTCTGCTCGGACTGATTCGGGAAGGCAAGGGTCTCACCAGCCGGATCTTCGCGCGTTCGCATCTGTCTCTCGAGAACATCCGCAAGGAAATCGAAGGGCGGACGGTCTTCCGCGAAAAGGTCTCGACCTCGGTCGAGATCCCGTTCAGCGCGGAAACGAAGCGGGTGCTGCAGTTTGCCGCCGAGGAAGCGGACCGGCTGCTCCACAACTACATCGGCACCGAGCATCTGCTGCTCGGGATCCTGCGCGAAGAGCGCTCGGTCGCCGCGTCGATCCTCATGGAAAAGGGGATGCGGCTCAACGCCGTGCGCGACGACATCGTCCAGCTCCTGAACGAGAAGACCACGCTGACGCGCGTCAAGGAAACGCCGCTCCTGGATGAATTCAGCCGCGATCTGACCGAGTCG
>CAYPNI010000216.1:0-4144 GCA_964411925.1 uncultured Nitrospirales bacterium
CGCGCGCTTGATGCCGTCCGCGAGCGATTCGCGGCAGCCGTAAATATTGTCGAATTTCGACTTGGTGACCGAGTCGTTGACGTTGATGGCGCGCGTGAGCAGCTTGCTCTGTTTCATCATGTGATACAGCCGGTGCACGCCCGTGGTCGTCTCTTCCGAGACGCCGATCCAATCCTGCACGTAATTGCGCCACTTGCGCGGGTCCTCCGCGTGGACCTCGTGCAGGAGCGTGTCGATGATCTCGATTTCCTTGTTGCTGCGGTCGATCGCGGGCAGCTTGCCGTGTTTCTCGTAATGAATCTCGAAGTCGCAGCCGCGGTGGATGAGCAGCGTCGCGTCGCCGCCGTCGTCCACGATGAGCTGCGGCCCGCTGCCGTCCGGCCAGGTCAGCGCCTGCAGCGTGCACCACCAGTACTCTTCGAGCGTCTCGCCCTTCCACGCGAACACGGGGTACCCCGCCTTCGCGATGGCCGCAGCAGCGTGGTCCTGCGTCGAGAAGATGTTGCACGACGCCCAGCGCACGTCCGCGCCGAGCGCGCCCAGCGTCTCGATCAGCACCGCGGTCTGAATCGTCATGTGCAGCGAGCCCATGATGCGCAGGCCCTTCAGCGGCTGCTGCTTCGCATACTTGGCGCGCGTGGACATCAGGCCCGGCATCTCCTTCTCGGCGATGACGAGTTCCTTGCGGCCCCAATCGGCCAGCTTCATGTCGCGCACCTTGTACGCCATTGCGCGATCGGTCGTGGTTACTGCCATGGTGGTGAAAGCTCCCTTCCGTGTCGTTTGTTGTGTTTCGAATATGGACGATAGGTCCTATAGGACGTATACGACCTATTGATTACTCAGGATCGCGCCCCGTGTTTGTACAGCAGCCGCGCCATCGCTTCGTGGCCATAATACAGGGCTTCGCCCAGCGGCGTCTTGTCGAACATGTCGTCCGTGGCGTTCACTTCCGCGCCGCGAACGATGAGCAGCCGCGCGAGGTCGCGCCGGCCCTTGCTGGTCGCGGCATGCAGCGGCGTGAACCCGAACGAGCCGCCCTTCTGGTTGATCGCTTCAGGCGCGGCCTCGAGGAGTTTCGCGAGGCGCTCGCTCCAGCCGAGTTCCGCCGCGCAGATGGCGTCCACGGTCGCGCCCTGCGACACGAGGAATTCCGCGATGGCCTGCTGCCCATCTTCGGCGGCCATGTGCAGCGGCGTCGCGCCGAACGGCAACCGTGCGTCAACGAGGTCCGGATGCGCGCGCAGGAAATCCTGCACCTGGCCGAGCAGGCCCAGGCTCGCCGCGGCGAACACATCGAGTTCCGCGCCGTGGCGGAGCAGCGCCCGCACGATCGCGCCGTTGCGGCGTTGTGCGGCAAGGTGCAGGGCGGTCTTGCCGTTGCGCGAACGCGCGCGAACGTCCGCGCCGGCATCCAGCAGCACGCGCACGGTTTCCTCGCGGCCGAGTTCCGCGGCGAGGTGCAGGGGAGTGCAGCCGAACCGGTCGCGCGTGTCCACGCCCGCGCCGAGCGAGAGAAGATTTTCGACCAGCGCGCGGTGCCCGCCGGATGCCGCCCAATGCAGCGGATACCGCTGCCATGAGCCGGCGGTCGCGGCGAGATCGGGCGTTTCACTGAGGAAGCGGTCCACCCGCGGCGCCATGCCCAGCGCAGACGCGACGTGCACGTCCACGCGCGCGCCTCGCGCGAGCAGCAGATGCACAACATTCATGTTGCCGGAGTGGTGCGCGGCATGCGCGGCGTACAGCGAAATCGTCAGGCCGTCTTCGTTGCGGGCATGGACCAGTTCCGGATGATGGCGCAGGAGCTGATCGACTTTGTTGACAAACCCGTGACGCGCGGCCGAGAAGAGTTGCGACTCGAGCGGAAGCTCCGCCTGCGCAGTCGCCGCGGCATCGTCCAGCGGATCGAGGTCGGCGAGCTGGCGTTTCAGTTTTTGCCGCGCCGCCCACAGACGCTTCTTTACCGTCGTCACTGGAACGCCAGCGGCCTCGGCGATGTCCTGTTGCGACCGGCCCTCGAAGTAATACTGCCGGACCATGTCCTGGTCGCGTTCGGGCAGGAATTCGAGCGCGCCGCGCATCGTGACGGCGGTCTCGGTCGAATCGTAATTTTCCGCGGCCTCGGGCTCGTCCGCGGGCGTCTCGTACGCCGCTTCGAGGGAGGTCAGCGGCAGCTTCTTGCCGCGCGTGAGCCGGTCCACCCGCTTGATGACGATGCGGCGGAACCAGCCCGGGAACGCCGCCGGCTCACGCAGCTTGTCCAGGTTCAGAAACGCCTCGGCAAACGCCTCCTGTACCGCGTCCTCGGCCAGTTGCCGGTCCCGCAGCACGCGAAAGGCCCAGCCGTGGGCGTTATCCCGAAACCGCGCAACGACTTGCGCAAACGCGTCGCGGTCGCCCGCCTGGGCGGCAATTACCTGATTTTTTAGTAGATCCATGAGTCGAGAGGGTCCGAACTACGGGTAAGTCCCGGCTGACGACAACAAGGATACCGTAATCGACCCATCGGGGGCGGCGGGGCGCCCGACGCGTCGGACGCGTCCTCGGGGAACCCGGTGCGGTCCGTTTCCGGCTAGCGGCGCTGGCCTCGCGGGCGGGTCCTGACCAGGAACCCGCCGGCCAACATCAGTCCGGCTGCCAGCAAGGCCGCGGCCCACGGCTTGGACGCCGGGAGCGACGGCACGACCAGGTTTTGAAGGTCCATCTGGTCGTACATGAATTCGGAAAGGAGATTTTCTTGGGTGTCGGGCACGCTCCGCGACGGGGCATTCGCGACGATACCGGTGCGAAGATAGTAGTGATCTTCGCCGGTCATGGCATAGAACTCGTGCGGGATCGCCTCGGCGATTAATTCGAGGCGCAGCGGATTGCCAAAGGGCGCGTAGGACAGAACGGTATCATTCGTCCCATGAAACGCGATCGTGGGAACCGTATCGCCGCTGTCAAGATACAATGCTTCGTTTCCGCCGCCACCGAGTGAGCCGGAGTTGGACCACACGGCAGCAACGGGGGCATTCGCGACATGCGCCGCGAACAATGAATTGAACGCGCCGGCGGAATATCCGCCGACGGCAATGCGTGTGGTGTCCACGCCGTACGTCCCGGCGTTGGTGATGAGCCAATTGATCGCGGTTACCGTGTCCTCGACCGCGAGTTCCAGTTCCTTTCTCACAGTCGCTTCGGAAACCGACGACGGACTGAACAGCGCGTTCAGGCCGTTCGTGATGGGCGTCATGTTCGCCGCCGCGAGCAGCCCGTTCGGCACGTACGAACCAAAGCCCGGATCGTCGAACTGACGATAGTTGATGTTCACGACGACGTAGCCGCGCTTGGCGAATTCACGCGCGTACTCCTGCATCGGCGTATTGAAGTCGCCATCTTGCGCCGGGTTCTCGAACGTGCTGTCGTCTTTGTTTCCCGCGATCCACGCCCCGCCGTGCGCCATGACGAATCCCGGCTTCAGCGCGGGGACACCGGGGCCGCCGGTAGGTTCGTAGACGTCCAGCGTCAAGCCGTTCACGCCGTCGTAGACGACGTCAGTGGTAACGTTGACGCCGTAAGGCTTCAGCAGGAATACCTGCGCGTCCGCTGCGAACGGCGCGACAGCGACGCTCAACAAGACCAATACCGGGGCCGACAAGCGTTTCAAGGCAGCCATGATTTCCATCCCTAGATAAATGTGTTAACGATGAGGAGATGGGAATCTACGCCTTCTGTTTTACCTTGTCAACTGGCATTGGAGAAGTGTCGAAGCGGGCGCAACTGAAGCCGTTCCAAGCGGTTCGAACGCGCTCAGCGCAGCTTCGGCTTGAGGTATTTACCCGTGTAACTCGACTGTTTCTTGACGATTTGTTTGGGCGTGCCTTGGGCGACGATGCGTCCGCCGCGGTCGCCGCCCTCGGGGCCAAGGTCGATGATCCAGTCGGCGGTCTTGACCACGTCGAGGTTGTGCTCGATTACGACGACGGTGTTGCCGTGGTCCACCAGCCGGTGCAGCACCTGGAGCAGCTTGGCGACGTCCACCGCGTGCAGGCCCGTCGTCGGCTCATCCAGGATGTAGAGCGTCTTGCCCGTCTGCCGCTTGGCGAGTTCCTTCGCGAGCTTGACGCGCTGCGCCTCGCCGCCGGAGAGCGTCGTCGCG
>CAYPNI010000217.1:0-4099 GCA_964411925.1 uncultured Nitrospirales bacterium
ACCTGCGGGGGCGGGAACTGCTGAACTCTCTGCGATTAGAAGCTGATGCCGGTTTCGACGAACCCGTAGTTCAGGTCATCGCTGCCGCCGAAGCCGCCAAGCAGGAAGTTGCCGTTACCCGAGACGAACTGACCGACTTCCACGCCGTCCATCGCGAAGAAGTGCGCGTAACCCGCGGAGAAGTACAGGTCTTCGCTGTAGTTGTAGGTCGCGTACAGCGCCACTTCTACGCCGAGTTCTTCATTGCCCGCGCCAAAGTCCTCAACCGCCGTGTAGTAATTCGCAACGGCCGAGACGTTGATCGCTTCGGTCACCTGGGCGCTCGCGCCGCCGCCAACGTACCAGACGTTGGACAGGTTGGTGCTGTCGATGAACTCGCTGTACTCATGGTCCGAGAACAGGCGGTTGAACGCAGCGTCCTGATTGTCGCCGCTGTAGTACGCACCCTGGATGAACACGCGCGGCTGATACGAGATGTCGAACGTGTAGCCGGCAACACCCGAAATGCCGAACGCGTTGACATCGTCAAACGGCGCGGCGAAACCGGTATCACCGATCTGGTAGGCGCCGTTCAGATCCCAGTCGAACTGGGCCTTCGTGCCGGCGAAGCGCAGACCGATCGTGTGGAACTGCGTGGCTTCGACCGTGCCGAAAATGCCGGCAGTCGGATCCGTCACCGCCTGGTGGTAGTAGTAATAGTAGCCATCAAGCGTCATGTCCTCGAAGCCGGTGTAGCTCGCGTAGATACCCGAGAAATTGATATCGCCGCTGTCCTCGAGACGGAACGGGTTGTTATTCGTGACGAGACGCGTCCAGAAACCGGTCACGCTCACGCTGTCGTTGGCGTAGGTTCCCCAGACACCGTCGAACGACAGGCCGCGGTAGACCGACGACGTGTCGTTGTTACCGACGAGGAATTCGTTGCCGTGGACCATCTCCGAACGACCGATGCGGAACGTGAGCGGATAGCCCCACGCTTCGTTCATCTCGATGTAACCCTGGTACATGCTGACCGGGGTGCCATCGCTGTTGTCCAGACCCGTCGGAATGCTGATGCTGCCGATCGAACCGATCGAGCCGCGCGCAATCGAATAGGTCGCGTCAGTGCGCTCCAGGCCGCGGAAGTCGTCGCCGAACTGGTTGTAGCTGTCCAGTTCGATGAACGCCGTCACGTCGTCCGTGAAGTCTGCCTTGACATTCACCCGCGTGCGCTGCTCGAAGAACAGCGTATCGACGGTGAAGTCTTTTTCGAACGTGTTGAACGCGTCGCTGTACCAGTTACCGCGAATCCGGAGCGAACCGCCGACTTCGACGTTCTGAAGTTCGGCAAGCGCCGGAACGGCCGTCATGACCGTCATCGCGGCAACCAAAATAAAGAGTGACTTACGCATGTCGCGTATTCTCCATTTACGGTTGCAAATTCAACCTGCTGGTCCCAAACCAAACAGGATCGTGCGCGGCGGGACATCCGCCGTGCGGGTTTCTCCCCGCGTATATCGATTCAACATCTACGAGATCGGGCCCCCGCTCAAGGCTGTTTACGCCTGCGTCCATCCCCTCCCTTCCGTGCGAGTTTTGGAGCTCGATCCGATGGAATGTTCAACTGTGAGTTCGCCGAGACGGTATGCACGCATACCACACGACGTGACCGAAACAACACTACTGGTGGGTGATTACCCCTCGTGCCCCCATGACATGGTGCGAATTATAGTCATGAGGAGACCCTCTGTCAACAGATTATACCCGATCAATTATGGAACTGGTCGGCTTTGCGTACTGCGCGAGAGGCGGGCGGAACCCCTGAAACCTAAGACCACCGGGATTTTGCTACAAAGAAGGACCCGATTGCAACTATTTTCTCGCCTCTGTTTTGGCCGCTGCCGCCAGCAGATCGGCCCTCAGGACCATTTTCTCCCTTGGCTTGCCATTGGCTCGACCCCGCTCGATTTCCGCGGCATCGATTCGCTGCCAATCGGCGAACGCGACGACTTTGACCCCTCGGCCATTCAAGAACTTCAACACCTGGTCCGAGTCGGGGTTCGCGCACGGTCGAAGGACAGGAATGTCATCGATCAATAACTCCACGGTTTGTTGGCTGTCGGGTTTGTTCGTCCCGATCACGCCGGTTGGTCCGCGCTTGATCCACCCGGCGACATATAGACCGGGCCATACGGCCCCATCCGCCGTCACACGACCAGCCAGGTTTGGCACCGTACCGGAGGCCTCGTCGAACGGTAGCCCCGGCAGCGCCGTGCCTCGGTACCCGACGCTGCGAAACACCAGACCACAAGCGAGTTCTTCGACTTCACCGGTCGGTATGGGTCGCACGGCACCGGGCGGCCCGTGCAGCCTGTTTTTTTCAAAGACGATGGATTCCACGCGGGATTTGCCGCGAATTTCCTTCGGACTGCGCCGGAACGCCAGGTGAAGGTTTCGTCGCTCGGAAGACGCCCGGTTGCTGCCAAACTCCTGAAGAATTGGGAAGATACGCTGCGAATTGGCGTTGTCCGGATGGGCGAGATCGGCCAGCGACGCCTCATTCAGTTCGAGTTCGGCGGGATCGATTAGCGTTGTACAGGCCGCGAGCGCCCCCAACTCCTTGATTTCGAGCTGAGTGAACTTGGCCTGCACCGGGCCTCGCCGGCCGACCATATATATGGTGCGGACTCGGCTCTGTGCGAGGGCGTCGAGGGCATGCTGGGCGATGTCCGTCTCGCGCAACTCCTCTGCGGTCTTGGCGAGAATCCGGCAGACATCCACCGCGACGTTTCCCTGGCCGATGACGACGGCGGTCTCGTGCCGCAGGTCGAATTGCCGGTCGGCGTAGTCGGGATGGCCGTTGTACCAGGCGACGAACTCGGTGGCCGTGTGGCTGCCGGGTAGATTTTCCCCCGGGATATTCAGCCGGCGATCGGACTGGGCGCCGTGCGCGAAGACGACGGCGTCATAGAATTGCCGGAGTTCATCGACCGAAATGTCCGACCCAATATTGACGTTTCCAAAAAACCCGACGTTCGGCCGGGCGGCAATACGATCAAATACCTTCGTAACGCTTTTGATTTTCTGATGGTCCGGCGCAACGCCATACCGCACGAGTCCAAAAGGGCAGGGCAGGCCCTCGAAGAAGTCGGCCTGAACCTCGCGGCCCGACTTGACCAGCGCTTCGGCCGCATAAAACCCGCTCGGGCCGCTGCCGACGATGGCGACGCGCAACGGGCGCTCTGCTGTGCCCAGCGTCGTCATTTCGCCAAAGGAGTATCGAGATCGTGCACGGTCAGCTTGATGTGGAGAACGATATAAATACGGACGGAACGGCGCATCGCCGTTTTCACACTGAGCATAGTTGCGGCGTGGCGAACGATCAAGCGCGGTGAATCGCCGCGGTCGAATTCTGGACGCGCGATGTATTAGTCTCTAGAGGGCGCAGGGCCTGTGGTGCTGATGGCCGGGTCCTACTCAACGTACCGCCGCTGAACCTGGTCAGGTCCGGAAGGAAGCAGCCATAGGCGCGTGAGTCCGTGTGCTGTAGGAGTGCCTGGCCGGAGCTGCCGGTCCTGCGCCTTTGATCGATCGGGCGCCCCCGGGGTTGACTGTGAGACACCATGGCTGACGACCACTATCTTGTGTTGGCGCGCCGCTGGCGCCCGCAGAAATTCGAGGACGTTGTTGGCCAGGAGCACATCAGCCGCACACTGCAGAACGCGCTGCGCGCCGGCCGTATCAGCCACGCCTACCTCTTCGTCGGGTCGCGCGGAATCGGGAAGACGACGTCGGCCCGTATTCTCGCGCGTTGCCTCAACTGCCAGGCGAGCGAGACCCCGACGCCCGAGCCGTGCGGCGAGTGCGACAACTGCCGCTCGATCGCCGCGGGGTCGAATATTGACGTCATCGAGATCGACGGCGCGTCGAACAACAGCGTCGAGGACGTGCGGCAGATCCGCGACAACGTCCGGCTGATGCCGTCGGGTTCGCGTTACAAGATCTACGTCATTGACGAAGTCCACCAGCTCTCGGTCGCCGCGTTCAATGCGCTGCTCAAGACGCTCGAGGAGCCGCCCGCGCACGCCGTTTTCGTCCTCGCGACGACCGAGGCGCACAA
>CAYPNI010000218.1:0-3999 GCA_964411925.1 uncultured Nitrospirales bacterium
CCCGTCGCGAACCACTTCTGCATCACGTTCACGTCTTCCCACCGGTCATACTTGAGGTCCCAGGTCATGCGCGACGCGATCGTGTACGCGCTCGCCGGTTGCCCGTCGAGCAGGGTCTGCACTTCGTCCAGCCGCTCTGCGTGGTGCGCCTTCAATTCCGCGATGCGCTCGTGGAAATCGTTCAGCAGGCGCCGGTGGCCCGGCAACCCCACGTTCACGTCCAGCCCGTCCGCCTTGTCCAGGCTCTGCAGATACTCCCTCAAGGGGTCGTCGTCTTCGTTCCACGCGCCGATGTTCGGCGAAATCTCCGCCAGCACGTGGTCCCCGCACAGAATCAGTTTCTTCTCGTGTTCGAATAGGCACAGGTGCCCCGGCGAATGCCCCGGCGTATGTACGCACTCGAACCGGAAATCGCCGAACTCGAGGACGTCGCCATCGCGCTTCACGGTGTATTCGATGGGGAAATGCGCCTGATATTTCACGCCGGGATGCCGCGACACGGACTCGCTGGCTTCGTCCTCGGTAAACCCCGCTCGCTTGGCGAAATGGCCCATCCCCGGCCCGAACCCGCCCTCTTTCGCCGCGCGCACCATCATTCCCGTCTCGACTTCGTTGAAATACACCGTCGCCGACGGATGCGCGATCCGCGAAACGAGCCCGATGTGGTCCGAGTGCAGATGCGTGATGAAGAAATCGGTCTTCGCGAGATCGACGCTGAGATCCTTGAGCCCGCCCAACAGCGCCGCCTCGCATTCCGGCCGGTCCATACCCGTGTCCACCACTAGCGCCCGATCGCCCGCCTTCAGGACGTAGCAGTTCACCGCCTTCAGCGGACTCTTTGGCAGCGGCACTTCTATCCGGTGGATGCCGGGGAACACTTCGCTCAACTCGAGACCACTCCTTGAGAAATGTCGCGTCGCGACGATCGACAAGTCGCGGAGCGAAGGCGAACCGTCAGGCCGACATCACCGGTGCCGGCTTCTCCACGCCCGGCGGAAGCACCAACTTCTTCACCACATTCAAATACCCGTGCACGAGCTCCGCACCCTCGAGCACTCCCTTGTCCTTCAGGTACGCGTGAAACGCGGGCAGCCGGTAGCACGGCACGCTCGGCAAAATGTGATGGTCCAGGTGGTAATTCACGTGGTTCGGCGCGAATATCAGCCGCTCCCACCACCGCGGATACGTCGTCCGCGTGTGTTTGCGCGGGTCCGGGTCAAACAAGTCCTGCACCGCCGCATGTTCGGACGCGTTGCGGATCCGAACGATCATCATGTAGCTCGTCATCCACGCCGCCGGCCACATCAGGTACAGCCAGCCGTGGCCCGTCGCCAGCAACACGCCGAACATCGTCCCCTGCGCGATTGCCCAATTCCGCACGCCGCGCCAGCCCAACGCCTTCACCGAAAACCGGATCGCCTTCACGGCCGTCCGCCCGGTCAGGTCGCGCGTGATCTTCCGCCGGAAACTCCGCCGGGCGACCGCATAGTTCACATAGTTCTGCAAGTCCGGATCGTCATGCGTGCCGCCCAGCCGGTGGTGTTTCGCGTGCTTGATGCGATACGCCTTCGCGTCGCCGAAGATGAACGCCGCGGCCAGCCACTGCGCCGCGAACCGGTTCAGCCGCCAGCTCTTGAACATCGACCCGTGCCCGCAATCGTGCATGATCACCGCGAGCCCGAGCTGCCGGCCGCCCAGCAAAATAATCCCGAGTAGGATCGTCAACGGATTCGTCCACACCGCGACCATCGCGAAGATGGCCGCGATCATCAGCCAGTTACCCGCGACGACCTGGAACGCCATCCAGTCGTTGCGCGCCGAGAACCGCCGAACCTCCTCGCGCGTCAGTACCTCAGTCGCGATCATGGACTCGCACCTCTACCGGGATCGGAAGTTAAGACATTAACCAATCCTTGTCGAGTATAAACCCGGTCGCAACGGATGACAAACGCTCGTCGCGGCGAAGCTATAAGTTATTGTGTGACAGTAACTTACGCCGGAGCTACGATTTCTCCACAATCGCTAGATCGCCGTACCGCCGCGTTCCCCCGTCCTGATCCGCACGCACTCGAGCAGTTCGGTCACGAAGATCTTTCCGTCGCCGATCTTCCCGTCTTTCCCCGTGCGCGCGGATCCCAGAATCGCGTCAATGGCGATTTCGACAAACGCGTCGTTGCACGCGATATCGAGTCGCACCTTCGATATGAGGTTCGGCACGACCTTCTGCCCACGATAGAGTTCGGAGTCTTCCGCGCGGCCATGTCCCGTGCAACGGCTTACCGTGATCCGCGTGATCTCCGCCGCGATGAGCGCCTCGCGCACCTCGTCCAGCCGTTCCGGTTGTATGATGGCAGTCACCAATTTCATCGATCGGTTCTCCAGGCGGCGCCTACGGCCGCGGTTCAGTTCAAGTTGAGCAGACCGTAGCCGCTTTCACCGTGCAGCGCGGAATCGAGCCCCGCCCTCTCCTGACGTTCCGGCAGTCGGAACCCGACGGTTTTCTCGACGACGAAACAAACCACGATTGTCCCCACCACGGCGAGCACGATCGTCGCGCCGATACCGGTGAGTTGCGTGACGAACTGGCCCATCAGGGTCCAGGACTCGTTCGACGCGAGAATCGCGCTCTTCCACTCCGCGCGCAGAAAGAACACGAGCAGCAGCACGCCCAGCCCGCTTCCAACACCGTGGATTCCGAAACAGTCCAGGCTGTCGTCATACCCGAACCGCGTCTTCGCCTTGAGCGCGACGTAGCAGACGCTCGACGATATCGCGCCCAGAATGAGCGCGCCCACGGGGTGCACCACGCCCGCCGCCGGCGTAATGACAACCAGGCCGGAAAGTATCCCGGAGACGAAGCCCAGCGCCGTTGCCTTGCGGAATTGCACCGACTCAATGAACATCCACATTAACGCGCCCGACGCGGCGGAAATCTGCGTCATCGTCAGTGCCCGCGCCGTGTCCATACCACTCTGGACGGTCGAACCCGCGTTGAAACCGAACCACCCCACCCACAGCAACCCCGCGCCCATCATCGTCATCACGAGGTTGTTCGGGTGCATCGCTGTGTTCGGATAGCCCCGGCGAGCGCCCAGGTAAAGCGCAACCACCAGCGCGCTGAACCCCGCCGACACGTGAATGACCGTGCCACCCGCGAGATCGATCAGTCCACGCTCAAACAGCCATCCGCCCGGTCCCCAGACCCAGTGGCACAGCGGGCAATAGATCAGCAGAAACCACAGCGCCACGAAGAGTGTGTAGCCGCGCAAGTACACGCGCTCGGCCAGCGCGCCGCTGATCAGCGCCGGCGTGATAATCGCGAACTTTCCCTGGAACATCGCGAGCACGTATTCGGGCACGCCGTTGGTCACTTTCGTGTCGATGCCCATCAACGCCACATACGCGGGGTCCCAACCGATTACGCCGCCGAGCCCGTTCTGGCCGAACGTCAGCGCGTATCCAACCAGCGCCCACAACACGCCGATGACCGCCATCGGGACAAATGAATGCATCATCGTCCCCAACACATTCTTCGTGCGCACGAGCCCGCCGTAAAACATCGCGAGCCCCGGGATCATCAGCAGCACCAACGCCGTCGAGATCAGCATCCACGCCGTCGTGCCCGTGTCGATGCCGTCCGCGTTCTGCGCCGCCGCTCCCGTTGCCGCCAGCCATCCCAATGCGGCTACCGAATAGACACACTTCTTCCGTCGTTGCATGGGTTTCTCCCTCTCCGTCCCGGCCGCGCCATCCGTCCACGGGGCGCGGCGCCCTTAGCGCGACACACTAAACGAGTAGTTCGCAAAACGCCACTGGCGCGAGAGGGTCACAGAATCCACCGGCGAATTCGATCAATCGTGGAGGTTCGGGAACAAGATCTCCGCCGCAGTCTCGAAACGCGGTCAGCTCCGGTTCAAGCGGGCGGCGCCGAGGATCGCCATGACGCGGTGATACGCGTGACACTCGTTTCGGAGCGGGCAGCGTGCAAGCAACGCGAGG
>CAYPNI010000219.1:0-3972 GCA_964411925.1 uncultured Nitrospirales bacterium
TCGGCAATCACGTGGAAGTATCCGAGTTGCATCCTGCTGGGCGACAATTCCGTGGGCGAGTTTTATTCGGTGGCGGTGAGCACGAAGCGGCAGCAGGCCGACACCGGCACGAAGATGATCCACATCGGGAAAAACACGCGCAGCACGGTGATCTCGAAGACGATCTCGGCCGGACACGGCCAGAACAGTTACCGCGGGCTGGTGAAGATCATGCCGAAGGCCGCGAACTCGCGTAGCTACACGCAGTGCGATTCGCTGCTAATCGGGTCGGAGTGCGGCGCGCACACGTTTCCGTACATCGAGGTGAAGAACACGACGTCGAACGTGGAGCACGAGGCCTCGACGTCGAAGATCAGCGAGGACCAGTTGTTCTACTGTCAACAGCTCGGCATGTCGACGGACGACGCGGTCTCGACGATTATCAACGGATACTGCAAAGAGGTCTTCGACCACCTGCCGATGGAGTTCGCGGTCGAAGCGACGAACCTGCTCGGGCTGACGCTGGAAGGCAGCGTGGGCTGAGGCTTTGCGGGGAAACAGGCCTCGGGTGAACCCCGCTTAGGCGTGGCACCCGGCGATATGACATACAGGCTTAAGCTTGACCGCGCTTAAGCCTGCCACACGATGATGGAGAAAGAGCACAGGCTTAAGCTGAACCCCGCTTAAGCCTGCCACACGTTACGTTGAGGGAGAATGGTCAGTAATGGCAATGCTTGAGATCCGCAATCTGCACGTTGAGGTGGACGGGAACAAGATCCTGCGCGGGGTGGACCTGACGGTGAACGCGGGCGAAGTGCACGCGATCATGGGGCCGAACGGATCGGGCAAGAGCACGCTGGCGCAGGCGCTGGCGGGGCATGACGCGTACGAAATCACCGAGGGCGAGGTGACGTTTCTCGGGCACAGCGACTTTCTGGAGATGCCGCCGGAGGAACGCGCGCGGCTGGGGTTCTTCCTCGCGTTTCAGTATCCGGTCGAGATTCCGGGGATCTCGAACGCGTACTTCCTGCAATCGGCGCTGAACGAAATCCGCAAGAGCCACGGCAAGGAAGAGCTCGACGCGCTGGAGTTCCAGGACCTGCTCGCGGAGAAGATGGAATTCGTGAACGTGCCGTTCCAGTTCGCGGACCGCAACGTGAACGAGGGGTTTTCGGGCGGCGAGAAGAAGCGAAACGAAATTCTGCAGATGGCCGTGCTGGAGCCGAAACTCGCGATCCTGGACGAGACGGACTCGGGACTGGACATCGACGCGCTGCGGATCGTGTCGGACGGGATCAACAAGCTGCGGTCGCAGAACCGGGCGTTTGTGCTCGTGACGCACTACCAGCGGCTGCTGAACTATGTGAAACCGGACTTCGTGCATGTGCTGTACCAGGGCCGGTTCGCGAAATCGGGCGGACCCGAGCTGGCGCTCGAACTCGAACAGAAGGGCTACGACTGGCTGCGCGAGTCGGCGGCGGTCTGACGGCGGAACGATTGCGATGACCGAAGTGCTCGAACAGGCCGCGTGGCCCCATCTGGAGACGGACCTCGACCACGCGAATGCGCTGGGTGGACCGGGCTGGCTGAAGGACCTGCGCGCGGCGAACGCGGGCCGCGTCTCGACGCTCGGGTTTCCGGTGTATACGCAGGAGAACTGGCGGTTCACGGACATCAAGCCGATCCTGAAGGCGGACTTCCGGTCGATTCTGGCGCCGCCACAGAGCGAAGTTGGCGCGGAGGCGATCGCGCCGCTCGTATACGACGCTGCATGGCCCGCGCTGGTGATGGTGGACGGGCGCTACTCCCCCACTCTCTCGAAACTGGACGGACTGCCGAAAGGCGTGACGGCGGGATCGCTGGCCGAAGCGATCGTTTCCGGGAACCAGGCAGCCCGGGCGAACCTCGACCAGCATGCGGACGTCCGCGATGGATTCGCCGCGGCGAACGGCGCGTTTCTGCAGGACGGGGTATTCGTCCATGTGCCGGACGGCGTCGTGATCGAATCGCCGCTTCAGATCATCGTGCTATCGACGGCGGGCGCGCCGCGCGCGACACATCCGCGGATACTCGTCGTGCTGGGCGCATCGGCGGAACTGACGACGGTCGAGTCGTACACCGCGCTGCGCGGGGACACCTCCTATTTCAGCAATATCGTGAGCGAGTTCGTGGTGGGAGACGACGCGAAACTCAAACGGCACAAGATCGTCGGCGAAGGCGCGCGCGGGTATCACCTGGAGTCGGCGTGGGTGTCGCAGGGGCGCGATTCGGCGCTTGACACGTTTACGATGAACTTCACGGGGCAGATCGCGCGCAACGAGCTGAACGTGTTGCTGGACGGGCCGGGCGCGCACTCGCAGTTGCACGGGCTCTACCTCAACGACGGCGACCGGTTGACGGACAATTTCCTGCACGTGACGCACGCGGAGCCGAATTGCTACAGCCGGATGGCGTACAAGGGCGTGCTGGACGGGACGAGCGCGGCGGTGTTCACGGGCAAGGTGTGGGTGAAGCCCGAGGGCCAGAAGACCGACTCGAACCAGCTCAACAACAACCTGTTGCTGTCGGACACGGCGACGATCGACACGAAGCCGCAGCTCGAGATATTCGCGGACGACGTGAAGTGCACGCACGGCGCGACCATCGGCGGGTTTCCGCGCGAACTCCGGTTTTACTTTCAGAGCCGCGGCATGACGGACGCGATGGCGCAGGCGATCCTCACGTATGGATTCGCGTCCGAGATTGTCGACGGTATCGGGGTCGATGCGCTGCGCCAGCGGCTGTCGCGGTACGTGTTCGACAAGTACAGCCCCAAGTCATGAGCGCGGGCGCGACGAAATCCGCGGCGAGATTCGACGTGGATCGCGTCCGCGCGGACTTTCCCATCCTCTCGCAGCAGCCGTACGGCCATCCGCTGGTCTACCTCGACAATGCGGCGACGGGCCAGCGGCCGCAGGCCGTAATCAACGCGATCCGGCATTTCTACGAAGCGGAGAACGCGAACGTCCACCGGGGCGTGCATTACCTGAGCCAGATGGCGTCCGAGCGGTACGAAACCGCGCGGGAGACCGTGCGGCGGTTTCTGAACGCAGCGGACGCGAAGGAGATCGTGTTTACCTACGGCACGACGGACGGGATCAATCTCGTCGCGTCGTCGTACGGCGAACTGCTGCGCGAGGGCGACGAGATCGTGCTCACGCAGATGGAGCACCACTCGAACATCGTGCCGTGGCAACTCCTGCGAGACCGGAAGGGCATCGCCATCAAGGTCATTCCCGTGACGGACGACGGTGAACTGGACCTCGACGCGTTCCGGAAGCTGATCACCAAACGGACCAAGGTCGTCTCGGTCGTTCACGTCTCCAACTCGCTCGGGACCGTCAACCCGATCAAGGAGATCGCGCGGATTGCGCACGATGCCGGGGCGATCCTCGTCGTGGACGGGGCGCAGGCGGCGCCGCATTTCAAAATCGATGTGCAGGAGATGGGCTGCGACTTTTTCGCGTATTCGGGCCACAAGGCATTCAGCGGGACCGGCATTGGCGCGCTCTATGGGCGCTACGAGTTGCTGGACAGGATTCCGCCGTACCGCGGCGGCGGCAACATGATCCGGTCGGTGACGTTCGAGAAGACGACGTACGCGGAGCCGCCGGACAAGTTCGAGGCGGGCACGACGAACATCGCGGGCGCGATCGGGCTCGGCGCGGCGGCGGAATATCTCGAGCGGCTCGATCTCGCGGCGGCGGCGGAATACGAACACGAACTCATCGACTACGGCATGCAGGTGCTGGACTCGGTTCCGGGCGTGCGCATCCTCGGGCGGCCGAAACACCGCGCGGCGGTGCTGCCGTTCGTGATGGAGTCGGCGCACCCGCACGACATCGGGCAGATCCTCGACGGCGAAGGCATCGCGATTCGCGCGGGGCACCACTGCACGCAGCCGCTGATGCAGCGGTTCGGCCTGCCGGCGACGGCGCGCGCGTCGCTCGCGTT
>CAYPNI010000220.1:0-3891 GCA_964411925.1 uncultured Nitrospirales bacterium
CCCTTCACGCCGCGATGCGCGCGGACTTCGCGTGGTCCCGTCCGGCCGGATGCCCCGATACGCTCCCGCTCTACCTGCTCGGTGAGGCCGATTGCCGCGGCCTCGCGGCGCAGGTAAGTTGCCTGCAGTCGATTGCCGGCGACGGCGCGTTCAGTCTGGGCATGATCGCGGAGTTCGAAGGCCCGCTCGCGCGGCACGGCGCGTGGATGTATCCGCGGCTGTTCTGGGAGGCTGGCCTCGTCGGACAGGTGTTGTATCTCGAAGCCGAGGCGGCCGGCGTGCGCGCGACGGGCATTGGCTGTTATTTCGACGACGCGATGCACGAGGTGCTCGGTCTGCGCGGCCACGCGTTCCAAAGCCTCTACCACTTCACCGTCGGAGGGCCCGTGGACGACCCGCGGATCACCGGCCTGCCTCCGTACGACGCGCAGCGGCGATCGCGGCGCGGTTGGGTGTAAAATCAGCGCGCGACTCGGAGGGGGGACGTGACGCCCGAGGAAATGAACGCGTATTGGACGCGCCGGTTTCCGGAGTGTCCGCCCGTGGGTTACCTGTTCAAGCACCTGTACCGCGAGCGGTGTGTCCGATTGCGTCTGCTTGAGGACGGCCGAACCGTTCCGCGCGGTGACGACGGCTTCGAGGTGATTCAGCGTCGGCTCAACGAACTCGTGCGACACGTTTTCGAAGGGGAACCGTATCTCGTACTGATTACGACGATCCCGTCGGAGTTCGAAACGCCGCCCAAGGACGCGCCGGCGTTTCTGAACTTCGATCCGCAGGGCGTATTCCTGCACAGCCTGGGCATGCACGAGTTTGAACTGGAATTCGATACGCCATCTTTCTGGCACCTGTTCGTGAGTGAGCGCCAGAACCGGCAAGGAGAATTCGACCCCTTCCTGCGCGCAGCGGTGGCCGAGGCCGGCGAAAGCGGCGTGGTGAATACGCTGCTTCTCGGGCCGGCATCCGCCCGCTTGCTCTACGTCTATCCCGGCGGCGCGGACGTGGTGCTTGAGACGTCGAGCGGGCGCGATTCGTTGCGCGAACGCTTCGCGTCCTGGTCCGAGGGCCCCGCCGACGGCGGCGGAAAGAGGTAGACCGCGAGCAGCAACGCGGAGACCGTGCCCATCCAAGCGCCGGCGATGACGTCGCTCAAGTAGTGCGCGCCGGTCACGACGCGCGTGAAAGCCAGCGTCGCCGCGAGCGTAAACCACACGATTCGCAGCCGCGGCATGAGCAGGGCCAATGCCATCGCCGCGGCGAACACGGTCGTCGAGTGGCCCGACGGGAAGGACCGCGCGTTCGAGGCCAGTTCGAAAAACGCGAACCCGTAGTCTCCGTCGTCAAAGAATCGCGACGGCCTGTACCGCCCGAATATGACCTTGAGGACGTTGACCGCGATTCCGCTGAGTGCCACGGCGAGCGCCACGTAGAGCGGCGGCCGCCAGTACGCGGACCGCGCCAGATACAACACTAGCGCCGCGACCAGGCCGGGCACGATGTACCACTTGCCCTCGCCGAACTGCTGGATGAACCGGACAAACTGATATCCGGGAAAATCCCGCCAGCCACGGAACGCTTCGGACAACGGCCGATCGACGAAGAAGTACAACAGAACGAGAAGCGGCACTGCCGCAAGCGCGACGTAGAGGCTGCGGCGGGCGATTCGGCCGGCACGGGCGCGCCGCCATGAGACCGCATCCGGAATTGACACCGCGGCACCCCCGATTCGCGGGCTGTGGATGGCAATGGTGGGCGGCACAGGGCTCGAACCTGTGACCTCTGCCGTGTGAAGACAGCGCTCTAACCAACTGAGCTAGCCGCCCGGAACGCGGGATCGTAACACGCTAGGGAAAAGTGGTCAAACGGCGGAAGGGTCAGACTTCGGACCGCTCAAGCAGTCCGACAATGTACTGTTCGAAGTCCCCGAGGAATAGATAGAGCCGGACAGATTGCTCAACGGAGATGTCTTTGCCCGCGCCGGTCACGAGTTCGTTTACGAGCCGGGCGACGGCCTGCTCCTGAATGAGCAAGTCGTCGAGCTGTTTGCGGACCTCGTCGTCCGGAATGTTCGAGTCGATCGCTTCGCGCAATGCCGAGCGCCCGCCGCCGATCTGCCACTTGAGCTCGTGCAGCCGGTCCTTGTGCGCGCCGACGTGCGCGAACATCTTGATCGACTGTTCGCCGGAGAGGTCCACGGCCTGCGCGAGGCGGACCATCAGCAGAGCGTCCACGAGTTTAATCACGTCATCGCCCGCGAACTCCGCGAGCGGTACGTCCCGGTTCTCCGAGCGCACGAGGCTCTGGAACCGCTCAAATCCGTCGTCCGTGACCTCGGCCGCGGCGGTCGACTCTGACTGATCCTCCGCCTGCGGCTGCGCATGGGCGTGTTTCTCGGTGTCGATGGCTTCGGAAATGCGCCGCGCGAGAAACCGCTCGAAGTCGTCCACGAAGAGGTAGAGCCGGGCCGCGCCTTTTACGCCCAGCGTGCTCTCGGAAGCGTGCACCATTTCTCCGAGCGAGATCGCGATCTGTTCTTCGTAGTCGAGCAGCGTGTTGAGCTTCATCTGGAGCCCGGCGTCGGGCAGGCCCACGCTCAGGCACCAGCGCAAATGCTCCCGCAGCGCCGATCGTTCCCACTTCAGCATCGTGAGCTGGTTCTTGATCTGGCCACAGGAGGACGCCAGCGCAACCATGGTCGCGTCGTCGCATTCGAGCGTCCTGCGAAGTCTCACATAGAGGAGATCTTCAATGAGCTGATATATCTCACGCTCGCTCGGGGAGAGGCTGGCCTGGAACTTCTCGGCGTTGATGGGAAACGCGAGCGGCTTGAACGAGGACGTGACTCGGTTGTCCTGGGCAAGCGTGAGGCCGCAGAGGAGGCAGGCGATGCCGCACGCGCCGGCAGCGATGACCGTGCGCACTCGCATCCGGGTCACCCTTCGTGCGCCTCTTGGACCGACGCCTCGAGCAATTGCTTGACGGTGTTCGTCTGCGCACGATCCATGTGGCGAAGAGCCGCGCGGTAGTCCGCGCCGCGAATGAACGCCTCGCCCGCGCGCGCGCCGGGCGATCCGGCAAACGCGGTGAGCAGACGGGAGCTATACAAATCCTGTGGTTCCGCGGAGGGCTCGAAACGCGCCACGACGATCTGCTGGACTTCGGCGTCCGCCGCGACGCGCCGGTCGAACTTTGCGAGCAGCGCGGACTCGTCCAACTCCACGGGCGCGGCCGATTCGGGTGTGGGCGCGGCCACGCGCGTCGGCGCGTCGGTCGCGGGCAACGGCCCGACCAACGCCGCGCCTACGATGAGCACGACTGCGGCCGCGGCCAGCATCGAGCCGGACACGGGCACCCAGCGGGTCCGCTTTTCGTGGGCGCCGGATTCGATCGCCGCGATGACGCGCCGCGCGAACCCGGGATGGACATCCGGCTGCGGCAGGGCCTGGATCCGGCCCAGGAGACGCGCGACCGCCGTCTGATCCGCGCATTCGGATTCGATGCGAGACAGCACGCCGTCCGCAAACGAGCGGTCAATTTCCGGCTGCGGCACGGCTTTAACGCGGCCGAGCATGCGGCCCATCGAAACCTGTTCAGCGCACTCGGAGTCAATACGGCTGACCACGGAATCGGCGAACGACGGGCGTACCTTCGGCTGCCGCAATGCGCGCAGCTGCGCCGAAAGTTCCTCGTCTGTCCACCGCTTGCTCATTCGTCCACTCCGGTCGATACCCTAATACCGACGCATGTACTACAGTTCCTGGCCACCCATCTGCTCGAGGTGGCGCCTCAACTGATCGCGTGCCCGCGCGATCCGGCTCTTCACGGTGCCTTTCCGGCACCGGACAATCTTTGCGATGGTCCCGTAATCGAGACCGTTCAACTCGCGAAGGA
>CAYPNI010000221.1:0-2006 GCA_964411925.1 uncultured Nitrospirales bacterium
AAGCGGGTGCAGCATCCGTCGGACGTCGTGAAGAAGGGCGACGACGTGAATGTCGTGATCCTCAACATCGACGCCGACAACAAGCGGATTTCGCTCGGCCTCAAGCAGGCCGAGGACGATCCGTGGCTCAAGATTGGCGAGAACTACCCGGTGGGCACGGAGCTGCCGGGGAAGGTCGTTCGCCTGATGGACAAGGGCGTGGTCGTCGACATCGGCAACGACATCGAAGGATTCGTGCCGCTCTCGCACCTCAGCGTATCGGGCAAGAACGTGGACTCGCCGGCCGACGTGGCGTGGGAGGGCATGGCGATGAACGTCCGCGTGCTCGAGGTCGATCCGATCCACCGACGCATCGTGCTCGGCGTGATCGACATTCCGGAAGGCCAGGAACGGCCGGCGGAGCCGTCCAAGATTCACACGGAGGACGAGGTCGCTGCCGTGCCTCCGATTGACATGAACGCCGTGCTCGACGACGAGTAGTCCGTCAGGCGTCGCCGCTGGACCGAACCCCCCGCGCCTTTCCAGGCGCGGGGGGTTCTTCGTGCGCCGGGGAGCCGGCCCCGCCTCGCGCGTCGGACCGCCGTCGCTTGACAAGTGACACGTCGCTGCGTCAAACTGTGCCACGATGATTCGCAACGCGCGCACGTATTATTTCTACTTTGCCGACGGCCGACACACGGGCCGCACGGTCGAGGCGCTGCACGCGTAAGCGAACCTGACCTGCGAAACACCACACGGCCCGTGGAAGTCCACGGGCCGTTTTTCGTGCCCGCCACGCACCTCCTGAATTTCCTTCGGCGCCTTCAGTCCCGTTCCTGCCGCGTCTCACAACACTCCACACTTCTCCTCCACGGCTGCAATGATCCTCGTCACTCGATCCACCATCACGGACACGCAACTCGACGCCATTCGCGAGGCGATCGAACGCGCCGGTCTCACCACGCACCTCTCGCGCGGCGAGCACCGGACCATCGTCGGATGCATCGGCGACGAGCGCCGCCTCGCAGACGTCGCGCTTGCGGCCCTGCCCGGGGTTGAGAGCGTCATCCCCATCCTGAAGCCGTATCGGCAGGTTGCGCGCGAGTTTCGCGCGGAGGCGACTGTGGTGACCGTGGGCGATGCCGCCGGCGCGACGTTTGGCGGCGAAGCGATTCCGGTCATCGCCGGTCCGTGTTCGGTCGAGGGGCGCGCGATGCTCCTCGAATGCGCCAACGGTGTGCGACGGGCCGGCGCCACCCTGTTGCGCGGTGGCGCGTTCAAGCCGCGCACGTCGCCGTACGCGTTTCGCGGGCTCGGGCTCGAGGCGCTTGAACTCCTCGCGGAAGTGCGCGCCACGACCGGGCTGCCGGTGGTCACCGAAGTCATGGACACGCGGCAGGTCGAACTCATCGCCGAGCACGCGGACATGCTCCAGATCGGCGCCCGCAACATGCAGAACTTCGCGCTGCTGTCGGCCGTGGGTGAAATCCGCAGGCCGATCCTGCTGAAGCGTGGAATGTCCGCCACGATCGAGGAACTGCTGCTGGCCGCCGAATACATCCTGGCGCGTGGGAACGACCAGGTCGTCCTGTGCGAGCGGGGCATCCGCACGTTCGAGACGGCGACGCGCAACACGCTCGACGTGGCTGCCGTTCCGGTGCTCAAGCGCGCGACGCACTTGCCTGTGATCGTGGATCCGAGCCACGCCGGCGGGCGTGCCGACCTTGTCGCGCCGCTGTCGTTTGCCGCCGTCGCAGCGGGCGCGGACGGACTGATCATCGAGGTGCATCCGGAGCCGGCGGCGGCGCGCTCCGACGCCGACCAGTCGCTCGATTTCGCAGCGTTCACGCACCTGATGCGCCGGCTCGAGGCGTTCGCGGGTGCACAGGGACGCTCGCTCGCGGGCCGGCCCGGCGCGGCAGAAGCCGGGTTCGACGACACGCTGCCCGGGGCGGACACCGCCCTGCGGAAAGGCGCGCAGCCGGGCGCACGATCAGGATCGCGTTCCGGATCGCGTTCCGGATCGC
>CAYPNI010000221.1:2106-3843 GCA_964411925.1 uncultured Nitrospirales bacterium
CGCACTCGGCCCGAGTACCGCGTGCCGGCTCGAAACCGAGGGCGGCGAAATGAGCCAACGCACTTCGCGCACTTCCGGGGCCGCGCGCCGTGCGCGCGGCACCTCCCCGACCGGCGCGTTGCGCCGCGCCCGCGCGCAGATCGAGAAGACCGATGACGCGATTCTCGCCCTCATCGTCAAGCGGGTCGGCCTGGCGAGAAGGATCGGGCACGCCAAAGCGGCGGCCGGGTTGCCGATTCTCGACCCTTCGCGCGAGGCCGCAGTGGTGCGCCGCGCGGCAGCCCAGGCCCGAGTGCTGCGACTGCCCGTCGAGGACGTCCGTGCGCTGTTCTGGGCGATCATCGCGATGTGTCGCGGCGAACAGGCTGCGCACCCGCGCTCCGCACGACGGACTCCACGCTCGCCGTGAAAGTCGCGATCATCGGGCTCGGGCTGATCGGGGGTTCGATGGCCCGCGACCTGTCGGCCGCGGGCCACGTCGTGCTGGGCTGGGACCGCTCCTCGCGCACCCGGCGCGATGCCAGCCGCGCGAAGGCGATCGACGGGGTGCTGGGGCGCGATTATCGGGGCGTGGAGTCGTGCGACGTGTGCGTCGTTGCGGTGCCGGTCGGTGATGCGCCGGCGGTGCTGGCTCGCGTGGCTCCGCGCCTGTCCGGCGTTCGGGGCGTCACGGATGTCGGCAGCACGAAGGGCACGATTTCGCGCGCGGCGTCGGCCCTCGGCCTCGGCGCCCGGTTCGTCGGATCGCATCCCATCGCCGGCGACCATCGGTCGGGGTGGCGCGCGTCACGGACCGGCCTCTTTCGCGGTGGGCGGGTGATTCTCTGCCCGCAGCCGGACTCCGACCGGATGGCGATCGCCAGCATTCGCCGGATGTGGCGCGCGCTCGGTGCGTCGACGGCGACGATGCAGACGGCCGAGCACGACGAATTCGCGGCCCGCATCAGTCACCTGCCGCAGCTGACCTCGTCAGCACTGGCAGTGCTGCTGGCGGACGAGCGGATTCGGCGGGCGTCGCTCGGCCCCGGTGGGCGCGACGTGACGCGACTTGCGGGTTCCGCACCGGCGCTCTGGAGCGGAATCGTCATCGACAACGCACCGGCATTGGTACCGCTCATTCGGTCCTTGCGGCGCGAACTGGCCGCGATTGAAACGGTGATCCGCCGCCGCGACGCTGCGGCCGCCGAGCGATGGTTCCGTCGCGCCGGGCGGTGGCACACGGCCTGAGGCTGGCGCTGCCGCCCGACGATCGGGCGGTTCCCCGGACTCGCGACCAGCGGCGTGGCACTGGACGGGCCTTTTCGCGGCGGGTTGATTTCGCCCATGTCCATGCAAGACAAGCTCGACGTGCTCAGCCGCCGCCGCGAGGAATCGGAGCAGGGTGGCGGTGCCGCGCGCCTCAAGGCGCAGCATGACAAGGGGAAGTTGTCGGCGCGCGAGCGCTTGGATGCCCTGCTCGACGAAGGCTCGTTTGTCGAGCTCGACCGTTTCGTGACGCACCGGTCGTCCGATTTCGGGCTGGCCGAGCAGCGGCCCTACGGCGACGGCGTGGTCACCGGCTTCGGCCGCATCGACGGACGGCTCGTGTACGTGTTCTCGCAGGACTTCACCGTATTCGGCGGCTCGCTCTCGGAAACCCACGCCGCCAAGATCTGCAAGGTGATGGATCTCGCCGTCCGGAACGGCGCGCCGGTGATCGGGCTCAACGACTCGGGCGGCGCGCGCATCCAGGAGGGC
>CAYPNI010000222.1:0-3837 GCA_964411925.1 uncultured Nitrospirales bacterium
TTCGGCGAGCCGACCACGGCCGAGATGAGCTTCGGGTTCATGAACTACATCAAGGATGTCGAGCAGGAAGACATCGCCGCCGCGCTGAGCGAGCAGGGCAACGGCTTCGGCGGACGCGGCGGGCGCCGCGGCGGCGGACGGCCGAACATCAACCTGTCCGAGCTCGTCGCGAACTTCGACGTGAACAAGGACGGCCTTCTGCAAAAGGACGAAGCCCCGGAGTTTATGCAGCGCTTCTTCCCGATGATCGACGGTGATCAGAACGGCGAACTCTCCAAGGAAGAGATCGAAGCCGCCGCGCGGATGATGCAGCAGCAGCGCGGCAATCGGCGCGACGCCGGAGAGAACAGCAGCGACTGATCGCCCCATCCAAAAGTCGAAATTCCCGAACCCCGGGCCGTCCATCGGCCCGGGGTTCTGCTTTTGTCGGCGTTCTGCGCGCCGTCAGGTGACGGTTCGTTTCCGTTCTACACGGGACCGACAAATCCGCCGAAGCTGCGATATCTCACAACACTGCGCCCAACCGCCACTTACCGCGTCCAACCTCCCCACCGCGCGGCGGCATACCGTTTGCGCCCTGCGTGCGGCGGGTCGCGAAACCGAAGCGTGAGGGATTCCCTGACCGCGGCTCGCAACGCAAGGGGAACCCCGCGCGACTGCTACAGGAGGAAACGCTCATGCGTTCCATGCACATCGCTCTGGCACTGGCCGCGTTTGCGCTTGCGACGCCCGCGGCACTGGCGGACGACGAGAAGAAGTCCACCGCCGATGAATTCAACAAGACGGGTATCGAGACCCAGGACGGCGCCGAGGCCCCCCACAAGGAACTCGACCCGGCCAAGATCGAGGCCGATAAGCAGCGGCTTCGCACGATGTCCCAGACGACCATGAAAGAACTCCTCGCGACCAGCGAAGGCGCGAAGAAACTGCACGACACCGCCTACGGCTACGCCGTGTTCGAGGTCGTCAAGGTCGCCGTCGGCATCACGGGCGGGGCCGGCGAAGGCGTCGCCTATGCCAAGCGCGCCATGCACGACCCGATCTACATGGAAATGGCCACGGGCGGCATCGGCCTGGGCCTCGGCGGTCAGAAGTACCGCACGATCTTCCTCTTCGAAAACCAGAAGGCGTTTGACGAATTCGTGTTCGACGGCTGGGAAGCCGGCGCCGAAGCGAACGCCGCCGCTGGTAATGAAGGCGCGAACGCCGCATCGTCGTTCTCCGACGGCGTGGCGATCTACCAGATTACGGAGAAGGGTCTGATCGCGAACGTGGACGTCTCCGGAACGAAGTACTGGATGGACGACGAGCTCAACCATCCGGAACGGCTGGACGAGACGGGCGACGAGGACCGTGAGCGCACGGACTGAGAAACCCTCTCGTGGCAGCCACTCCCGGGCTGCGCCCCGGCTGCGGCCGGGGTCCGGCCCGGGCCCGGAGAACCCGCAATGGCGGACTCCTGACCCTGGCGAACTTCAGGCTGGCGGAGAATCGGTATGGACTTCGTAAAGCGGCTCTTGGTCACGCTCGCGATCTCAGCGTCTGTGCTTGGCACAGCCGCCGGGCTCGCGGGATGCAACACGGTGGAAGGCGTGGGCGAAGACATCGAAGCGGGCGGAGATGCCATTCAGGACGCCGCGGACGGACGTGACGAGTAAGCCCCGCTCGGAAACCGTTGCGCGCATAGATGGGCCCGCGAACGGCACGTTCGGCCGTTCGCGGGCCCGGATGTTTCTACTCTTCGTTGTGAGCTGGGCGGTTTAGTTCCGCTGCGACTTGATCCCCTGGTGCGCCGTCGCGTCTTCCTCGACGTTCGTGTACGAGATCCAGCCGAACAGCATCTCTTCGTGCGTCGCCTCGCCCCAGGTAATCGTCCGGTTCGGATCGGGGTTCGCCGCGTTCGCCGACGAATTGTCCCACCATCCCGTCAGGTGCACTTTCGTGCCCGCGGGCACTTGCTTCGGCTCCTTGAACCGGTAGGACGTCTGCCAGTTGAAATCGTATCGCGGCACGTCCAGCAGCGTCTCGGTCGTGCCGTCCGGATAGATCAGATCGTAGTGCACGGCCTTGCCGCGGTAATGCATGTGCGGCATCATCGAGTTGATCAGCGCGTCCTTGTCGAACGTGAACCACGAGTCAGCCGAGTAGTTCGGGTCGTTCGCGGGAATTGCGAAGTCGAACGGGCCCAGCGGGATCGTCGTCAGCACGTGTTTGGGCTGGTAGTCCTTCGGGTAGAACTTCACGCCCAGCGAGGACTGGTCCCACATCCCCGTGCCCGGGCCCGGTTCCTTGTGGTAGTGCATGTTCCAGACC
Organism: uncultured Nitrospirales bacterium; assembly: GCA_964411925.1. Lineage (GTDB taxonomy): Bacteria > Hydrogenedentota > Hydrogenedentia > Hydrogenedentales > VFKU01. The sequence continues at coordinate 2,314 of CAYPNI010000222.1, forward strand.
ACCTGCGCGCCCTTCTCCACTTTGGCGCTGTAGCCGTCGCGATACACATTCGGCGCGTTGCCCGGCGCGATCCCGCCGAACGGGGTCGCAATGATGTGGTGCACCGCTTCGCTGCCCGGACGGAATTCCACGGCCTTGATCCACCGATCCTCCGGAAGCATTTCGTCCGTCAACGCCATTGGGAAGTACTTCGTCTCGTCAAGCAGGTCGTCCGGCACGAAATACGGCTCCGGCATCGAGAGAATGAGGTCGGGCTCGCCGATCGTCCATCCTTCCACCGTCGGCCACTCGAGCGCCGTTGGCGCGTCCGACGGGTTGCCGCGCGACGCGCCCTGCTCCACCCACACGACGATCGTGTCGATCTCCGACTGCTCAAGCCCGCGTTCGCCCTCGAACACACCAGCATGCTGTTCGTTCGCGTGCCACGGCGGCATCGTGCGCGTGGAGACGGCCTTCGCCATCGCCTTCGCCCACGGCCGGGTCTCTTCGTAGGTCGTGAACGCCATCGGGGCCACCATGCCGCCCATGTTCGAGCCGCCGGGCCGGTGACAGATCTCGCAATTCTCCTGGAGAATCGGCAGCACGTCTTTCGAGTACGTCACACGCGCGCTGTCTTCTGGCGCCGCGAACGCGCCCGCGCACACCAGTGCGCACGCCACGATCGCTCCAAAAGCTACCTTCGTCATTTGTCCTCTCCCGATTCGGCGGAAACCACCGATGAGTTCTCTAAGAAATACTAGAATCCGCAGTGACTATCTGTCAAAAACGTTCCCAGCCGCGCGGAATGGCCCGATTTGGCCGGGTCGTTCCCGCGGAACGATATACTACGCCGCGCCCGCACGGGCGGGGCGACGATGACGGAGACGCAGATGGCGTGCATATGCAAATGGGTGCTGGCGGCCGCGATCGTCGGTTCCGGCACGGCCGTCCGCGCGGAGGAAATTCCCGGACATGCGGAGGCATACCCCGCGCAACTCGATCCCTTCACCGGGAACTGGGAAGGCGAGTGGGTCGAGGGCGACGAAAAAGATCCCCTGCTCGCCGCGCAAATTGTCCCGCTCGGAAAAGACGCCTATCGCATCACGCTGACAAACCTCCTCGACGTACGGTGTCCCGCGCTTTTCTCAACGGAAGCGACAGCGAAGGACGGTCGGCTCGAATTCAGGAACGACTCCATGTTTGGCGCGATCGCGGACGGCGTCTTTACCGGCGGCAAGGTCAAAGAGAATGATCGGTTTCGTCTCGAACGTGTGGAACGCGCAGCTCCCACGCTCGGCCTGCCGCCACCGCCCGGTGCCGTCGTGCTCTTCGACGGATCGAACCTCGACCAGTTCAAGGCCGCGAAGGGTTGGTTCATCACGCCCGGCGGCACGTTGCTTGTCACGCCGAAGTCGCCCGACATGTCCACGCTCGACCGCTTCGGCGACATCCAGATCCACCTCGAGTTTCGCCTGCCCTACCGGCCCGGCAAACGCGGCCAGGATCGCGGCAACAGCGGCGTCTTCCTGCAGAACACCTACGAGA
>CAYPNI010000223.1:0-3772 GCA_964411925.1 uncultured Nitrospirales bacterium
CGCCCATGGTACTGCACGGGCAACTGTGTGGGAGAGTAGGTCGCTGCCGGCTCAATTTGAAGCCGCCTCCGCGCGAGAGATCGCGCGGGGGCGGTTTCGCTTTTCGGATAATCATTGCGCCGCGGCTGTCGTCTACGAAAATTACGCGCAGAAAGAGGCGTACACGTTTTGGATCACGGCCTTGGACGGTGACCGGGCCCGGTTACCCTAGATCGCTGCAGCTTTGTACTGTGGTAGGATTTCCGTCTACGTGTGGCGGGTCCCATGGATATTTGCGAGAGCGTTGAGCCGAAGGATCAGATTCGACTGCCGCAGTCGTTTTACCGTCCGAGCTCGACTTTCGGCTATTTGCACACGTTGCCGGACATGGTGTTGTTTGCCGCGTGCATCTACGGTCTCGGCGCGGCGAGCATTCCCCTCAAGTTAATCAGCTGCGTGGGCGCCACGCTGATCACCTATCGCATGACGTTCATCATGCACGATTGCGCCCATCGCACGTTGTTCCGCAAGCGGTGGGAAAATGAGTTTTGGGGTTGGCTCTGTTCGTCGTGCACACTGGCCACGTTTCCCACGTTCAGGCGCCTTCATTTTGTCCATCACAGGCATTTTCGCGAACCGGCCGATCCGCAGGGATCGGACTACAACGGCCTGATTCCCACTCGAGACCGTGTGCTTCTTCACCTGCTCAAACCGTTGTTGTTTCTGAACCTTGTCGAAAAGGTGGGGAATACGCTCGCGTTGGCCCACTGCGGGATGACGCCGGAGGAACAACGGAAAGCCAAGGCAGAGAGCAGCCGGATCAGCGGACCACAGTACAGGCTCGCGGCCGTCTGCATCCTCGTGACGCAGGGATTGATCGCCACCGTGGCGACCCGGGGATTCACGACGTTCGCCGGCTATGCGCTTTTCCTCATCCTGCTTCCGTCAGCAGGTTTGTTTTTGAGCAGACTCAGAAGTTATCTGGAACATGGCGATATTCACGACACGGACGGGTCGCAGAAAATTGCCCGAACCCACAAGTCGAATGTGTTGGAGCGCAACATACTCTGTTCGATTTTGTTCAATTACCACAACGAACATCACCGCTGGCCGCAGGTGCCCAGCCGATTGTTGCCGGCGCTCCACGCGAAGTACACAGCCGGCCGGCTGTCCGCCGAGATGTATTCTCCGTCGTACGCCCGCAGTTTGATCGAGCTCGTTCGCACCAGCGTTCGAGGGCGGCGGAATGCGTGAGTGCCCGTTTCCCGCGGCACCCGAGATTCCGGTGGAAGCGGCACGGTGCGGGATGTGCGGCGGGGACACGTCCGAGCCGTTCGCCGAGAGCTACGACTACGAATACCAGACCTGCCGGAATCTGTGGAGATTTGTCCGGTGCACGGTCTGCGAGAACGTGTATCTGAATCCGAGACCGGCGCGCGCGGCTCTGCCGGTGATCTACCCAAAGAATTACTACGCGTACAACTACAAGGGAACGGTCAATCCCCTCGCCTACCGCGTCAAGGCCTGGCTGGACTCTCGCACGTTCTCGTCGATCCGAAGCGAGTTGACCATACCGCTACAGCGTTACCTGGATGTCGGGTGCGGCGACGGGCGATACCTCAAACTACTCGCGTCGCAGGGCGTCTCCAGGGACAACATATTCGGAATTGAGCTGGACGCGGCGCTCGCCGAACGCCTTCGGAACGACGGTTTTCAAATGCGCGACGTGCCCTTTGAGGAGGTGGCCGACCTCGAAGAGAAAACGTTTCAGCTCATCACGCTCTTCAGCGTACTCGAACATCTGGCCAGTCCACGAGATTCGCTTCGTCGTGCGGCGAGATTGCTCGCTCCGGGCGGGCTGGTCGTATTTGAAGTCCCCAACCGGCGATCGTTGAACGCCCGGATCTTTCGAGATCACTATTGGGGCGGATACCATACGCCACGGCACTGGAATCTGTTCTCGATCGACACGGTCCAGCGAATCGTCGGCGACTTGGGGTTCCGCGTCAAGCGGATGCGGCGCACCACGGGTCACTCGTTCTGGTTGTGGTCCGCGCACCACGTGGTCCGGTACCGGATGGGTTTAGATCGGGCGGGCCAACTGTTGACGCCGACAAAGTGCCTGCCCGGATTGGCCGTGGTGACGCCGGTGGATCTCGTGAGAGCGAAGCTGGACCACGAGACCGACAACATGATCGTGTTCCTGGAAAAGGTCTGACTCGGGCCTCACGGACCGCGCAATGCCGAACGAATCGACTCCAGGATCGCTCCGAACGATCGCTCCATCTCTATGGAGTGCACAAGCGCGTTGTGGCACATCGTTGCTAATCACCGCGAGAGGGAATCATGAACCTTGAGATTCGTCATGCGACCCGTGCGGACGTCTCCGACGTGCTGCGGTTCATTCGTGAGCTGGCGGCGTACGAAAAACTTTCGAAAGACGTAGTGGCGACCGAGGCCGACATTCACGCGGGGTTGTTTGGACCGGGACGGGTGGCGGAGGCGCTGTTGGCGTATTGGGGCGCTGTCCCAGTGGGGTTCGCGTTGTTTTTCCATAACTTCTCGACGTTTGCGGGGCGGCCGGGGATTTATCTCGAGGATTTGTTCGTCGATCCGGCGCACCGGGGAAAGGGGATCGGCAAGGCGCTGTTGGCGCGCTTGGCTGGATTGGCGCGTGAGCGGAACTGCGCTCGGCTTGAGTGGGCCGTGCTCGACTGGAACGCGCCGTCGATCGCGTTCTATCGATCGTTGGGCGCGCGGCCGATGGAGGAATGGACAGTGTACCGGCTTGCCGGGGACGCGCTGGAGCGGCTTGCGGAGTCTACTCCCCGAGGTCGAGAACAGGCTTAAGCTGAACCCCGCTTAAGCCTGCCAAGCGATGGGGCTAGAGCAAATTAACCACCGATGGATACTGATGGACACAGATAAACCCGAAAGACAAAGGGGGAAACGAGTCGTTGTCGTATCTATAATTTCTTGAAATGCTCTAGCGCGTTTCAAGAAAAACCGTAGCCAGAACGGCGAGGGTACCGAGGGAATGGGAGTTTCCTCGCGGGCCGATGTTTGGCGGGGCGCGCGGCGGTCGCGCGGGAGCGCGACCCTTCCGAGGCCGCAGTTTTTGTTGAAACGATCTAATCGGGACTTGCGTAACGCGGTCACGACTCGGCGCGCGGCCCGAATAGCGCGTTCTCGATTTCGTGCAGGAGTTCGATGACGTTGAACCCCTCCGTGTTGGAGAGTATCGCGATCGTGGAATCGCTTTCGGGGTAGTAGGCGAGGTAGCTGGTGAACCCTTCGATGCCGCCGCCGTGGCTGATGACCTCTCGGCCGTCAATCTTGGACACGCGAATGCCAAACCCGTAGTAGTCGTCCACCCTTCCGGCCCTGACGGTGTCGCCCGTGATTCGCTTAAACGCATCGGCCGGGGTCATCGAGTTGTCCACCAGCGCGCGCTGCCACTTCAAGAGGTCGCCGGTCGTGGAGACGAGTGCGCCCGCGGCGAACGGTTGGGTCATGCTGATCGGCCCCGCGACGACCAGATTCGCGCTTTCAGGACCCTCGGGCAGGTATCCCTGGGCGCGACCCGAACCGTCCGGCGCTTCGAACCGCGTGTGTTCGAGCCCGATGGGCGAGAGGACGTAACTGGCCATGTATTCGGCGTACGTCTCTCCACTGATGCGTTCGATGATCATGCCGAGCAGGTAGTATCCGGAGTTGCTGTATTCCCAGCGAGCGCCCGGCTCGAATCGGAGCGGGAGCGAACTAAACCGGGCGGTCATTTCCGCGTGCGTCA
>CAYPNI010000224.1:0-3015 GCA_964411925.1 uncultured Nitrospirales bacterium
TCATTCCCGGCCGGACGTGCGCGCGCACCGCCTCGGCCATCGGCACCAGCTTGTCCGCGGGGTCGTCGTGCACCGCGCGCACGCGCGCTTCCAGCAATTCGCGCCACAGGGACATGATTCGCTCCTCGACCGGCTCGCAGCCCGCGCTAGTCTAGCATGCGGAACGCGCGGGAAATGGGGCGGGTGTTGTAATCGCCCATAACGTCTTATAGTATCCGCGACACCATCGCGATCGGGACATTCGGAGGCACGGGATGAGGCGCATCAGGGGTTTCGCCCTTTGCGCCGCGCTGCTCGTTGCGGGGATCCCCGGGGCGTACCACGTCTGGTACACGGACTGGCGCGACTCCGTCATGTCCGGTCCCGCGGATTCATGGTCGTACTTCGGGCCAAGCGCCTACTACCTCGACGCGTCTCTCGCGCGCCGCGATTTTCCGCTCTGGAACCCGCTGATCCTCTGCGGGCTGCCGTATGCGGCCAATCCGCAGTCAAAGGCGTTCTACCCGCCCAACCTCGTGCGCAGCGCGCTGACCGGCGACCCCACGCCCGAGCGGTCCCACGCGAGCATGCGCCTTTACTTCCTCGCGCACACGATGCTCGCGGGGCTCGGGACATTCGCCCTGGCGCGGCGGCTGGGAATCGGGACCTCGGGCGGGCTTGTCGCGGCGTTTTTCTTCGCGTTCAGCGCGAATTTCGTCTACCGCTCGTACGCCTCGCACTTCATCGACGTCGTCGCCTGGCTCCCCGTCATTTGGCTGCTGTTCGAGTGCAGCCTGACCGCTCCATCACGACAGGCGCGCATTTCGTCTTCGATCGGTGCCGGCCTGTGCATCTCTGTCTCGTTTCTCGCGGGCCACCCGCAGGGATTCTTGTATGGCGGAACGATCCTCCTGGCGTACATCGTCTGCCGCGGGATCGCGGGCGCGACCAACATCTCCCGCGTCGAATTCGCCTCGCGCGGGGCGTCCGCGCTTGCGCTGGCCGCACTCGTCACCGTTCCGGCCTCGATGATTCTCCTGCTGCCCGCCTACGAGTTCTTCAGCCTGAGCGCGCGGCGCGGAAGCTCGCTCATCGAGACCGAGGCGATTCGCGGGTTCGGGTCATGGCGCGAATTCGCGGAAGCGATGCTGGTGTTCCGCGGCCCGCTTCGTTTCAGTCCCGGCCTGTCATCGCTCGGAATCATCCACTTGGCCGTGGTGGGTGTCGTGCTCTCCCGCAAGCGGATGGCTGTCGTACTCACCGTTCTCTTCCTGTGCGGGATCGATCTCGCCGTGGGACCCAGTCTTCCGGTTTCCGCGCTCCTCGACATCGTGAGCCCATTTGAATTGGCGCAACCGCAACGTGCGCTCATCGTCGCCACACTGCCGCTCGGCCTGCTTGCGGGCATGGGGATCGACGTGCTCGCACACGCTGGCCAGCGACGCATCGCCGTCTACGGCATCTGCGCGGCCGCCGCCGTTTTGCTGCCATCGGCAGGCTTGGCCTTCATGAACCCTCCGCACCCGGCGATCTGGACCACCGATTGGTCGCCCACCCTGATCGCCGTCCTCGGGCTTCCGGCACTACTCGTGCCACTCGTCGTGCTGGCAAGTATCCGGCCTATGGCCCGAATCGTGCCGATCGCCGCGACGCTGATCGTCGTCGCCGAACTCATGGTGTGGAACGCCACGTATGCCCGGGAGCTGTCGGCTCTTCGCTCACCGTTCAGCGGGAACGCGCGAGGCGGGAGCGCGACGGAGATTCAACGCGCGAACGTCCGGATTCCGGAATGGTACCCCAACCTCAACATCTACGAATTTGCACCAAGCCCCACCGGATACGAACCTGCGTTTCTCGCGAACTCGTGGAGTGTGCTGACTCCTCCCCAGTCCCGGGAATACGTACGCATACTCTCCACTCTGCAAGTGTCGAGGCAGAACCCGCTTGGCTCCACCTTGCTCGATCGACCGTTTCGCATGGTGCCGAGTTACATCCCTGCGGAGTTTCCCGGAAATCACCGACTCCTCCCATTAAATCGCGCTGCGTACACCGGAACCACGCGGCCAGCGTATGTCCCAGAGCTATCGGCCCCGTCGGAAGCGGTTTCCGGATCCGAGGGAACCGCGCTGGAAATCGAGCGGATGCGACGCGGCGAGATTCGCGGGACACTCCCCACCTCACCTCTCCGGAAATCGCTTCTGGTCGGCTACAGTGCAAGCGGAACGGCCCACGTCCTCAGCGAGTTCCGGGACGGCGACCGCGATGCGTTGGACTTCGGTTGGACCCAGCGCGTGGACGATAGCGGCGGCGAAGTTTCCTGGATGGAGATTCCGGTGCCCGCCGCGGCGGGCGGTGACTTCAAAATCGTCGCGGATCCGGTTGGGCCCGGTTCGAAGATCGAGATCTCGAGTGTGCGGCTCCGGCCCGATCCCGCCGACGAGTCCGAGCGCATCGAGATCGTGCTGTGGACTGCCGACGAGGTCGAGGTCGCAATCTCCTTACTGCCAGGTTATCGGCTACTCGTGTTCACCGATGCGATGTACCCGGGCTGGCGCGCGTTCATCGACGGCGCGGAGACGCCGATTATGCACGCGAACGGCGCGTTCAAGGCCGTCGAAGTCCCCGCGGGCTCGCACCGGGTCCGGTTCGAGTTCCGGCCGATGTCCGTCTATGCCAGCGCGATCGTGTCGCTCGTCGCGTGGGCCGCGAGCATCGTGGTACTTCTCGCCTTATCGCGTCATCGGCGGCGTTCGGCTACAACCGCGCAGTACATAAACCGTAGCCAACTGTTAGGCTAAGCGTATTCGTTGATCCACGCACAGCGATCGCCTATGGTTTGGGCACGGCGAGGACATCTGCGGGTCGTCCATTGTGCATACTCTTCGCGGCGTTATCGGATTGAGCCTGCTCACGCTCCTCGGCGTGATCGCGGCGTACCGTCCTTGGTTGGCGGATTTCCAACCCGACGCCCTCGAAGGCCCGGTCGATTCGTGGACGTATTTCGGGCCCAGCGCGTACTTCCTCGATGTGTCCATC
>CAYPNI010000224.1:3025-3675 GCA_964411925.1 uncultured Nitrospirales bacterium
GGGGGATCTGCCCCTGTGGAATCCGCTCCTGCTCTGCGGAACGCCGTTCGCCGCGAATCCGCAGTCGAAGGTGTTCTATCCGCCACACCTGTTGCGCAGCGTCCTGACGCCCGGCCCAACACCGGCGGCCACCCACGCCAGCCTCCAAGCCTACTTCTTGGCGCATACGGCGCTCGCGGGGGTCGGCACGTTCCTTCTGGCGCGGCGGCTTGGAATGGGTGCGGTGGCGGCCAGCCTTGCCTCCTACGCGTTTGTCTTTAGCGCGAACTTCGTGTTACGCGTGTATTCGTTCCACTTCATCGACGTCGTCGCTTGGCTCCCTTTCGTTCTTCTGTTCTGCGACCGCGCAATCGCCGCATCGAACCGTCGCGAGGCCGCGATATGGTCGATCGCGGTGGGGCTGGCGATGTCCGCGTCGTTCCTCGCGGGCTACCCACAATTGTTCATCTACTGCGTGACGATGGCGCTGGTCTTCGCCGCGCTCCGCGTGATCGGTATGCGCAACGCGCGCGCAATTTCGGCCCCCTTCATCAACGTGCTCGGTCTCGGTCTCATCGCGGGTCTTGTCGCAGCGTTGTCGTCCATGGCGCTGTTGTGGCCAGCGGCGGAGCTGTTTGCGCACAGTGCGCGCCGCGGGAGCGCCGCAATCG
>CAYPNI010000225.1:0-3580 GCA_964411925.1 uncultured Nitrospirales bacterium
GCGCTCGCGGGCGTCGGCGAGAGCGTGCACAAGTTCGGCTCGGACATGCGCCTGCTGCAAAACCTCAAGGAAATCGAGGAGCCGTTCGAGGCGGACCAGATCGGCAGTTCGGCGATGGCCTACAAGCGCAACCCGATGCGCTGCGAGCGCGCCTGCGCCATCGCGCGCTATCTGATGACGGCGCCGTTGCACGGCCTGTTCACGGCGGGCACGCAATGGTTCGAACGGACGCTGGACGACTCTGCCATCCGCCGCATCAGCCTGCCGGAGGCGTTTCTCGCGGCGGACGCGGTGCTGAATCTCTACCTCAACGTCATGGAACGGCCCGCGGTCTACCCGAAAATGATCGAGAAACACGTGCGCGCCGAATTGCCGTTCATGGCCACCGAAAACATCCTGATGGCCGGCGTGAAGCGCGGCGGCGACCGCCAGGCGCTGCACGAGGTCATCCGCAGGCACTCGCAGGCCGCCGCGGCCGTCGTCAAGAACGACGGCGGCGAGAATGACCTGCTCGACCGGCTTGCGGGCGACAAGGCCATCGGCATGACGCGCGCGGACATCGAGCAGGTGCTCGACGTGCGCGAGTTCGTCGGCCGCGCGCCCGAACAGGTCACGGAGTTCATCGCCGGGCACATCGACCCGGTGCTCGCGCGACACAAGGACGCTCTGGGGCTCGGCTCCGATGTCCGCGTCTGAGAGAGGCGCCGCGTCTGAGGGCGCCTCTCCTCCGTTCCGCGAACAGCATCCCAAACGCTACGCCGTTATTCTCAACCCGCGTTCGGGCAACGGCCGCGCCGAGCGCCAGTGGCGCGCGCTCGAGCCGCGCGTGCGCACGATGCTCGGCAATGTCGAAGTGTTCCGGACCGAACGCTCCGGCCACGGCACCGAACTCACGCGGCAGGCGCTGCGCGACGGTTTCGACCGCATCATCAGCGCGGGCGGCGACGGCACGAACTTCGAGGTCATCAACGGGTTTTTCGACGGCCTCACGCCCGTCCGGCCCGAGGCGTCGCTTGCGCTGCTGCCCGTCGGCACGGCCTCCGACCTGCGCAAGACCTACGGCGTCGGCACCGCCGAGACCGCGGCCAGGTTGCTCGGCTCGACGCGCGTCGTCCCCATCGACGTCGGCCGGCTCGAGTCCACCGCGGACGACGGCTCACGCATGACGCGCTACTTCAACACCGCCGTGCACATGGGCCTCGGCAGCCTGGTCAACGAGCACGTCAACCGCCGCAGCAAGGCGCTCGGCGGATTCCTGACCTTTGTGCTGGGCGTCATCACCGCGCGGCTGGCCTACACCGAACTCGAAATGACCGTCGAAGTGGACGGTGTACCTGAGGACACGGGCGGCTCGCCCATGCGCTCCGGCTCATCGAGCCAGACCTTCACCGATACCTACCTCGAAGTCATCGTTGCCAAAGGCTTCTACGACGGCGGCGGCATGCACGTCGCCCCGCGCGGCCAACTCGACAACGGCCTCTTCGAGGTCTACCTGATCGGCAAACTCGGGCCGGTCGCGTCACTGCTCAACATCCCGCGCATGTACCGCGGCACGCAGGACGCGCACCCCGCGGTGAAATACCTGCGCGCGAAACGCGTCCGCGTCACCTGCGCCCAGCGCGTCAACGCCGGCCCCGACGGCGAAGTCACTGGCCACCTCCCCGCCACGCTGGAAGTCGTCCCCCGCGCCGTGCTCGCCGTGACAGGGCCAAACCCGCGGGTGAGCTAATTCCAAGTCCGCGCGGCCGTTCCCGCGCGAGCGCCCCGCCTGAAGGCGGAACTCCGAACGGCGTCGTAACGAGTTCTCTCGCGTGTTTGTGATTGCGAAAAGATACTGCCCCAGTGTAGAACGACGACCAGCGTTGTTCGGAGTTCCGCGTTTACGCGGCGGCTTTCGGGGTGGACGCGCGAACGGGATTGAGAGATGGGTCACGGGCAGTATCGGTGGCGGTCGCTGACAACCGCCGAACGGAGGGAGGTGCTCGCTTGGCGCAAGCGCGAGCGCCTACCGTGGCACTCTCCGCCCCATAGGGTTGACGATGGACACTCCATCTATCACTTGGCAGCGTCGTGCTTCGATCACCGTCCGCATATCGGCTATTCGCCTGAACGGATGAATGGGTTTAGCCACTCGCTGCTCGAAGTTTTGAGGAAGAATTGCGAACAGATCTATGCGTGGTGCGTGTTGCCGAATCACTATCACGCGCTTGTCCAAGCGAACGAGGTGAGGGGCTTGCTGCACGATGTCGGGTTGTTCCATGGACGAACGTCATACTCATGGAACGGAGAGGAACACGCGCGCGGACGCAAAGTCTTCTTTAGGTCGGCCGAGCGCGCAATCCGATCGGATCGGCACTTCTGGGCGTCGATGAACTACGTCCACCATAATCCGGTGCACCACGGATATGTAGCCCTGTGGACGGACTGGCCGTGGAGCAGCGCTCAAGACTATCTCGAGCGCATCGGCGGCGAGAACGCGGCACGAATTTGGCGGGAGTATCCAGTGTTGGACTTCGGGAAGGGCTGGGATGAACCGTCGTTGTGATCCGCCCCACGAAAGGAAGACTCGGATTGAAGCTGTTCGGAGTTCCGCGTTTACGCGGCGGTCTACGCGCGAGCGTCCCGCCTGAAGGCGGAACTCCGAACGGACCATTGCGCGTTTCCGTGTGCCGAAGGCGAAGCTAGCCGAGGCGGCCGCGCGGTGAATGAAGCCGTTCAACACGCCTGATCGCCGTGTCGCGATTTCGGTCGATGCGAGCGGCGTGCTAGGCTGATCGGCCGGGAGGAACGGCGTCGTGCTTGGACATTTTGCGACAGGCGGCCGGGGGCGGGTGCGTGATGCGATCGGTTGCGTCGCGATCGTTTTCGCGTTGTGTATCGCGAATTCGACACCGGCGGCTGCACAAGAGAGTGCCTCGGCGAATCGAGACGCGGTGCCGTCGAGCGGGTTCTTCGAGTCTGACGGGTACCGGATTCACTTCGAGACTTTCGGCGCGGGGCGTCCGCTGATTCTCGTGCCGGGATGGGGCGCGGACACGCAGCGCAACTGGGTGGAGCCGGGCTGGATCGACGCGCTGAAGGGGTCGCGCCTGGTGATCGCGGTCGAGCCGCGCGGACACGGCAAGAGCGACAAACCGCACGCTTCGGAGGCGTATAGCTACGCGGCGATGAGTCGCGACGTGCTGGCGCTGATGGACCACCTGAACATCGACCGCGCGGACTACATGGGCTACTCGATGGGCGCGTTCATGGGCGCCTACCTGCTGGGGCACCACACCGAGCGATTCAGCGCGATGATTCTCGGCGGTATTGGCGACGAGACCGAGGAGAGCGCGAACGCGTGCCACGCGATTGCGGCGGCGCTCCGCGCGCCCGACCCCACGCACATCACCGATCCGCTCGGCGTGGGCTACCGGATGTACGCGGCGGCCGACCCGGACAACGACCTCGAGGCGCTGGCGGTCTCTGCGCTGCGAATGTGGCCGGAGGGGTATCCGCTGGAACTCGGCGGCGAGGGACTCGGGCGGGCGGAAATCCCGGTGCTCATCGTCAACGGCAGCGAGGACCACCCGTACGTCGA
>CAYPNI010000226.1:0-1395 GCA_964411925.1 uncultured Nitrospirales bacterium
CGGCGGTTCGCCTGCTCGTACCCGAGCCGTTGCCGCCAGGCCGGCCAGCTCTTCGAGTCGGCCTCGAGATAGGCGACAACCGCCTGGGGCATTCCCATCGTTCGGAGCGCGCGGGTCTGCGCCGCGATGTGCTGAATGTCGAAGTGCCAGTCGAGGCCAGGGGTCATCCGCCGGCCCATCGTCTGCGCCGTCGAGTTTCCGTTCGGCAGCGCGTAGAGCACCAAGTCGACAGCCCGGCCCGGATCGAGTCGCGCCGGCGCCACCAGCGTCGTGGTCACCCCGGGCGCGAACTGCAGTGTGCGTATCTGCTCGCGGAACTTGCTTCCCGGCACAGCGGTGCCGAGCACGACTCCGTATTCAGGGTGCGTGGCGCAACCCGGGAGGAGAAGCACCAGCCCGATGGCAGCGGCACGTCGGGCGTGCAGCATCCGGCGAATCGATCGCAATACCCTGACATCGGACACCGCGCAAAAGTACTTCGCCCTACGCGCGTCTGTCCCGGTGGACAGGAGTCGAGTCGGGGAAACGCCGACAAAATGACCGGCAGCTCACTGGTGCACGGGTTGCCGTTATGGAAGTAACCATAGAGATGCGGCAAAGCTGCCGCGTCCATTCCGTGCGCGGGCAGGCTTGATGATCACAAAGAAGCGGGTGACGCGCCGGTCGTCGCAATCGGCATCGGCGAAGATCCGTCACCGACAGGTGTTTGAGCGGCACCCGACCGCCATCCTGATAGTGGACCCCGAAGACGGGTCGATCCGTGACGCGAATGCCGCCGCCGCGATCTTCTACGGGCGCAGTCGTCGCGAGCTGTGCGACGTTCAGGTCACGGACCTGAGCACGCTGTCGCGCGCCGAGGTGATGGCGCGCCTGGGGCGCGCGCGGCGTCGTGAACAACACCTGTTCGAATCCAGGCATCGACTCGCGAGCGGCGAGTTGCGCGACGTGGCAATGAGCTTCGGCCCGATCACCGTGGATCGACGTGACCTGCTCTATGGAATCGTGTTCGACCAGACGCCCGTTCGTGAGTCCGATCGGGCCCTTGCCCGCGTGAGCAGTATGTATTCCGTGCTCTCGGCGACGAATCAGCTGATCCTGCGCGCGCAGTCGAAAACCGAACTGTTCGACGAGATATGCAAGCTGGCGGTGCGCCACGGCGGGTTTCGTCATGCCTGGATCTGTCTCGCAACGGCCGACGGCGTCCAGAAAGCGGCGGCGAGCAGCGGGCTCGGCTTCGATGACGCAGAGGCGGCGGCAATCGCGGAGATGACGAGCGCGCGCGGCGAGGGCCCGGCCGGCAACGCCATTCGTGGGGGCCAGCCACAGGTCTATACGGGCAAGGAGTGCGCCAGTGCCACGAAGTCGTGGAGCAAGGCGGCGAAACGGGCCGGTGTA
>CAYPNI010000226.1:1495-3558 GCA_964411925.1 uncultured Nitrospirales bacterium
GTGGTGGCCGCGTACCAGTCAGCCGAGCGCCACGTGCGTGGCGAGGTGCCGGGGTTCGAGGCCGAGTTCCGCATGCGCTGCAAGGACGGACTGTACAGATGGGTTTCGGCCCGCGGCAAGCTGATGCCGCGTCCCGCCGACGCGCCGCCAATGATGATGGGAACGCTCACCGACATCAATGAGCGCGTGCTGAACGCCAAGGCCGCGCGGGAGAGCGAACGGCGGTACCAGCAGATGTTTGCATCCCACCCGAATCCGATGTGGGTGTACGACAACGAGACACTCCGGTTTCTCGACGTCAACGATGCGGCCATCAGTCACTATGGGTACAGCCGGGATGAGTTCCGGTCGATGGAGATCACCGCGATCCGGCCGGCGGCAGACATCCCGAAGCTCCTGGACGCGGTGCGCAATCCTGCGCGCGGCGAAATCTCCAAGCCGAGCATATGGCGGCACCACCGAAAGGACGGGTCGCTCATCGACGTCGAGATCACCAGCCACCGAACGCGCTTCGGCGACAGGCCCGCCTCTCTCGTGCTTGCGCGTGACGTCACTGCGGAACGCGATGCGCGTGCGCTCATCGAGCTGCAGGTCGCGGCGATGAATGCAGCCGCGAACGCGATCGTGATCACGGATCGGGACGGCACCATCGAGTGGGCCAACGCGGCGTTCACGACGCTGACCGGATATGGGCTCGACGACGCAATTGGCAGGAATCCGCGTGACCTGCTGCGTTCCGGCGTTCACGACAAGGCGTTCTACGCCGGAATGTGGAACACGATTCTCGGCGGCAAGGTGTGGCACGGCGAACTCGTCAACCGCCGCAAGGACGGAACCCGGTACCCGGAAGACCTCACGGTGACGCCGGTGCGGGGCGAGCAGGGAGAGATCGCGCACTTCGTCGCAATCAAGCGCGACCTCACCGCCGACCGGGAGCTGCAGCAGCGCTACCTGCAGTCCCAGCGCATGGAGAGTGTCGGCCAGCTCGCCGCCGGCATCGCGCACGACTTCAACAACCTGCTCACGGTCATCAACAGCACGGCGGAGCTCGCGGCCAGGGACGTTCCCGCGAGCGGCAGCGTCGGCTCGGATCTCGACGACATCCAGGAGGCCGGCCGCCGCGCGGCCGAGCTGACGCGGCAACTCCTGGCGTTCAGTCGGAAGCAGATCCTCAAGCCGACAGTGCTCGACATCGGCGCGTTGCTCGATGGCGTGCAGCGGATGATGCGGCGGATGATCGGCGAGTCCATCCGGATTGCCGTGATCACCCCACCGTCGCTCGGTGCGGTGCGCGCCGACGCCGGGCAGATCGAGCAGGTCCTGGTGAACCTGGCGGTGAACGCGCGCGACGCGATGCCGAACGGCGGGACGCTGACCGTGCAGGCCGCAAATATTGACGCGGACGAAGCGTACTGCGAGGCGCGTCCGGGGCTTGCGCCCGGTGCGTATGTGTCCATCGCGGTTATCGACACGGGAACCGGCATGCCCGACGGCGTGCGGCGCCGCGTCTTCGAGCCGTTCTTCACCACCAAGGAGCCGGGCAAGGGTACGGGACTGGGCCTCGCGACCGTCTATGGCATCGTCAAGCAAAGCGGCGGGCATATCTGGGTCGAGAGCGAACTCGGGCGCGGAAGCGCGTTCACACTGTTGCTTCCGCGAACGAGGGAGGCGCCGGCCGGCGCGGCACGGCGCGACACTGACCAAGACGAAACGGGATCCGAGGTTGTGCTCATCGTCGAGGACGAGGCCGCCGTGCGGACGCTTGCCGCGAGGATTCTCACCGGCGCGGGATATACGGTGCTGACGGCGGCGAGCGGGATGGATGCGTTACGCCTGCTGGACAGCCACGACGGGCCAATCCACCTGCTGCTCACCGATATCGTGATGCCGGAAATGAGCGGCATCGAGCTGGCTGGCCGGGTCCGGTCGATGAAACGCCCGATCCGGATTCTCTTCTCCTCGGGCTACACCGACGACGAGATCCTGCGCCACGGCGTGCTCGATCATTCTGCGGAGCTGCTTGGCAAGCCGTACACGACCCGCGAGCTGACGGACAAGGTGCG
>CAYPNI010000227.1:0-3504 GCA_964411925.1 uncultured Nitrospirales bacterium
TCAGAGTCTAACTATGATTGCACTTGATGTCGTCGCAACTTCCGTCCGGATGTTCGATGTGAAGGACGACCGGCTCGTCCGGCGCCGCCGTCACGATCGTTTCGTCCACGGCGACCCGATCGTCGTCATGGATCTTCTTGATGTCCGAAGGATTGATGAACTTGAGTTCCATCGACCCTTCCTTGTGCAGACCCACATCGTAGTAGCTGAGGTGTAATCCATTTCCATCGCGTTCGACGTGCGACTGAACCATGGCGCTACCCTCCGGCGAACCATTCGCCTTTGAGAGTTATGGTAGTCACGCGTGGGGAGTGCGTCAATGAAAACCGGAAAGTGTACTATATTGGAGCGCAAGGTTGACCAACAGCGTGCCTCGAAGCGCCAGCATTGTTCCTCCAACCTCACCGTAGTATTGGTCGAAACCTGTCCGGGGATGTCTGATTGAAAACGATATTCGTTTTGTTCGCGGTCGTGTCGGGCGCCGTTCTCCTGTGCGCCTCTGCGGCGCCGGAAGGTCCGACATACGACGAGTATCTGGATAACGGCGTCATTCGTGTGGGCGTCGAAGTAGACGAATACGGTGGGGCGATTACTCACCTCTCGTTGTCCGGCCGGGGCCGGAACCTCGTGAACAACCACGACCGTGGCCGGCAGATTCAACAGTCGTACTACGCCGGGGATCCGCTCGACCGCACGAGTGAGGGTCAGCGCAAGAATTGGTCGCCGTGGCCGTGGAACCCGATTCAGGTGGGAGACACGTACGGAAATTCGGCGAAGGTCGAGGCGATATTCAACGACGGACAACTGATCTACGTGAAGACCATCCCGCTGTTGTGGGACATGAACAACGAAACGGCGGAGTGCTATTTCGAAATGTGGATACGGCTGAATGAGAACACCGTCCACGTGCAAAACCGATTGACCTCCCACCGCTCAGACGATAAATGGAGCGTGTCGCGTCGCGCCCAGGAACTGCCCGCCGTCTACACGATCGCTGACCTGTTCCGGCTCAAAACGTACGAGGGTCCGGAACCGTTCACCCGGGGGCCGCTGATCGAGATCGAGAACAATGGACCGCCGTGGGCGACGTGGGGCTCAGTGCCGAGTACTGAGAAATGGGCGGCCCTGGTCAACGACGAGCTCTGGGGCGTGGGCGTCTACAACAGGGAGACAGAGCTCTTCACCGGTGGTTTTCATGGCACACGGGGCGGCGGCGAGTTCGACAATTCAACCGGCTACGTTTCCCCGCTGAAATCCGTAGCCCTCCAGAAGCACGACACATTGACCTACGAGTACTACCTGATCGTCGGCACGCTGGACGAGATCCGCGCGTTCGCCTACGCAGCCGAGGGATACGACTACTACGCAAGCGGTCCGATTCCAGGCCGGTAGAATTCTCCGGCGCCGGAAACGCTACTTGGCGAACTGCGCCTTGATCAGGCTCAGCGCGCCCCCTGCCTTGAACCACTCGATCTGGTTCGCGTTGTAGGTGTGATTGACCTTGATGTCTTCCTGTTTGCCGTCCTTGTGGTGCAGGCGCAGCGTCAGCGGGGTGTCCGCCTTGAACGCGGTCAACCCGAGGATATCGATCGAGTCGTCTTCCTGAATCTTGTCGTAGTCAGCCGGGTTGGCGAACGTCAGCGCGAGCATGCCCTGCTTCTTGAGGTTGGTCTCGTGGATGCGCGCGAAGCTGCGCACGAGCACGGCCCGCACGCCGAGGTGGCGCGGCTGCATCGCCGCGTGTTCGCGCGACGACCCCTCGCCGTAGTTTTCGTCGCCGACGACGATCGACCCAATGCCCTTGGCCTTGTACGCGCGCTGCACCTTCGGCACGTCGTCGTATTCGCCCGAGAGCTGGTTCTTGACCTTTGCCGGTTTGCCGGTGAATGCGTTCGTCGCGCCCATCAGCGTATTGTTGGAGATGTTGTCGAGGTGTCCTCGGTACTTGAGCCACGGCCCGCCCTGCGAGATGTGGTCGGTCGTGCACTTTCCTTTCGCCTTGATCAGCAGTTTCAGGCCTGTCAGGTCCTTGCCTTCCCACGCCGGAAACGATTCCATGATCTGCAGCCGGTCCGACGTCGGGCTGACCGCCACGTGCACCTTCGATCCGTCCTTCGCCGGCGCCTGGTATCCGGGATCGTCCACGGTAAAGCCTTTCGCCGGCAACTCGTCGCCCACCGGCGGATCGAGCTTGACCGCCTGGCCGTCCGCGTTGGTCAGCGTATCCGTCATCGGATTGAAACCGAGATCGCCCGAAAGCGCGATCGCGGTCACAAGCTCCGGCGACGCGACAAACGCGTGCGTCTTGGAATTGCCATCATTGCGGCCCGAGAAATTCCGATTGAACGACGTGACGATCGTGTTTGGCTGGTCGTCGCCGCCGCTGCGGTGCCGCGCCCACTGCCCGATGCACGGCCCGCAGGCGTTCGCCAGCACCAGCCCGCCGATGTCCTCGAAATCCTTCAGGATGCCGTCGCGTGAGACGGTCGCGCGGATCAGTTCGCTGCCCGGAGTGATCGTAAATTCGGACTTCGCCTTGATCTTTTTCGCCTTGGCCTGACGCGCGATCGACGCCGCGCGCGACATGTCTTCGTAGGACGAGTTCGTGCACGAGCCGATCAAGCCGACCTCGACCGCGCTCGGCCAGCCGTGTTCTTTCGCTTCGGCGCGCATCCTCGATACGGGCGTCGCGCGATCCGGCGTGAAGGGCCCGTTCAACAGCGGCTCCAACTCATCCAGGTTGATCTCGATCAGTTCGTCGAAGTACTTCGACGGCGACTTGTCCACTTCTGGATCGCCCTGCAGATGTTCGCGAATCTTTTCGGCGGCCTTGGCCACTTCCTCGCGGCCCGTCGCGCGCAGATACCGGTCCATCGCGTCGCCGTATTCGAAGATGGACGTCGTCGCGCCGATCTCGGCGCCCATGTTGCAGATGGTGCCCTTGCCCGTGCACGAGAGGTTGCGCGCGCCGTCGCCGAAGTACTCGACGATCGCCCCGGTGCCGCCCTTCACGGTCAGAATCCCCGCGACCTTGAGGATGATGTCCTTGGACGACGCCCAGCCGTTCAGCGTGCCCGTCAGCTTGACGCCGATCAGCTTGGGCCACTTGAGTTCCCAGGGCAGGCCCGCCATCACGTCCACCGCGTCCGCGCCGCCGACGCCGATCGCGACCATGCCCAGCCCGCCCGCGTTCACCGTGTGCGAGTCGGTGCCGATCATCATGCCGCCGGGGAACGCGTAGTTCTCGAGCACCACCTGGTGAATGATCCCCGCGCCGGGTTTCCAGAACCCGATGCCGTACTTGTTCGACGCGCTCGCGAGGAAGTCGTACACCTCCTTGTTCACCTGGTTCGCCTTCGCGAGATCTTTCGCCGCACCGATCTCCGCCTGGATCAGGTGGTCGCAATGTACGGTTGACGGCACCGCCGCCGTCGGGCGGCCCGCCTGCATGAACTGCAACAGCGCCATCTGCGCCGTCGCGTCCTGCATCGCCACGCGGTCCGG
>CAYPNI010000228.1:0-3496 GCA_964411925.1 uncultured Nitrospirales bacterium
CCGGGCGGGCGCTACCTCGTCCGCGACGGCACGGTGCTCGCCTGGTCGGTGCCCGAGGGCGCGACGCCCGGCACGCCGATGCGGATCTTCGCCGCGCACACCGACTCGCCGACGCTGAAGGGATCGAGCGAAAAGGGAAATGGAGTTTCGAGTCGCCTAAAACAACCGATCGAGCCGATCAATGCGCAGCCGGCAATCGCCCAACGCAAAAACTTTCGCGGCCAAAGTCCAGCGTAACCGAGACCGACCATGATCGAGAACGCGATTACTGTGGCGTAACGCTCCGCCACGTCGCCGCTCCATGAGAGCGCCATCAGCGCTCCCACACAGACCCAGAGAATGTCGGTTCGATACGCGCTCATATGCAGTGTAGGCTGCATGGTTCGTGGCACTTCACTCGCTCTCCACGTGTTCCGGAGTCTCCGCCTCGCGCTTCTTCGCCTCTTCTTCGGCCATGAGCTCTTCAAGGACGTCGAGCAGCATGTCGACATCGACGCCGTATCCCATGGTGACCTGCGCGACGGTCTCGACTTCGCTGATGCCGCAACTCGAGCAGCCGCCGAGCTGGAACGCGGCGAAGACTTCGGCCACGCGCGGGTGGACGGCCATGGCCTCGCCCACGGTCATGTTTGGGTCGAAATACTTGCGCGCCTTGATGCCTTTGCGCTCGATTTCGTTCGCGACGACTTCCTGGCTGGTCGGTTTCTCGTTCGCGTCGGGCGGCCAGTACTGGTGGAACTCCTCCTGCGAGGACTCCATCAGCGTCTCGGGCTTCATCAGGCGGCGGATGAACGGCTTCGTCACCTTGTCCAGCTCGCGCGTGGACGGGATATAGGTCATGTAGCGGCGGACCGTGCGGTCGTCGTTGCATTCGTAGAACATCCACGCGTCGCCCTTGCCGGGGACGTACTGGGATGTTTTGTAGTAAATCATGCGCGAAACCGCCTTCGGTGCCGTTTAAGGGTCAACATGGCGCGTAAACGCTTATATTCCCGCCGATTTTAGCAGGATGGCGTGGGGGTTGTCAGGTTTGGCGAATCGGGCCGTGTGTGAGAAGCGGCGCGGTTGGATCGTGGATCGGGCGATGTGACAAATTGTCCCGGCTTTGGAGGTCCCGAACCACATGCAGCTTGCTCGTGCCGCGATTGTATTGGCCGTTTCTCTTGTGACGCCGCTCGCCGCGGCGCAGGAGATTGAGTGGCACACCGATTACCGGTCGATGATCGCCGACGCGCGCGAGACGGGCAAGCCGATCTTTCTGTCGTTCCGGTGCGCGCCGTGCCAGAACTGCCGGGTGTTCGATGCGCGGGTGACGCAGACGCCGAAGGACTCGCCGCGCGGCGAGTTATTGCAACAGTACGTGTGCGCGCGGATCATTTCGAACACGGGGATGAACATCGCGCTCTTCGACCGCGACTGGCACAATTCGGTCTATTACTTCATCATGAACGCGGACGAACAGATATACATGCGCTACGGCGGGCGGGACGAGCGCGGCGCGGAGGTGTATCTCGATTACGACAGCCTCGAACTCGCGCTGAAACTGGGGCTCGAACAACACGCGAAGGCGAAGGCCGGGCGGTTGCCTGCGCCGCAGAAGCCGGAGCCGGCGTACCCGAGCGATTTCCCGCTGTTGAAGGAAGAAGTGATGGACGCGGGGCGCTGCGTCGAGTGTCACCTGATGGGCGACTACAAGCTGCTCGAGAAGGAACGTGCGGGCACGCTGGACAAGCTGACCGACATGTTCGCGTACCCCGACATCCGGCGGATCGGGATCGAGCTGGACGTTCCGAAGGGGCTGGTGGTCAAGAGCGCGACGGGCCCGGTGGCGGATGCGGGAATGCTCGCGGGCGATCTCATTGTGGGCATCAATGGCACGCCGGTGCTGACCTTCGGCGACCTTCAGTATTACTACAACAAGACGCCGCGGCGCGGGACGGAATCGATCCAGCTCGCCGTCCGGCGCGGCGAGAGTCAACGCGAGCTGACGGTGTCGCTGCCGGACGAGTGGTGGTACACGGACCTGTATCACCGGTATTGGACGGTCGAGCCGCAGCCGTATTTCACGACGGAGCCGCTGACGGTGGAGCGGCGCCGGGAGTTGGGATTGCCGGAGGATGGGCTGGCCGCGGAAGTGGTCAAGGTGGACCCGGCGGCGCAGGTCTACAACCTGCACAAACTGAAGGCGGGCGACATCGTGACGGCGGTGAACGGCGTCGACCGGGACGAGTTCACGCAGCGGCTGGACGTGTATATCCGGCTGAACGTCGCTTCGGGATCGAAATTCAGCGCGCGGGTGCTACGCGATGGTGAGACGAGCGAGATGACGGTGAAGACGTACCGCGAACATTTCCGGAAGGTGGATCAGTAACGTTATGACGCGTAATTCCAAGTCTCGGGTAGCTGGATGGCGAGATTGCTTCGTCGCAAAACCCGCTCCTCGCAATGACGGTATTGGGAGACAAATGACGACGCTTGCCTTGTGTGTTGCGGCGTGTTCGGGTGCGTGGGCGGGCGAATGGAGCGAGGGCAAGCCGGTGCTCTATCGCGGCGACATCGTGGGGACGTATCGCGCGCGGCTGGCGGGCGAGTGGCTCATCGTCGAGGCGAAACACGAGCCCAAGTGGCACACCTATGCGATGGACAACCTGTTGCGCGCGAAAAAAGCGGCCGGCGCAGAGACGACGGAAGTCGAAGCGCCGACGCAGATCTCGGTCGGCGGCGGGCTGGAGGCGGTGGGCGGCTGGAAACAAAGCGCGCCGAAAGACCTGTCGAACCTGGACATCAAGTGGTACACGTGGGGCTTCGAAGGGACGGCGCGGTTCGCGGTGAAGGTGAAGCGGACCGGCGATGCGCCGGGAACGGTGACGGTAAACGCGCAACTGTGCAGCGACGAATTGTGCAGCATGGTCCGCGACCTGACGATTACCGTCCCGGACGATTCCGGCGAGGACGCGGGCGATGCTGCGGCGCTGACAGAAGGTCTGGTGGACGTCACCAAGGAGCCCTGAGACCCCATCCCGCGCGCGGGCCAATTACGGCCTTTCATTGATTTACCGAGCCGAATCCGGTTCAATACCCCGCGAATCGGCGGTTTCTTCTCTTGGAAAGGGGTCGTAACGACTATGCGAGACGGGAGTACTTTGTTTTCGGCGGACGCGCAGCGGCTTGGCGCGCGCGAGGGCGTTGGTCATGTCGCAGTCTGAGTTGCTCGAGCGGCGCGGGTTTGGCCAAACGTCGCGCAAGGACAACTGGTGGGTGCAACCGCTCGCGATTTTTTCCGGGCTGACGGCGTTCATCATCTATACGACGTGGGCGGCGTTTCAGGGTGAGTACTACTTCTATCACGAGGGCGGCGCGCACTATCTCTCGCCGTTCTACTCGCCGTTGTTGTTCGGGCTGGAGGGCGAGCCGCGGTGGTTCGCGGCGCCGCAGCCGAGCTGGTGGCCGGACTGGCTGCCGTTTTCCGCGGCGTTCCTGATTCTCGCGGGCCCGG
>CAYPNI010000229.1:0-3490 GCA_964411925.1 uncultured Nitrospirales bacterium
GCGTTCGCGCTGCCGGACGCGCCAGGCGAAGTCTGAATCTCGTGTGTGAATTTGGGCTGCGTCTCTCTGCTCCCGCATAATCCGCGGAACGCGCATCGCGCGGACGTCCACCGCGTGGCGTCCCGCCGTTCGCCAGATCCGGGAGCGGGCTACGGTTGACCACAACAGTAGAGACTCCGAAACTCGATCGCGAACTGATCGCCGCACTTGTCACACAACCGGAGCGGTACCCGAACCTGGAGATCGTCAAGACGCAGCGCAAAGGCGGGACGATGCGCCGCGTGTTGGTGTATGACAATCGGCTCGTCATCAAGCAATACGCCGCGCGTCCGGGAGGCCGCTGGTGGCGGGCGTACTGGCGGCGCGAACACGACGCGCTCGAACGGCTGCGGGGGTTGCCCGTTCCCGAATCGTACGGGTATTTCACGCTGCGCGAGGAGTCGTTCCGCAGCGTCCTCTACGCGCGGCAATGCGTGCCCGGCGAAGCCCTGCTCGATCGCTGCGATCCCGTCGCGCCGCAGTACCTCACTCCCATTGCCCACCTGATGGCGCAAGTGCACGGCCGCCGGGTCATCGCGAACGACTACTCACTCTTCAATATCCGGATTGCGCCCGATGGCACGGTTCTCTTCATCGATTTCCATCGCGCGCGTGTGTTCCACCGTGAGGACGCGCGCTACTGGATTTATCTGGGGAAGGACCTCGGTCATTTTTACCGAGTGTCGTGCCGCCGGCGCGCCGACCTGTTCGGCGCGTTCCTGACCGAGTATCTCGCGGCGATGGCTCCGCTGACCGCGCGCCAGGAGCGGCTGATTCTTGGTGGATGCCGCTTCTGGTGTTGGCTGAAAGGCGAGCCCGGGCCGCCCATGCGCGATCAATCGCGGAGATGACTTTTTCCGCGCCGCCTGCCAGACTACGCGGATGGTGGAACCGAAGAAAGCGGCGGCGTGCCTCATTATGGACACCGGCGGCCGGCTGCTCATGGTCAAGCGCAGTCCGAAGCTGCGATTCATGCCCGGACATCATGCCTTTCCCGGCGGACGCATCAGCGATACGGAGAACATCGATCGCGTTGTCGGCACGGGCGACGAAGCGTTTGCGCGCGGGGTGATGGCGGCGGCGCGCGAGGTGTTCGAGGAGACCGGCCTGTTGCTGGCGCGTGGGGCGGATCCCGGCCTCGAGGCGCGCCGGCGCGCGCGGATCGATCTGCTCGAGGAGAAGGCGGGTTTCGACGCCATTCTGGCGGCGTTCGGCGCGCAGATTGAGGCGAATCGATTCGAGGAAGTCGCGCACTGGATCACGCCCGCGGTCATGCCGATTCGGTTCGACACGCGGTACTACCTGTTCCGGCACGAAGGCGGGCAGGAACCCGAGCTCATCGAGGGCGAGCTCGTCGGGCTGGACTGGTTGCATCCCGCCGACGCGCGGCGCCGCTGGCACCTGGGCGAGATTCATGTCTCGACGCCGGTTGCCTGCACGCTGCATCCGATGGCCGCGCGTCCCTACCCCGATTTCGTGCCGCTGCTGCGACGCATCACAGACAGCACGCCGGGCCATCCGAACCGCTTCGAGGTCCGCCGTGGCATCCACATCATTCCGCAGGCGACGCGGACGATCCCCCCGGCCACGCACACGAACTGCATCCTCATTGGCGAGGACGAGGTATTGCTGATCGATCCCGGTTCGGACGACCCCGAGCAGCTCGCGAGCCTTGCGGATCAGGTCGATCAGCTTGTCGAAATGGGGAGCACGATTCGAGCGGTCGTGCTGACACACAGTCACCCCGACCACGTGGCCGGCGTTGAGTTTGTCCGCGATCGATACGGCGCGCCGGTCTGGGCGCACGCGACCACGGCGGAGCATGTGAAAATCAAAATCGAGCGCGAACTTGCGGACGCGGAGGTACTCACGCTGCGAGGAGATCCCGACTGGCGCGTGCGCGTGCTGCACACGCCGGGACACGATCCGGGCCACATTGCGTTGTTCGAGGAATCGACGCGCGCGCTCATCGCGGGCGACATGATCGCCAACCCCGGCACGATTGTCGTGTCCGAGGAGTACGGCGGAAACATGAACGATTTCATTGCGAGCCTGGAGCGGTTGATGGCGCTGGACGACGCGCGGATCATCATTCCCTCGCACGGCCGGCCCGCGGGCCGCGCGGACAACGTCTTCGGCAAGGCGCGCGACCACCGGCTCTGGCGCGAGAACAAGATTCGCGACGCGTACGAATCCGGCGCGACCGATCTGAAATCGCTGTTGGCCAAGGCGTACGACGATGCTCCGCCGGAGGCGATGCGGCTGGCGGAGCACAGCCTGAAGGCGCATTTGACGCGGCTGGGGTTGACGCTCGCACAATAGGGCGCTCGTCGCGGTGTGTCGGGTCTACACGGGGTTCTGTGACCCTGCGTTGCGCAACAGGCCTAAGCTGAACTGCGCTTAGGCCTGCCACACAACGTTTCGTATCGGAACCCGGCGTAGGGGTGTGGGGATTGAGGTAGCTGCGCGAGGGAAACGGGGGAGCGGGGATGTCAGCGAAGAAGCACGTGGTGGTGCTCATGGGGGGCATGAGCGCGGAATACGAAGTCTCGATGCGCTCGGGCGCGCAGATCGCCAAGCACCTGGACCGCGAGCGATACGACGTCAGTCCGATCGAAATCACGCAACATGGCGAATGGGTGTTTCCCGGCCGTGATCGCGAGTATCTCGAAATCGGCGAGGCGCTGCCCAAACTCAAGAAGCTGCATCCCGATTGCGTGTTCATCGCGTTGCACGGCCCGTTCGGCGAGGACGGGCGCATGCAGGGCCTCCTCGATCTGCTCAGCGTGCCGTATACCGGGTCCGGCTGCGCGGCAAGCGCGCTGTCGATGGACAAGGTGCGATCGAAGGCTGTCGCGGAACACGGCGGTATTCTCGTGGCCGATCATGTCGTGTTCGACCGGCCGGACTGGGATGCGGACCCCGCCGCGATCACTCAGCTCGTTGGCGATACGATCGGGTTCCCGTGCGTGGTGAAGAGTCCGACGCAGGGCTCGAGCCTGGGCATGGCAATGCCGCAGAGTTCCGGGGAGTTCACCCCGGCCGTCCGCGAGGTGCTGCGGTTCGGGTCGACGATTCTCGTCGAGAAGTACCTCGCGGGACTCGAGCTGACCTGCGGCGTCCTCGACATCAACGAGGAACAGGGCGCGTATGCGCTGCCCGTGACGGAAATTCGCCCGGTGAAGGCGAAGTTTTTCGACTATGGGGCGAAGTACACGCCGGGCGCGACTAAGGAGATCACGCCGGCGCAGATCGACGACGCCGTGCGGGACAAGGTGCAGGAAATTTCCGTGCGTGCGCATGCGCTGATGGGTTGTAGGGCATTCAGCCGCAGTGATATGATTTTGTGCGAAAACGAGGTCTACTGGCTCGAGATCAACACGATCCCCGGCTTCACGGAAACCTCGCTGCTACCCCAGATGGCCGCGGCCGCGGGCATGTCGTTCACCGA
>CAYPNI010000230.1:0-3455 GCA_964411925.1 uncultured Nitrospirales bacterium
CGAAGAGGTTGTCGCCGAGCCGGTGTCCGCCGTAGAAGTCGTGCGTCGCCGTTTCAACCGGCAGATACACGAACCCGAGGTCGAGGTCGGCGCTCATCAGCGTCCAGACGCCGGCGTTTCCGGAGTACGACCACGACTCGTTTTCCCACGTCTCCGAGCCGAACTCGCCGGCCTGTGGAATCGTGTGGAAGATCCACAGGCGTTTGCCGGTGCGTACGTCGTAGCCGCGGATGTGTCCGGGCGGCGCTTCCTTGCGCGAGGGATTGATCGCCGCCGGCACGACCTGCACGACGACGACATCGCCCACGACGATCGGGGGCGAGCTCGAGCCGATGCGTGGATTCGGGTCGTCGGTCAATTCTTCTTTGAGGTATACGTAACCGTCGGTGCCGAAGTCAGCGTAGAGCGCGCCGGTTTTGCAGTTGATCGCGATCAGGCGGCCGTCGCTCGTGTTGTGAAACACCCGCGCGTCGGTCCCGTCCGTCCAATACGCGAGGCCGCGGCCCGACATGCCCACCGGGTGCCGCGCGATCTCCGGCGGGTCGGGGGAGAACGTCCAGAGGGTTTCCCCGGAGGCGGCGTCGATCGCGGCGGCCTGGTGCACGCCGGTGCTGATGTAGAGCACGCCGTCGATCATGATCGGCGTGGCTTTCAGATTCGGATCGGGACCGTCGACCAACGGCAACGCGTTCCAGCGCCACGCCACGCGGAGCTCGCCGACGTTTTCCTTGGTGATTTGGTCAAGCGACGTGTACCGCGTCGATCCGGCGTCGCCACCCCAGTAGGGCCATTCGCCGTCCGGCGCGCCGGTTTGCGCGGAGGCGAACGGCGTGGTGAACGCAATCAGTACGGCGGCGGAAGTCCTTCGGCTTAACATCGCGGCGTCTCTCCTCCACGATAGACGCAGACCCGAACCGCGCGAGTCTGCGACAAAATCATCGCACCGCGCAACCGTCACGATCAGTTGCGCGACCCCTGGGCGCGCGAGGCCGATTTCCTGACGAACTCAGGCGCTGTTGTCGCCTCATCGCCGCTCGAAGTACACTTGATGCCGCAAACGATTGTCCGATTACGCGCCTGTAGCTCAGTTGGATAGAGCAGCGGCCTTCTAAGCCGCAGGTCGGTGGTTCGATCCCACTCAGGCGCGCCATTTCG
Source organism: uncultured Nitrospirales bacterium (assembly GCA_964411925.1). Classification (GTDB taxonomy): domain Bacteria; phylum Hydrogenedentota; class Hydrogenedentia; order Hydrogenedentales; genus VFKU01. Next base: position 1,156 of record CAYPNI010000230.1, read on the forward strand.
TACGCCAACGGTTCAATCCCCGCGCGACGGGCCCGAGCGGTGCGCCGCGCGTTCATCCGCCCAGGAGTCCGAATGCTGAAAGAGCAACACCCGTTCTGGACCGTGTGGACGCGTGTCGTTATCGGCCATCCGTGGGCCGTCATCATCGTTTCGCTTGCAGTGACGGCTGTGTTTGCGTTCATTGCGTGGCGAACGCCCAAAGACCTCTCGTTTACCGGGCTGATTCCCGAATCCGATGTGGACATGGCGGGCTTCCGACGCGCCATCGACACGTTCGGCGCGGACTCGAACATCGTCATCCTGATCGAGGGAGAGCGCGGGGAAATCGACCGGGCGATCGCGGCGCTCGAAACGGCGCTGGCGGGAATGCCGGCCATCAAGACGATCACGCTGCCGGCCGACCCCGGGTGGCTCATCGAGCGCGCCCCGTGGGTGTGGCCGAGGCCGCTGTTCGACGCCGCGGTCGAGGCGGCGCGCGCTGGGACGACGTCGAACGCGGTCATTGCGAACATCGACGGCACCGACACGGTCATCCGCAAGTCGCTGCGGCCGGTCGAGAGCGCCGCGCTGTTCAAGATTGGCCTGAAGGTAGGCCCGCTGCAAACCGCCATGGGTGGAAGCGACTACTTTGAGATCGAACGCATCGCCAAGCAGACGCTCGACGAAAATAACTTCGAACTGACGTACGGGTTTACCGGTCTCGCTGCGGCGGCCGCGCAGGATCAACGCAATGTCCTCACGCGCATACGCATTCTCTCGCCCATTACGCTCGTCGCCGTGCTGGTTCTGCTCATGGGCGTCGAGCGCCGGCTCTCGCGCGTTCTCATGGCGGGCATCGCGCTGTCGTGTTCGGTGATTTTCGCGCTCGGGATGACGGGTTTCGTGGTCGGTCGGCTCAGCATCACGGTGACCTTCTTCGGCGTGTTGCTGCTGGGCCTTGGCATCGACTTCGCGATTCACCTGCTGGTCGCGCTGCGCGACGCGCGATCGCACGGCAAATCACCCGAACAGGCCGTCGAATACGGCATCCGTCACACCGCGACCGCGATCGCGCTCGGCGGGCTTACGACCGCGCTCGCGTTCGGCCTGGTGTCCCTCGCGCCCGAAGCCGGCGCGCGCGACATGGGACTGGCCGCGTTGTTCGGCCTGTTGTCGGCGCTGGTGCTCATGCTGACGTTTCTGCCGGCCACCTGGCTCCTGCTCGAACGGCGGCACGCGGGTCTCGACGCGCCGCCGCGGTTCTACCTGCCCGGCTTGAAGGCCGTCGCCGATGTCTCATTGAAGTACCCCCGCGCCATCGCCGTCATCGGTGTGCTCGTGGTTCTATTCGGAATCGCGGGCATACCGCGGTACGCCCTCGAACGGGATCTCGAAAAAATCATCTCGCGCTCCGTGACGTCGTTCGACGTGGACAAGCGCCTCGAGGAACTGTTCGGCGTTTCTCCGGTGACCTACATCGCCCCCGTCGCGTCCATCGAGGAAGCGCGCGACCTCAAGAAACGTTTGCTCGACCTTGATGACATCGCGGCGGTGAGTTCGGTGGCCGATGTCGTCCTGCCGGACTCGGCCGAGCGCCAGGCCGCGCTCGCCGCGCTGTTTGCAGAGTCGCCGGACGGTAGTGGCGGCAGTGTCGTACTCGACCGCCTCCGCCGCGCGCACGAGGCCGGGCCGGTGACACTGGCGAACGTGCCGCAGAGCCTGTCCAGCGGCGTCGTCGGCGAACACGGCGAACTCGCCATGTCCATCGTTCCGAAGAACAGCACGCTCGACGCCGCGCTTCTCGCCGAGCGGACCGAGCGCATCCGGGCCATCGCACCGACCGCGACCGGGTTGCCCGTCATCATTCGGCTCGTGGCGATGGGCGGGCGCGACTACATCCCCATAATGATTGTGGGAATTCTTGCGACCGTGACGCTGGTCCTGGCCGTCGCGTTCCGCAACGCACGAGACGTGTTCCTTGCGCTGACGCCCGTGCTCGTGGGCGCCGGCGCCGGGTTCGGCGTGTTCCTCTGGTTCGGCCTTCACATGAGCGTGCTGACGAGCGCGGTCGTCCCCGTGATACTCGGACTCGGCGTGGACGACGGCATTCACGTCGTTGAACGCCTGCGACAGTTCCTCTCGCGCGACGATGCGACGATTCACGAGGCCGTCGAGGGCGTGGGCCGCGCGATCTTCCTGACCACGGCGACGACCTGCGTCTCATTCGTCGTCTTTCTATTCACGGATCACGCCGGCCTCGAAGGCATTTCGTGGTTCATGCTGGTCAGCATGCCCGTGTGCTTCATCGCGTCCATTGTGGT
>CAYPNI010000231.1:0-3421 GCA_964411925.1 uncultured Nitrospirales bacterium
ACCCACGCGCGCATCACCTGCACCTTGGGCATCTCGAAAACGACGCGGCCGTCCACCTTCAACGCCCACGGCTTCATCAGGTCCGCATCGCTCACGCCCGACTTCATCGACTTCAACGCGTCGGCGACGAACCCATCGAAGGTTTTCAGGATATCCAGCTTGGATTTCGCGTCGAAGGGCTTCGAACCGGCGCGAATGTTGAACTCGCTCTCCTCGATGATGTTCTTCGCCCAACCCTGAATCTCCGCGAGGTGGGACGCGAGCCGTCCAAGCGACATCGATTTGTCGTGCGGTTTCCACACAAGTTTGTCGCCCGCGATCCGATCGAGCACCTTGCGCGTGACGCCCGTTTCGTACTGATACTCCATCGCTATTGCGTCGATGATGGCCATGACGCGGATCTCCTGCTTAGCGCGCCGCCGGGGCCGGCGTGCGGGGGGACGTGGACGCGCCTGCGCGGGCGTCCGGGACATGAACGCTGCGGCACGCCCCGAGTATTTCATTCGACGGCGCCGCGTCCGCGACGCTGCGCGACATGATGAGTCCCCCGACGAGGCCGGCAAGGAATTGCCACGCCTGCGCGCGGCGCTCGGCCGGCGTCTCGCCTTCCATGCGCTCGGCGAACAGCCCGATCATCTGGTCGAGGCCGTCCTGGAACCAGCGCCGCGTCGGTTCGTCCGTGCGCTGAATGTCGCCGCCGAGCGCGGCCAGCACACAGCCCGCGCCGCGGTTGTCGCGATGCGCTTCGGTCAGGTAGCTGCGCGCAATGAGTCTCCGCCAAGCTTCGCCGCGCACCTTGGGATCGATCTGGCCGAACTGCGCGCGCATCTCGTCGATCGCGTCAGCCATCGCCGCGCGGAACAGGTCGTCCTTCGAATCGAAGTGTTTGTAAAACCCGCCGACGGTCAGCCCGCATTCCTTCATGATGTCCGGCACCGTCGTCGCCTTGATCCCGCGTTCGCGGAACAGCCGCGACGCAGCGCACAGGATCTTTTTGCGGGTCTCGTCTTTCTGCGTGGCTTCGTAGCGGGTCATCCGCGCCTCACTTCGCAGCCGCCGCGACCAGCGCCTTCACGCGCACGGGCACATGCTTGTGAAACGGCGTCTTCGCGATCTCGTCGCAATGGTGCGAATCGGTAAGGTCGTTGATGTTCGGCCCGAGCTGAAATCCGCCGTCCCCGTCGTCCACGTGCATGCCGTAACCGTGCGGCAACGACACCATGCCGCGCGCGACGGCGTCCGTCACTTCAACGCGCGTCTCGACCGCGCCACGCCGGGACTCGACCCGCGCGGGGTCGCCGTCCGACAGGCCGAGCGCGGCCGCGTCTTCGGGATGGATGCGCAGCGCGCCGTCCGGGTCCTTCTTGCGCCAGTCGCCGCTGCGGAAAATCTGGTTCGCGTTGTACGAGCGCCGCTCGCCGGCTTGCAACACGAACGGGAACTCCGCGTCGCCGCCAATCGACTCGAGGTCGCGGATCTCGTCGAACATCTCCGCGATCGGTAGATGGATCTTGCCGTCTTTGTGCCGGATGAATTTCCAGGTGTCCTCGTAAGTGTGCTCGCTGAGGATCGTGCCGGCTTCGCTCGTGAGCACGCGCTGGAACAGCGCCTCGGCGAGGCCCGCGCCCCCGTCCTGGATGCCCGCGCGCGCGACTTCCTTCGCGTATTTCGAGACGTACATCTGGCACGCGATCCACAGCACCGCCGCGGCCTGCGCGCCGTTCGGCAGCGCCTTGCCCAGCGTCGAGTACAGCACGAGCGGCGCGAGCTTCTCCCACTTCGGATTGCGTTTCATGGTCCACGCGAACGCCAGCGCGAACAGCCGGAGTTTTGGGAACTTGCGATCGATTCTCGCGATCGTTTCCAGGAACGGTAGCCGATCCGGCAACTCGCCCATCGCGACCACCAGCCGCCGGTAGATCTCCGGCTCGGGCAAGGTCCCTGCCCGCGGCGGCAGGATCGGTTTGCGCAAATGGTAGTAGTTCTTCGGGAAGTAGAAGTTGAAGAACGTCGACTCCCATTTCTCATATTGCGAACTCGCGGGCAGGACGTAGTGCGCCATGCGCGCCGTGTCCGTCATCGCGACGTCGATGACGACCAGAAGTTCGAGTTTCTTAAATGCCTTGCGGTACGCCTGCGAATCCGCGCCGGTCAGCACCGGGTTGCCGCTGTCGACAACCAGCCCGCGGATGCGGTCCTTGTGGTCGGTGTCGATCTCCAGCGGCAATACGTTCGGCGGATACAGCTTGCCGATCTCGCGCGTGCCGGTGACGCGAGTGGCGAGTCCCCCGCGCTCGGGCTCTTCGGAATGCCCGATCAGCGGCAGGAATGCCGTGTGGAAGACCTGCGTGCCCGGCTTGCCGAAGTGGCCCGTGACGAGATAGAGCAGCCGCGCGAGGTAGTTGTTGAGCGTGCTGTGCGGCGTGTGTTCGAGGCCGAGGTCCGTGCGAATGCACGCGCGCTCTGCCCGCGCATAGTCCCGCGCCACCTGCCGAACCTGTGCGGGGTCGAGTCCCGACTCGCGCGCGTAGTCGTCCACGGGGATCGCAGCCAGCATCGCGCGCGTCTCGTCCCAACCCGCGCAACGCTCGGCGAGGAACCGCTTGTCCTCGAGCCCTTCCTGCACAATCGTGCCGAGCATCGCGAGTAGAAGATGCGCGTCGCCCCCGGGCCGCACCTGCAGGAAAACGTCCGCGCGGTCTGCCGTCTCGGTGCGAATCGGATCGACGACGACCAGCGTGCGATTCGGGTCCTTCGCGAAATCCTGAATCAGCGTGCGCGCCTGAGGAATGCCGTGCGCCTGCCACGGGTTCGCTCCCATGACGAGCAGGTAGTCCGCGTTGTGCGCGTCCTCCGCGGGATGACAGTTCTGCCGGCCGAACAACTTGCCGTCCACCCAGAACCCGCCGGTCTTCTCCTGCGCGAGCGAAGTGTAGATGTAGCGCGTGTTCATCGCGGCGCGCAGCGCGGCGCCGTATACGCCGCCGAGGTGGTTCCCCTGGCCGCCGCCGCCGAAGTACGCGAGCGTGTGCCCGCCGTGCGTGTCGCGGATCGATCGCAGCTTCGCGCCGATCTCGCCGATCGCGGTCTCCCACGACACTTTCTCGTAGGTCCCGTCAGATCGGCGGCGCAGCGGCGAACTCAGCCGGTGCTTGTCGTTCTGGTAGAAGTCGATCCGCTGCGCCTTCTGGCAGGCGTAGCCCTCCGAGACGGGATGCGACCGGTCGCCCTTGATCTTGGCGATGTGCCCGTCTTCGACCAGCACCTCGAGCCCGCAGTTCACGCTGCACAGGATGCACGCGGTTTGCTGCCAACTCCCCGTTTCTTCGCGGACCGCCGCCATGCTCAGCCCTCCCGGAATGGCCCATAAACACGGGCGATTGGAAGGATTATGATCATAATCCTAGCCGCTGTCAAGGGG
>CAYPNI010000232.1:0-3402 GCA_964411925.1 uncultured Nitrospirales bacterium
CCGCGCGATCCTATCTCTGTCAGATCCTGACACGGGGGCTGAACTCTGGACATCGGACGGCACCGCCGAAGGCACGAAGCTTTTCGCCGACCTCGTGCCCGGCCCCGCTTCTTCGTCACCTAATCAACTTTGTTCCTTCGATCGCGGTCTCCTCTTCATTGCCGATTCCCCCGAGTTCGGTCGGGAACTTTGGCACTCGGACGGAACGCCCGAAGGCACGAAGCTGCTCATAGACATCAACCGAGGTGCCGCCAGTTCCAATCCCTACGCGTTCGTCGCCGGCCGGTCGCTCGTCTATTTCATTGCGGAGACGGCCAATTCCGGAAAGGAACTCTGGGTCACGAGGGGCACCGAAGAGACCACCGTGCAGCTTAGCGACATCTGGCGCGGACCGGGGTCATCCGAGCCTTATTCACTGTGCGTCATCGGTGACGACCTCTACTTCAGCGCACACAGCCCGACCTACGGCGAAGAGCTCTGGCTGTCGAACGGAACCCGCAGCGGAACGCGCATCGTTCAGGACTTTTTCCCCGGGGAAGCGTCCTCAACCCCCCACGGCACACGGCCGTTTTTGGATGGCGTTGCGTTTGCCGCCGACCACAAGGTCTACGGAAGAGAGATGTTCTACTGCGACGGAAAGTCGATACAACTGCTGGCCGACATCCGCACGGAAGGCGCGTTGAATCTCTCCTCACATCCGGACAAGTTTACCGCGACCGATCGGCTCCTCTTCTTCGTGGCCGATGACTTCGAACACGGCACCGAGCTTTGGGCAACGGATGGTACCGAAGCAGGAACGTATCTCGTCCGCGACATCCACGACGGCATTGCAAGCTCCGACCCCCGTGAACTTGTCGCCATGAAGGACACACTCTTCTTTTGCGCGGATGACGGCTTCAACGGTGTCGAATTGTGGAAGAGCGACGGGACTGAGGCGGGCACCCGGCTCGTAAGCGATATCTGCCAGGATCCGTTGGCGGCGCCCCACGGGTTAACGGTCCTGGGAGACACGCTTGTCTTCGCTGCCCAGCTCGATACCACGGGCTACGAACCTTGGGCGTGGACGAAACGCGGAGTGGCTATGCTTCGCGACATCCAACCCGGCCCGGAGGGGTCGCAGCCGGAGGGGTTCACGGCGTGGAACGGCCGTGTCTACTTCCGCGCCACGAACGCGAATCAAGGAGAGGAACTCTGGACGACGGACGGTACGTCGGAGGGCACCGTGCTCGTTCGCGATCTGGTGACGCTACCCGGCACCGCCGCGAACGCGCCCGCAGTGACGCCCTTCAACGGCGCGCTCTATTTCGCCCACGACGACGGCGTTCACGGCTCCGAACCCTGGCGCATCGGCGCTCCGGGCGATCGAGGTCTCATGCTCCGCGACCTCGCCAAACGATACCCGCATAGGTGACCCCGCGATGGATGGAGCACAACGCCTGTTTGCGCTGTCGGCCAAGGACGGCCGCGACCCGGCTCGACGTTGGGTGATATCCGGGCAACCGGTCGTCGTCGGCCGCGGCAGGGAATGCGACCTGATCGTCTTTGATCCGCTGGTCTCCAGGCGCCATTGCCAACTCTGGGTCGAGGGAGGCCGCCTGCGCTATCAGGACATGGGAAGTTCAAACGCGACCGAGGTCAACGGCGTCGCGCGCACCGATGGCGAACTCTATCCGGGCGACGAGGTCCGCGTGGGCGATCACATCTTCGTCGTCAGCGCGGTCTGCGACGATCCGGAGCCGGGCCCTCCGGATGGGGACGAGACGCCGAGAACAGTCGCCGCCGAGGACACCCCTTACTACTCCAAGGCACGAACCCCGGGCATCGGTCCCGATCGCGTTCAGGGATTTGGGTCGCTGTTGGCCACAACGCGTCGTTTCAGCCAGGCCTCAACGGTCTCGGAATTGTGCGCCGCGTTAGAATCGATTCTTCGCGACCAACTCGGCGCCGCAGGTTTCTGGATCGCGCTGTACAGCGACAGCGGTAGCCACATTGTGCTCTCGCAGGAATTCGACGGTCCGCAGGCCCTGCCCGAACAGGAATTTCGCCAGGTCCGCGAACTTCGGCGCGGGGTTCTCGCGCCGGTCGCGTCCGGGCCTTCGGACGCCGACTCTCGCAAGTGGGTCATGGCTGCCCCGATGGAGGTCGGCGGTAAAGTGTTCGGGGCCGTCTCCACCGTGTTGGACCGCGCGCGTGACGTGGACGAATCGTTTACCTTTTTTGTCGCGCTCGTTCATGCGCTAGCGCCCTTCTACCGCACCCTCGAACGCGCCGGCCAGATCTCGCGCGACCTCGATCAGGCCCTCGGCGAATCCGACGTCGCCGGAGCGCTCGTCGGCACGAGTGCGGACATCACCCAGTTGCGCGAACATCTCAAACAAGTCGCCGCTTCCGACCTCAATGTCCTGCTCCTCGGTGAAACCGGCACGGGTAAGGAACTGGTCAGCCGGCTCATTCACGACATGAGCGGCCGGGCCGATCGGCCGTTCGTCGTCGTCAACTGCCCTTCGATTCCCGGCGACCTATTCGAGAGCGTCATGTTCGGGCATCACCGTGGCTCGTTCACCGGAGCACTGACCGATCGCGACGGCTATTTCCTCGAAGCTCAGGGCGGTACGCTCTTTCTCGACGAAATCGGCGACCTCCCCTCCGAGTTCCAGACTCGCCTCCTCCGTGCAGTCGAAACAGGCGGCATTCGGAAGGTCGGCGGAAACCGCGACGTGCAGACGAATGTCCGAATCATCGCCGCCACGAACCGAACCGGCGATGACAACGCGGCGAATACCGCGTTCCCCGTGCGCGCCGACCTTTACCATCGCCTCGCGGGTTTCGAGATCACGTTGCCGCCGCTGCGCAATCGCAAGGAAGATGTGCCCTCGTTGGCAATGCATTTTCTCGGAGAGTTGCGTGCCGCCGGCCGTACTCGGGCGGTTAAATTCGAGGCGTCCGCCCTCGATCGCCTCCGCCGCTGGCATTGGCCGGGCAACGTGCGCGAGTTGCGCCTCTGTATCGAACGTGCCTCCGTGCTCGCGCGCACGGCGACAATTGGCGAATCGGACGTGATCCTGTGGCATTCCACGCCGGGAAACGGAGATGCCCCGCCCGTCGAGAGTTCACTCGACATGATCGAAAAGTGGCACGTCGAGCGCGTCCTGAAACACTGCGGCGGCAACGTCACGTCGGCCGCGCAACTCCTCGGTATATCGCGATCGACCGCCTACGAGATGCTGCGGCGGCATCAACTCGCGCCGGACAAATCCACCTGAGCCGGCCGTGCCCATTTCCGAAACGCGGAATGAATCAATTGCCGCCGCGGCGGGATCGCCGGGCGGCGCGCGGGAGAGGAGACGGGTGGGGCCGGAAGGACTCGAACCTTCGACCAAGTGATTATGAGTCACCTGCTCT
>CAYPNI010000233.1:0-3383 GCA_964411925.1 uncultured Nitrospirales bacterium
GCCTTCGCGAACGGGTTGACGATGTACATCGCCGCGGTGGACTTGCTCGCGCGCTGGACGGGCACGCCGCTGCCGCCGAGCACTTCGAGCGCGGACGCCAGCCCCTCGGGATAGCGCGTGTAGACCGCGCTGGAGGCGTCCGCGAGGTATTCGCGCTTGCGCGAGATGCCGAGATAGATGAGTTGCGCAACAATGGGCGCGAGAATCGCCAGCACAATCGCGACGATCGCGATCACCGCCTGCCCCTGCCCGCCGCCACCGCCGCCGCGGCCACGCCCGCGCGAGCGGTACCGCGCGCCGCGCCCGCCGCTGTACCACAGGGAGCGCAGGAAAATTTCGGACATCATCACGATCGCGCCGAGCATGACGCCCGCGAACGCCATCAGGGACACGTCGCGGTTGACGATGTGTGCGATTTCGTGGCCCATGACGCCCTGCAATTCGTCGCGATTGAGCCGGCCGAGCAGCCCTGCCGTGATCGCGACGGCGGCCTTGTCCTTGTCGCGCCCGACGGCGAAGGCGTTCATGGCTTCGTCGTTGATGATGTAGACCTTGGGCATCTTGCCGAGGCCGGAGGCAATCGTCATTTCCTCGACGACGTTGAAGAGTTCGGGGTGGTCCTTCTTCTCGATTTCCCGCGCGCCGCTCACGCTCAGCAGAATGTTGTCCCCGCCGGCGAACGCGACCAGCGTGAGGATCGCCCAGAGTCCGCCCGCCGCCGCGAGGCCGTAGAATCCCGCGCCCGGGACGTACGTCTCGACGATGACGAAGCCGAGCGTGAGCAGCACGGCGGCCATCGCTAGAACGAGCGCGGCCGAGCGCCGCCGGTTCGATTGGATCTGTTCCCACATACCGCGCGTTCCCTAGTACGTCATTTCGAGGAGCAAGTGATGCAACGAAGTAATCTCTTTCACCGGTTCCCCATTCACACGAAGAACGGGTTGTACCGCTTCTCGATGCCGATCGTGCTCGACGGCCCGTGGCCGCAGTGCACGAGCGTGTCGTCCGGAAGCGGAAAGAGGTTGTTGCGGATGTTCGCGAGCTGCCGATCGTAGTCTTCCGGGTTCGACGTGCCACCGACGGAGCCGGCAAACAGCGCGTCTCCGGTGAACACGCGGCCCGGGAAAATCAGACTCAGCCCGACGGGCGTGTGGCCGGACGTGTCCACGACGCGGCCCGTGAGCGTGCCGATTTGCACGGTGTCGCCCGGCTTGACGATACGGTCCGCCCGATAGCCGCCGGGCGATTCGGTGCCGGCAACGACCATGGCGCCGAAGTGGGTCGCGGCGTCGCGCAACCCCTGCACGTGGTCGTAATGATCGTGCGTGATGAAAATCGTGGTCAGGTGCAGCCCGTGGTGCTCGACGAATTCGGGGATTCTGGGGTCGAACTCGCCGCAATCGACCAAGACTGCTTCGTTCGTCTCAGCGCACGACAGCACGAACGCGTTCACCTCGATGACGCTCAGCCGGAAATGCCCAAACGTCATCGCTTCACCCCGGTGAGGTTGGCCTTGTCGAGGTTCGGCGTGCCGTCCGAGTCGCGCAGGTCCGCGCCGGTGAGGTTGGCCCGCCGCATAATCGCGCGGTCGAGGTTCGCGCCGCGGAAATCCGCGCCGGTGAGGTTCGCGTTTCCGGGCCGCGAGTAAAACAGGTCCGCGTCGCGGAACTTTGCGCCGGTAGCATTGATGCCGACGAGGTTGGCGCGCATGAGGTCAGCGCCTTCGAAGTCCGCGCCTGTCGCGTTCGCGCCGCCGAGCACGGCGAACTCGAGATTCGCGTCGCGGAACACCGCGCCGGTCAAATCGGTCTCGTCTAGCATGCACTGGTAGAGATCGGCTTCCTCGAAACTCGCGTCGCGCAGGTTCGCGCGGGAGAACCGCGCGCCGATGAGACTCGCGCCGCTGAAGTCCGCGCCCTCGAGGTTCTGGTTCCGAAAGTCGCGCCCGTTCAGGTCTTCGTCGCGGAAGTCGCGGCTGCTCCCCATCAGAACGCGTCCCCTTCGGAAAGTTTCGTCTCGGCCCAGTCGCCGTAGAACGCCATCTCCTTGAGGCACGCCTTGAACTCATCCACGGTGGCCGTCTCGATCGGGATCGCGTGGAGGAGGTCGAACCATTCTTTCCCGGCGTCTTCGACGAGCGCCATGCCGCAGTGCGTAAACCCGCAGTTGGTCTTCAGTGCCCACCGGAGCGCCTTGTCCGCAGCGGGCCCGCAACGCGTCGAAAGACGGACCGTCTCGTCGCCGGATTGCGCTTTGTCCTTGACGACTGAGATGCGCTGCGCGCGCCCGTCGCGCAGCGCGACGGTGATTTCGAAGCCGTCATCCTTCGGGGCCACGTCGCGCACACCCGGTTTTGCGATCGCCTTGACGAGCGTATCGATGGACAATCTGCCGGTGTTCGGCTCCACGGTGCCGAGGCTGTCCTTCGCTTCGGCCAGCGCACGGTTCACGGCATCCTGTACGTCGCGATCGCCGTCCTGCGCGCGGCTGGCGGTCAGCCCGTCCAGGGCGCGCGCGGCGAGTTTGCCCAGCCAGTCGGCCGCGTCGCGCCGCGCGACCCAGGTCATCTCGCGATCCTTCAGCGTCGCAATGGCGCGATCGAGTTCGTCCGCCATGTCGCATTCCTCCCAATCCGGCCATTCTAACAATCGAAACGCGTGCGTTCGACCGCAGATACTACACGCCGAACGCCCAGCACATTCGCTGGCCGGAGTTCCGTGAATTCGCGGTTATCGTGGCCGCCTGACGGCACAACTCGGAATGCGGCACCTTGATCGCTTGTCGGTCCGCGCCTATCATGTCGCCTTTCCCGGGGGCGATCCGCTGCATGGTAAAAAAAATCATCGATGGCGAGAAGATCGCGGCGGAAATTCGCACGGAAATTTCGGCAGAGGTCGCCGCGCTGGCCAAGCGGGGCGTGACACCGGGGCTCGCGGTCGTACTCGTGGGCGACGACCCCGCCAGCGAGGTTTACGTCCGGATGAAGCGGCGCAACTGCGCCGAACTCGGCATCGCGTCGTTCGACCACAACCTGCCGAAGTCGTGCACGGAGAAACGGCTGCTCGGGCTCATCGACACGCTCAATGCCGACCCGCGCGTCCACGGCATCCTTGTGCAACTACCGCTGCCGCCGCAGATCCGCGAATCGAGCATCATCGAGGCGATCGACCCCGCCAAGGACGCCGATGGGTTTCATCCGATCAATGTCGGCCGCATGCTGGCCGGCGAGGAGTGCTTCCTGCCGTGCACACCGGCCGGCTGCCAGCAGTTGCTCGTCCGCTCGGGCATTGACCCCGCGGGCAAACACGCGGTCGTGCTCGGCCGGTCGAACATCGTCGGCAAGCCGATGGCGGCGATCCTGATGCAGAAGTCCGCCGGCGCAA
>CAYPNI010000234.1:0-3359 GCA_964411925.1 uncultured Nitrospirales bacterium
TCGAGGACGGCATCGAGGGCATGGTGCACGTGAGCGAGATGAGCTGGACGCGGCGCGTGCGGCACCCGAGCGAGGTGGTCGCGCTGGACCAGGAAGTGGACGTGATGGTCCTGAACGCGTCGCCGGACGAGGAAAAGATCGCGCTGGGCCTCAAACAGACGCAGCCGAACCCGTGGATGGCGATCGAGCGGAAGTTCCCGGTGGGCACGGTGGTGAAGGGCGTGGTGCGCAACCTTGCGGACTACGGCGCGTTCGTGCAGATCGAGGAAGGCATCGACGCGTTGCTCCACGTGAGCGATCTGTCGTGGACGCAGAAGGTGAGCCATCCCTCCGAGGTGCTGGAGAAGGGCCAGGAACTCGAGGTCAAGATTCTGAGCATCGATCCGGCGCACGAGAAGATCAGCGTCGGGCTCAAGCAGTTGCAGATCGACCCGTGGCAGCGCGTGCTGGACGACCTCAAGGTCGGCACGGACGTGGAAGTGGAGATTGCCAAGCTCGTTTCGTTTGGCGCGTTCGCGCGGCTCAAGGGCGGGATCGAAGGGTTGATTCACGTGTCCGAGATCGATCGGGACGTGCAGAAGCCCGAGGACGTGCTGAACGTGGGCGATAAGGTGACCGCGCGCGTGATCAGCATTGACGCGGGCGAGCGGAAGATCGGCCTGAGCATTCGCGCGCACAAGGAAAACGAAGAGGTGAAGCTGCGCGAGGAATACGGCAAGAGCGGCGGCGACTCGCAGGTGAACGTGCGCGAGGCGGTGGGCGACGCGGTGCCGTCTTCGTTGTTGAGCGCGGGCGGCACGCTCGCGGATGCGGCGAATGAACTGATGGCGGCGGTGCGCGGCAAGCCACGCGCGAAACAGGGCAAATCCGGGGTAGAATCCGGGGAGGGCGGCGTAGTACCGCCCGGCGCCTCCGGGGAGCCGGACTCAGACACGTAGTCTGAAATCCATTGCAGGACCTTCGGAGCGCCGCCGGTGACGCGGCGCTCCTTCAATTTGTAACGGGCACGGCCCACACGACGATGCTATCCGGCGCAGGCCGGCGCGATTTCAGGAGGACACATGGCCACGGTGACGAAAGCCACGCAGGACACGAAGCGCAAGACGCACCCGATGGCGGGCAAGAAGATGGAGGGATCGGACATGGTCCTCCAGGTGCTCGCGGACGAGGGGGTCGATACGATCTTCGGGTACAGCGGCGGCGCGATACTTCCGACGTATGACGCGATCTTCAAGTGGAACGCGTCGCACGGCAAGGACGAGCAGATCGACCTCATCGTGCCGGCGAACGAGCAGGGCGCGGGGTTCATGGCGGCGGGTTACTCGCGCGCGTCGGGCCGGGTGGGCGTGTGCCTGGTGACGTCGGGCCCGGGGGCGACGAACTGCGTGACGCCGATTCGCGACAGCATGGCGGACTCGATCCCGATGGTGATGATCTCGGGGCAGGTGCCTCGTCCGGCGATCGGTACGGACGCGTTCCAGGAGGCGCCGATATTCAGCATCATGAGCGCGTGCGCGAAGCACGTGTTCCTGGTCAAGGACGAGACGCAGCTGGAGGCGACGCTGCGCTCGGCGTTCGACATCGCGCGGTCGGGCCGGCCGGGGCCGGTGGTCATCGACATTCCCAAGGACGTGCAGCAGCATGTGGGCACGTTTCGCGGCGAGGGATTGCTGGAGTTCCGCGGGTATGACCAGCGCAAGCACGCGCGGGAGATCACCACGCTGCCGCGCGAACATGCGGACCGCTTTTTCCAGATGCTGGCGGACAGCGAGCGGCCGCTGGTGTATGCGGGCGGCGGGGTGATCAACGGGAACGCGGCGGGCGAGTTGCGCGAGTTTTGCGACCGGTTTGGCATTCCGGGCGTGACGACGCTGATGGGGATTGGCGCGCTGGACACGACGCAGGCGCCGACGATGCACATGCTCGGGATGCACGGGACGGCGTACGCGAATTATGCGGTCGAGGATTGCGATTTCCTGATCGCGGTGGGGTCGCGGTTTGACGATCGCGTAGCGGGCAAAGTGCACGAATTCGCGCCGAACGCGCGGAACATCGCGCACCTGGACATCGACGCAGCGGAGATCGGGAAGGTCAAGGCGTGCACCTGGGCGCACGCGGCACATTGCCGGCAATCCTTGCGCGAGCTGATCGATTACGGCAAGGGATTCAAGAAGAGTTTCAAGCCGTGGGTCGAGCATGTGATCGGGCTGCGCAATAAGCACGCACTGAACTACAAGAGGGACGGCGACCTGATCCAGCCGCAGGAAGCGATCGAGGTGTTGAACTCGATCACGAAGGGCGAGGCCATCATTACGACGGGCGTCGGCCAGCACCAGATGTGGGCGGCGCAATACTTCGACTTCAAGCATCCGCGGTCGTGGCTGACGTCGGGCAGCATGGGCACGATGGGCTTCGGGCTGCCGGCGGCGATCGGGGCGCAACTGGCCTGCCCGGACCGGCTCGTCATCGATGTGGACGGCGACGGGAGCATCCGGATGAACCTGGGCGATCTCGAGACGCTGACGAATTACAACATCCCGGTCAAGGTGTTGCTGCTGAACAATCTCGGCGACGGGATGGTGCGTCAGTGGCAGACGCTGATGTTCGAGGAGCGGTATTCGGGCACGGACAAGTCGCTGCACAAGAAGGATTTCGTGCGCGCGGCGGAGGCGGACGGTTTCGGGTTCGCGCAGCGCGTGAGCGACCGCAAGAAGCTGCGCAAGGCGCTGGAAGACTTCGTGAAATACGACGGGCCGGCGTTCCTGGAAGTCATGATCGACAAGTTCGCGATGGTGATGCCGATGGTCGGGCCGGGCAAGGGCTACCGGGACATGCTCGTGGGCGACTACATCACGCCGCGCGAGACTCCGCCGCCGGGCGCCAGCAAGACGGGCGAGACGTCGATGTTTTGAGGGACGGGCAGCGAGGCGCGGGGTTTCCGGTTGGCGAGATTGCTTCGTCGCAAAACCCGCTCCTCGCAATGACGGGAGGGGCGCGCTGCCGTATGTCCGTGACCCGAGGGGAGGGGCGCGCTGCTGCGCGACCCCGGCCCGGAGGCAAAAACCCCGCTTAGGCCTGCCACACATTTTCCGTTAGTATTGGTGGATGCCGGCTGAAGCGTCCGACGTGTTGATTGTCGTCGATGTGCAGAACGATTTTTGTCCGGGGGGCGCGTTGCCGGTGGCGGATGGGCAGCGTGTGGTGCCGATCGTGAACCTGCTGCTGCATCACTTCGAGAATGTCGTATTCACGCGCGACTGGCATCCCTCGGACCATTGCAGTTTCGACGACGAGCCGCGGTTCGTGGACGGGAGCTGGCCGGAGCATTGCGTGCAGGACACGCCGGGCGCGGAGTTTCA
>CAYPNI010000235.1:0-3327 GCA_964411925.1 uncultured Nitrospirales bacterium
TCCTTGTTGTTCTCCATGCCGTCGATATCGGGATAGCCGTAGGGCTTGAGTTTCTGGTCTTCAATGAGTTTTTCGTAGGCGGCGCTGACGAGCTTCGCGGCCACCTCGCCCTTGACCGCCTTGCCGAACTTGCGCTCGATGAGCTTGACCGGCGCGCGCCCGCGGCGGAACCCGGGAATCTCGGCCTCGTCCTTCAGCTCGGTGTACATCTCCTCGGCCTTCTTGCGCTCGTTCGCGACCGGGACCGTGACCTTGACCTCGTACTGGCACTCCCCCTTGTAATTCACGTCGAACACCGGGTCCTCGACGAATTTGAACTTCTCGTCGCCGTGGTCGTGGTGATGGTGACCATGGTCGTGGTCGTGGTCATGGTCATGATCGTGATTGTGATTGTGATCATGGTCATGATCGTGATCGTGTTTTTCGGCCTCAGCTTGGGCCGGTTGGGTCTTTTTCTTGGCCATGGCGCTCTTCTTCTCTACCCCGTAGTTTGGATTTATCGTACTGGTTTGGTGGGCGAGGCGGGACTTGAACCCGCACACCTTGCGGTACTGGATCCTAAGTCCAGCGCGTCTGCCAATTCCGCCACTCGCCCGGCGAACCGAAGCGACTATTAGACAAGGACTTAGGGGGAAACGAACGAGGACGCAGTCTAGCACAGGATCCGGGCGGCTTCAACGTGACGAGGCGCCGGGACGTGTCGAATCATTGGAGCCGGGCCAGGCAGGCATTTCGAAGTTCGAGCGCGCGGGAGTGCCCGGGCTGGGCGTCCAGCGCGGCCTCGGCAAGGTCGAGCGCTTCCTCCGTCCGTCCCAGGTTGAAGAACGCGGTCGAGAGGTTCACCAGCAGGTCGGCATCGTTGGGCCGTATGTCGAGCGCGCGCGCGAAGTAGTCGGCCGCTTGCGCGAAGTTGCCACGGCGCATCTCGATCGCGCCGAGGTTGCTGTAGGCCTGGTACACGGGCGGTTCGCGATCGATGGCGTCTTTAAAGCTCGTCTCCGCTCTCGGGAGATCGCCCTGCTTGAGGTATGCGACTCCGAGGCCGTAGTGCGCGAGCGCGCTGGACGGCGCGCGCTCGACAGTGTACGAGAACAGCGTAAAGTCATCCTGCCAATGCGCGGTTTGCATGTATCCGAGGACTCCCAGGGCGGCCATCCAGCCAAACATCGCAGCGCGCACAAGACGGGGTCGGTTTGGACTACGCCGCATCAAATCTTCGACGCCCCACGCGAACACTACGAGTAGGCCGATCTGCGGCAAGTACGTATAGCGATCGGAGCGGGCCTGGTCAGCGAGTTGGACGATCCCAATAGCCGGCACGAGCATCCCGACGAACCAGAGCCAGCCGACTGCGAACCACGGTCGGGAGCGCCACGTCCAGATGGCGGCCGCGCTGACGGCCAGGAACGCCAGGACCGCGACGTATAGACCGGGACCGCGAAACACGGCGTCACGGGGGTGCGGGTAATACAAGGCGAGGTGGAACGGCGCAAAGGTGTTCACGACATACATCGCGTAGGACTCGACCGCGTTCGCGACGCGGACGGAGATCGGATAGTTTTCGAACGACTGAACGGCGTGGCCGCGAGACTGCGCCACGAACGTGATTATCGTCACCGCGAAGGACGCGAAGATGAGCGGCATCTTCTCAACCAAGAGCCGTCCGAACCGGCGCACGGCCGACGCGGATCCCGCGAAACGATTCAGGGGCCAGTAGTCGAGCAGGAGCATGGCGAAGGGCAACGGGATGAGCGCGGGTTTGCTCAACAATCCCAACGTAAACGCGACGAAAACGAGTAGATACCGCCACTTGGACGAGTGGCGCGCGTACCGCTCGTAAGCCATCAACGCGAGCAGTCCAAAAAACGCAGACAGGAGCCCCTTGCGCTCGGAGATCCAAGCGACGGATTCAGCGCGAAGCGGGTGGACGGCGAACGCCAGCGCGACGACCAGCGAGGGCCAATACGCGCCTGTGAAGCGGAACAGGACAACATAGAGCAGCGCGGAATTTGCGATGTGCAGAACGACGTTTGCGACGTGGTGCGGACCGGGATTGTCCCGTCCGAATGCGGCGGCCATCAGTACGTGAGAGAGCATGGTGACGGGATGGTAATTGGCGATCGTCAAATCGGTGAGCGCGTACTGGATTTCCGCCCAGGTCAGCCGATCCGAGAGGTGCTCGTTGAGGAAAAGATACTGGCCGTCATCGAGCGCGATGAATTCGTCGTCGTAAGTCTGGGCGAACACGGCCGCTGTGGCCACGGCGATGAGCACGAGGGCGGCGATGTGGAATCGCGCGGAAGTCGTCGCCCTGGGCATGACGGAAGCGTATCAAAGCCCCTCGGCTGAAACTCAGGTGAGCATCCGGTGATAAACGTAGAACCGCTCGTCGCGCTTCCAGCCGTTCCGTTCGTAGACCGATTGCGCGGTGCGGTTGGTCGTTGCGGTGTTCAGCGTGAGGCGGACAGCGCCCTCGCCACGGGCAAAATCGGCCGCAGCGTCGAGTAGCCTGGTGCCCACGCCCAGTTTTCTTGCCGAGGGGTCGACGAAGAGGTCGTTGAGCACGAAAATCGGCGCGAGTCCCGTCGAAGTAAAGCTCGGGTATAGCTGGGTGAAACCCACGGCGCGGCGCCCGAGCTCCGCGATGAAGACGACGTTCTCGTTGTGCGCGAAGCGAGCGCAAAGAAACGCGCGGGCCGCCGCGGGATCACTGGGCTGCTCGTAGAACATTCGATACGCGTCGAAGAGCGGGACGAGGACCTCGACGTCTGCTGCGGAGGCGCGGCGGATGGTTGGAAGGGGTGTCACGGGCAACTCCTGGATTGAATGAGGTGGGCTGTGGGGTCGAGTGAGCATATGGGAACGATGGGACGGATAGGAAGTATCGGAGTCGAATCTCCGAGGGGATGGGCAGCAGGCCGTGGGAGCCGCTCGGAGACTACTCAGCGGGCAACGCGAGCGCGACGAGTTGCGCGGGGGTCGAGCCGATCGCGACGACGATGTATTGACGGCCCTGCCACGAGTAGGTCATCGGAACTCCGGTGGGCTGGTCGGTGAACGCGAACGCCGCGACCTCTTCGCCGGTGGCTTTGTCGAGTGCGCGCAGGCGCGTGCCGCCGCCGGTGGCGGAGCCGGAGCGCCCGGAACCTTCCGTGGCGAACAGTAGCGTCTTCGTGACGAGCACCGCGGCGCGTGCGTTGCTGCCGACCGGAGGGAGATCGGCTTCCTCCAGGCGCGGATGGTCCTTGAACGCCTCTCCCCCATTCACGACATTCCACTTGAGCGCGCCGGTGTTCAGGTCGAGCGCCGCGACGTGCGCGTAGGGTC
>CAYPNI010000236.1:0-3163 GCA_964411925.1 uncultured Nitrospirales bacterium
GAGCGAGCTTAGTGGGCAAAAGTGAGCGATGAGCAACGACGCGAGGCGGGATGCCCCGCCCGGCAGGCGGCACTGCTGCAGCGCGGACAGGCCACTAGTCATCGGCCGCTGCCCTGTTTGAGCACCAACCACTGATCGATCGCCACGTCGGTCCACTTCTCGGAGCGCCCGTCCGGCCAGCGGACTTCGAGTTCTGGACGCTCGGTCGATGCGCCAAGACCGACGAGGACGCGCGGATCGTTGGCGGACGCGTAGCTGCCATCCGAGCGCGCGCGCCGCCACACCACGGGACCCGCCGAGCGCTTGACGCCGACGCGCGCGCCAATCATGTCGCGCGGCGCCTTGTCGCCAACCAGCTTCAGGCCGAGCCAGTGCTGACGATTCCCGAGGTTGTTGATCAGGAGACGCACCGGACCGGCGTCGTTG
This sequence comes from uncultured Nitrospirales bacterium, assembly GCA_964411925.1. Lineage (GTDB taxonomy): Bacteria > Hydrogenedentota > Hydrogenedentia > Hydrogenedentales > VFKU01. The sequence continues at coordinate 427 of CAYPNI010000236.1, forward strand.
CCGATGAGGACATCGACATCGCCGTCGTTGTCGACGTCGCCAAATGCCAACCCTCGACCGGACTCGGAGAGACCGAAGACGGCGCCTGCACTGGCGGTCACGTTCTCGAAGCGCCCGCTCACATTCTTCAGCAGCAGTTTGCGCTGGTCGTAGGGAAACGCCTGCGTGCCACGACCCTCCTCAGTGACGATGGTGCCATTCGCGGCGATCGTGTCGAGCCAGCCGTCGTTGTCGAAGTCGAACCAACCCGTCCCCCAGCCGGTATACGGGCGGCTGATGGCGCCGAGCCCCGAGGCGGTGCTGGCATCGCGAAAGTGCGCCTGCCCGTCGTTGAGATACAGGTTGAAGCCCTCACCGGTCAGCTCCGTGATGATCAGGTCGTCGTCGCCATCGCCGTCGAAGTCGCCGGCGTCAACACCCATGCTCGCCTCGGCGTTGCCCTCTCCAGTCAGCGCCACGCCGGAGAGCAGCCCCGCTTCCTTGAAGGTGCCGTCGCGCTGGTTCATCCAGAGCAGATTGTCTTGCCCGTCGTTCGCCACGAAGATGTCGATCCAGCCGTCACCGTCGAAGTCGGCGGTGGCGACACCGAGCGCCGGTCCGAAGCGCCCGCCGCGGAGCGCCGTCGCCGTCACGTCGGCGAACGTGCCGTCGCCGCGATTCTTGTAGAGGCGGTCCGGCTGCCCGCCGTAGACCTTCGGCGGACAATAGTCGGGCACGCCCACCTTGTTGGGACACTTCGTCGCGTTGGCCAGCGTGTAGTTGACGTTGTTGCCGACGTAGAGATCCAGCCAGCCGTCGCGATCGACGTCGGCGAACGCCGCCGACACGCCGAAGCCGCCGCGATCCTCCGTGCCGCTCTTCTTCGTGATGTCGGTGAAGGTGCCGTTGCAGTTGTTGCGATACAGCTGATTCGACTCGAAGCTGGTCAGATAGAGATCGACGCAGCCGTCGTTGTCGATATCGGCAGCCGCGACTCCCAGCCCGAAACCGGGTGTCGCGATGCCGCTCTCCGCGGTGACATCGGCGAAGTGCAGCTGCCGCGTGCCGTCGGGCAGCACGCGCAGGTCGTTCCGGAACAAGCGGCCGCGCGACGCCGGCATCGTCGGCGAACCGGCAGTCCCGAGTGGACGACTCTGCACCAGATAGACGTCCAGGTCGCCGTCGTTGTCGTAGTCGACGAACGCGACGCCCGGCGGCAGAATTTCGGGATAGTACAAGTGCCCCGCGGCGCCGTTGTCGTGCACGAAATCGAGACCCGACTCGCGCGCGCGATCGACGAACCATTCGGGTGCGGCCGCCGCGGAGGTTGAAGTGGCCGGCGGCGTGGCGCCCGGCTGTGATGTGCAGTCTGCGGTAAGCGCGGCCAGCACCATGCAAAGCCCGCGAGCGGCTTTCATGCCCCACAGCATACCGGCACGGCGCCCGACCATCGGTAGGGACAGGCTTTAGCCTGTCCGCGGCGATTCCGGCCGCGACAAATTGGTCCAAATCGGCGCCCGGGGAGCTCGGAACCCCTCTGCTATCATCCACCTGGAACCGAAGGACGGGCGAAACCGTCGCTTCGGCCGATGTGCGTCTAGTTCAGGAGACAGCTCATGTCTGATTCCAGGAGATACCTCCGGCATTTCGTGCTCGGCAGCGGCGCGGTTGCGGTCGCGCTTGTTGCGGCGATCCTGCAGCCGGCGTCACTTCGAGCCCAGGCGACCGCCGACGGCGTCACCTACACCAAGGACATCGCGCCGATCCTGCAGCGCAGCTGCGAGGGATGTCATCGGACCGACGGCGTCGCGCCGATGGCGTTGACGACGTACGACGAGGTGCGGCCATGGGCACGGGCCATCAAGCAGCGGACCGGGATCGGCCCGCATGCCGGCGTCATGCCGCCCTGGTACGTCGAGAAGAACATCGGCATCCAGGAATTTCTCAGCGATCCGTCGCTGAGCGCCGCGGAAATCGCCAAGATCGCGAAGTGGGCCGACGGTGGCGCGCCGCGCGGCAACCCGGCCGACATGCCGCCGCCGCGCGTCTGGACCGACCGTCACGCCTGGAGCATCGGCACGCCGGATCTGATCGTCAAGACCAGCCAGGTCGAGGTCAAAGGCAACGCCCCGGATTGGTGGGGCGAAATTCCACGGGTCCCGATCGGCCTCACCGAAGATCGCTACATCACGGCGCTCGAAGTCAAGGAAGTGAACGACGTCGACAACAAGAGCGGCACGGGCCGCACCACCGTCGGCGGCCACTATGTGTTCCATCACATGATCTGGGCGACGCGCGTCATCGACGACAAGCACCCCGATCAGGAACCGAACGCGCTGTCGTCGATTCTCTTCGACGAGGGCGTGACGCCCTGGCCGGTGCACGAAGTGGGCCGGAACGCTGACTTCTTCGGTCCCGACTCAGCCCGCCTGTTGAAGGCGAACTCGACGCTGATTTCCGACTCCGTGCATCTGCACTCGAACGGCCGCGACACCAAGGCCCACCTCGAAATCGGCTTCAAGTTCGCGCCGAAGGACTACAAACCGAAATTCCGCACGGCCTTTGTCGGGCTCGGCAACGGCGTCGACATCGACATCGAGGGCATGCAGGCCAATCAACAGCTCCACGCGTACACGGTGCTTCAGGACAACGTGAAGGTGCTGTCGTTCGAACCGCACTTGCACGCGCCGGGTATGCGGATGTGCCTCGAAGCGATCTGGGGCTACAACATCCAGACGCTGAACTGCGTCGGCTACGA
>CAYPNI010000237.1:0-3148 GCA_964411925.1 uncultured Nitrospirales bacterium
CCGTCATCACGAACCTCGCGTGGTTCGGCCGCAGCAACGCGATCCCGCAGGAACTGGAAATCTCGCGCATGCGCGCGGTCGAGACGCGCCTGCCTCTCGTGCACGCGTCCAACACCGGCATCTCGGGCGTGTTCGACCCCTACGGCCGATTCCAGCCCGTGGATCTGCTCGCCGAACAAGGCACCGTCATCTACCCCATCCGGCCTGATCTCCCGCTGGACGCGCTCGTCATGGCGCGGCTGGTGGGCGCGTTCGACTTGCCGCCGCCGGCGCCGCAGCCGCTCATCGAGGCGCATCGCTGGCTTCCCTGGGCGATTTACGCCGCCGCGGCGATGTTGCTACTCCTCGGCGCGCTGCTGCCGCAGACCGCCGCCGCGCCCAAAAAACGCTCGCGCCGTGGCTGATACGTCCGCGCAACACTCGCGCTACGCGGCCATCTTCGCCGGCGGCACGATGTTGAGCCGCGTGCTCGGCCTCGTGCGCGACCAGGTCACGGCCGCGCTGATTCCCGCGGCGGCGTTTGACGCGTTCATCGTCGCGTTCCGCCTGCCGAACATGCTGCGCGAAATCATCGGCGAAGGCGCGACGAACGCCGCGTTTGTGCCCGTCATGTCCGAGCGGCTCGAATCCGGCAAGAAGGACGACTTCAAGCGCCTGGTCGCGTCGGCGTTCGGCGTGATGATCGTCGTGCTCGCCGCGTTGACGGCCGCGGGCATGTTGCTCATCCCGGGCCTCATGCAGGCGCTGCATTACGTGGATGAATTCACCGGCAAGGAATCGATCGCGCCCGACCGCGTCGCGTACCTGACCCAGCTCTCGCTGATGGCATTCCCGTACCTATTTTTGATCGGTCTCGCGGTCTTCTGCACCGCGCCGCTGTTCACGCTCGGCCATTACTCCACGCCGTCGTGGACGCCCGCGCTGCTCAATGTCTCGCTAATCGCGATGTGCTTCCTCGCGCGCGACCGGTTCCCCGACCCCGCGCATGCGCTCATCGCCGGCGTGTGGATCGGCGGCGTCGCGCAACTCGCGGTGCAATATTTCGCGTTTCGCAGCGAGACCGGCATCACGCGGCCGCGCTTCGGGTTCCGCGAGCCGGGCATCGGTCGCATGTTCCTGTTGCTCATCCCGGTCATCATCGGCCAGGCCGCGGGCGAGATTAACCGGCTTATCGAGAGCCTGTTCGCCTACGGCCTCGGCGCGGGCACGGTCCGCGCGCTGTTTCTCGCGACGCGCCTCGTGCAACTCCCGCTCTCGATCTTCGGCTCCGCCACGGCCGTCGCGATCCTCCCCACGCTGGCGCGCTCCGGTTCGCGCAACGCCACCGGCGAAATGCGCGAGGTGCTCATCAGCGGACTGCGGCAGAGCTTTTTCCTCGTGGTGCCGTCCGCCGTCGGGCTGATGGTCCTTGCGCGGCCGATCGTGCAACTGCTATTCGAGCGCGGCGAATTTGGCTCGGACGCGACGACCATGACCGCGACCGCGGCCGTGATTTCATCCGCGGGATTGCTGTCGTTCGCGTGGGTGAAGGTACTCGCAACGGGGTTCTATGCCGCGCAGAACACGCGCACACCCGTGATCATCGCCAGCGCCAGCATGATCATGAACGTACTGCTCATTCTGGTGCTGATCGGTCCGCTCGGCTACAAGGGACTCGCGCTATCCACGGCGCTGAGCTACACCATCAACGCCGCGCTGCTCTACGTCTTCCTCTGGCAAAAGGTCGGCCCGCTTTATAATCCGGCATTCCTGTCGGCGATCCTGCGCATCGGTTGCGCGACGATGCTGATGGCCGCGGCGGCCTATGCCACGCACGACGGCCTGCACGCCGCGATCGGCGACGCGTCCATCGGTCCCCGCCTGATCACCACGCTCACCGCGATCGCCGCCGCGGTAGTCGTCTATGCCGCCGCGTGCAAAATGCTGAAAGTCGAAGAGTTCGAAGGCTTCCTCCGCGCGTTCCGACGACGCCTGAAGTAGGAGCACCGTCCCCTCCGCGTCTGCGCGACGTGCACGGCAGCGCGGCCCTCCCTCACCCAAAGATCCCGGCGTCGAGCAGCGCTGCGATCTGCCCGCTGTCGTAACCGGCCTCGTTCATCACTTCTTCGGTGTGCGCGCCCAATTCGCAGCCGATATGGCCGTACCGCGGCTCGATCTCGGAGAACTTGATTGGAAATCCGACCTGCTTTTGCGTGCCGCCGTTCGGCTTGGGCACATCGACCACCATCTGCCGGGCCGCGCACTGCGGATGCCGCAGCGCCTCGTCCATGCGCAGCACGGGCTCGACACAGCAGTCCTCGCGCGCGAATACCTCCACCCAGTGGGAGAAACTTTTCGACGCCATCACCTGGCGGATTTCCTCTTTCAGGATGTCCATCCGCGGCCCCGGCAAATCCAGTCGCTCGATGAAGTCCGGCCGCCCGATTGCGCGACAGAAACCCTCCCAGAACTTCGGTTCGAGGCTGCCGACCGAAATGTAGCGGTCATCGCTCGTGCGGTAGTAGTCGTAATGGGTCCCGCCGTTCAGCGGCATCGTCTCGTAAGACGGCGCGGTCTTGCCCACGAGGTACTGCGCCGCCGCGTACGCGTTCCACAGGATCGACGCGTCGTACATCGATACGTCCACGTACTGCCCGACGCCTGTCTGCTGCCGGTGCACGACCGCGGCGAGAATGCCGACGACCGAACACATTGACCCGCCGCCGACATCCGCGACCTGCACGCCCTGCGGCACCGGCCCCGAGCCCTTGCGCCCGCTGTGGCTCATCACCCCCGCGAGCGAGAGGTAGTTGTTGTCGTGCCCGGCGCGGTCGCGCAGCGGCCCGTTCTGCCCGTAGCCCGTGAGCGAGCAGTAAATCAGCCGCGGGTTCGCCTCTTTGAGCGCGTCGTATCCCACGCCGAGCCGATCCATCACGCTGGGCCGGAACTGTTCGATGACGATGTCGTAGGTCTGGATGAGCCGCTTCACGACGTCCGCCGCGCCGTCCTTCTTCAGGTCCAGCGAGATCGACCGCTTGTTGCGCGCGAGAAACGCGTGGCCCGCCGCGACCCCGTCGTCGAACGGCGGCCGTGACCGCACCATGTCCCACCGCCCCGGCGCCTCCACGCGCACCACGTCCGCGCCCATGTCCGCGAGCATCATCGTCGC
>CAYPNI010000238.1:0-3133 GCA_964411925.1 uncultured Nitrospirales bacterium
GCGACGCCGGGGTGGGCCGCGGCGGCCTCGGCGACCATTCGCGGGATGTCGCTTGTGCTGTGGCGGCCCGGCGCGAGAAAGTAGGGGTGGACGACGACGCGTTTGGCGCCTTGCGCGACGCAGCGGGCGAACGCCTGCGTAATCGTCGGCTCGGCGAGCTCCATGTGCGCGGTCTCTACGATGTGCGCGCCCGTCGTTCCGCGGAAGAGCTGGGCCACGTCCTCGAGCAGCAGGTTCGCCTCGTCGCGTTTGGATCCGTGATCGACGAGGATGATGCCGAGATCGTTGGGGAAAGCGGGGGACATGGTTTTCGCGCGGTCGCGCGGTCGCGCGACCCTCTCTTAGCTGGGCCCGATCATTTTTGAAGGGTCGACTTCGGCGTTGAACTCCGCCTCGGTGAGCAGGCCGAGCGCCAGGGCTTCCTGCAACAGCGTCGTTCCGTTCTTGTACGCCGTTTTTGCGATCTTCGCCGCGTTGTCATAGCCGATTTTGCGGTTGAGCGCGGTCACGAGCATGAGCGATTTGTTCATCAGCTCGTCGATGCGCGCGCGGTCCGGTTCGATGCCCACGGCGCAGTGATCGTTGAACGACTGCGCCGCGTCTCCGAGCAGCCGGACGGATTGCAGGAAGTTGTACGCGATGACCGGCTTGAACACATTGAGTTCGAAGTGACCGGTCGCGCCGCCGATGTTGACCGCGACGTCGTTCCCGAGCACCTGCGCGGCCACCATCGTCACCGCTTCGCACTGCGTCGGGTTGACTTTCCCCGGCATGATCGACGAGCCCGGCTCGTTCTCCGGGATGCGGATTTCCGCGAGGCCGCACCGCGGGCCGCTCGCGAGCAGGCGCACGTCATTGGCGATTTTCATCAGGCTGCACGCGAGCGTCTTGAGCGCCCCGTGCGCCATCACCATCGCGTCGTGCGCCGCCAGCGATTCAAACTTGTTCGGCGCGGTCACGAACGGCAGGCCCGTCAGTTCCGCGATCTTCTTCGCGACCGTGACGTCGTACCCTTTTTTGGTGTTCAGGCCGGTGCCGACGGCCGTCCCGCCCAGTGCGAGTTCGCGCAATTTGGGCAGGGTGGACTCGATGCGTTCGATGCCGTTCGTGAGCTGTTGCACGTAGCCCGAGAATTCCTGCCCGAGCGTGAGCGGGGTCGCATCCATGAGATGCGTGCGGCCGATTTTGATGATGTCCGTGAACGACTTGGCCTTTGCCGCGAGCGTGTCGCGCAGCGTGCGCACGCGCGGCAGCAGGTGGTGGTGAATCTGTTCCACCGCGGCGATGCTCATCGCGGTGGGGAACGTGTCGTTCGACGACTGCGACATGTTCACGTGGTCGTTCGGATGGACCGGCTTCTTGCTCCCCATCGCGCCGCCCAGCATTTCGATCGCGCGGTTCGAGATCACCTCGTTCGCGTTCATATTCGTCTGCGTGCCGCTGCCCGTCTGCCAGATGACCAGCGGGAAATGATCGTCGAGCGTGCCGGCGATGACTTCGTCCGCAGCGTTGCAGATCGCGTTGCAGAGCTTGGCGTCGAGCAGTCCGAGTTCCCGGTTCGTCAGCGCCGCGGCCTTTTTCAGGATGCCCAGCGCGCGGATGAGTTCGCGCGGCATGCGCTCCGTGCCGATCTTGAAGAAGTGGACCGACCGCGCCGTCTGCGATCCCCAGTATTTGTCGCTTGGAACCTGCATCTCACCCATCGTGTCGTTCTCGATTCGGTAACTCATGTAGACGGAGTGCTCCTGGTATCTCGGTTCGCCGGTACGGGTCGGGATTATAGCTCTACTTGCTCGCCGGCACCCGCGTGCCGCCGCCAGCCCGGGCGAGGCGCTCCGGGTCGCGCCGGACGGGGCAGGAGTCGCAGTTGAGCAACTCGCCGTCCGGGCCGATGACGGCCTCGCCGCCGCACGAGCCGCGGATGCACTTACCGCGGAAGATGACGCCGATCGCCATCGCGGCGACGATGATGCCGAAGGCGACGATGCTGATGCCGATGACGATGAGTGTGTTCATGATGTCGACTTTACGGGCGCGTTCACCGCGCCGAAGCGTTCCTCGAATGCGGGCGTCGCGCGTTCGGTGAACCCGCCGTCCCCACGAAGTATAAACAGCGCAGGCAGTTTGAGTATTTCGGCGAGGATATAGCCGTCGTCCGGCCCGAGTGCCATGATCGCGGTCGAGTAGGCGTCGGCCCACATGCAATCCTCGTGGAGTACGGAGACCGACGCGAGGTTGTGCGCGATGGGCCGGCCCGTTCGCCCGTCGATTGTGTGGCTGATACGGACGCCGTTTTCCTCGTAGTAGTCGCGGTAGTCGCCCGACGTCGCCAGCGAGAGACCGTCCAGCGGCACGATTCGCTGTACGCTACGCTCGCCCTCGGCGGGTTTCTCGATTCCTACGCGCCAAATGTCGCCGTCCGCGTTGCGCCCGCGAGCGCGCACCTCACCGCCGACCTCGATCATGTAATCAGAGACGCCCGCGGCGTCGAACGCCCCCGCGATCAGATCGGAGGCGTACCCCGGCGCAATGGCATTGAGGTCGATATAGATTTCCGGATCGATTTTTCTCAGCGACCCGGCGTCCGGATCGAATTCGAGTTTTACGTAGCCGACGTGCGCGCGCAGCGCGTCAATGGCCGGTTCGGTGGGGCGTTCGCCACGGCCCGGCGGTCCGAATCCGTAGGCATTCACGATCGGCCCAAGCGTGACGTCGAACGCGCCCATCGTTTGTTCGCTCACTTTCAGCGCACAGGAGAGCACTTCGGCGGTCTCCGGAGCGATCTGAACCGGCCCGGTTGCGCGCGACGCGTTGAAGCGCGAGATCTCGGAGTCGGGATCGTACGTGGACATCAACTCGTTCACGCGGCCGAGCTGCCGCTCGATCATCGTCCGCAATTCGGCTTCGGGGACTGTGCCGCGCCGCTGAACGACTTTGATGGTGAACGACGTACCCATCGTCGGCCCGGTGAGCGTGACGAGGTGCGTGCCGCCGCCGCTGAACAGAGGCGCGCGCCACCAGGTTAGCCACGCAAGCGCGGTGATCCCTGCCAACAGCAGGGCAATGCGCCGCGGCGCAAAGCGTTGCGAGACGGGATCGGAGGCCACGTGGCCCCCGTCAGCCGCCGAAGTCG
>CAYPNI010000239.1:0-3129 GCA_964411925.1 uncultured Nitrospirales bacterium
CGCGTGCTTGCGCGCATCGCTCATCGAGTCATTCCGGATAGCGGCGCCTGACCTCGGCGATCGACGCCGCGACGAGTTGTTCGAGCACCGACGTGTCGAGGTCGGCCAGCTGCCGGAAGTAGAGGCACGACCCGCCCATCTTGTGCCGGCCCAGCTTCGCCAGCAAGGCCTTCTGCGTTTTTCCCGCCGCCATCAGGTAGACCACGAGATCGCGGCCGCGGATTGCGAATCCGGCAAGTGCTGCCTCGCCGGTGCGACCAGTCTCGTACGTGTATCGGTACTTTCCGAAGCCGACGATGCTCGGGCCCCACATTTTCGGGGGCTTGCCCGTGGCCTTGCGAAGCATCGCCGTCAGCGCGCGGCAGTCCTTGCGCTGCGACTCGCTGGCGCGCGACGCGATGTACCTCGCGACGCTGGCGCCCGTGGGTTTCGTCTTGTTCTCGGCCATCATCCGCTGGGCAGCGTGGCGGCATGCTCTGGCGCGACCTCGGTGCGAGCGCGGAGCGATGCACACCACTGGTTGATCGTATCGAAGACCTCGTTATTCGCGTTGTCGAGGAAGAGGTTGTGATGGCCGTTGTCGAACGTCCTGACGGTGCGGTTCCCGCCGGCGATGTCCGCCGCGACGGTGTCATCCCACGGTGAGATGTCATCCCGCGCTCCGTGCAGCAAGAGCGATGGCACCTGCAGCGTGACCACCACGCGTCGCAGGTTGGCGACGGCGCCGAGCAGGTCGGACGCCAGTCCCATGCGGGTTCGCGTGCGAAAGAGGGGGTCGCCAAGGTATCGCGCCAGCTCATCCTGGTTGTCGGTGACTCGTGACAGGTCGATGCCGGGATCGATCGGAAGCCACGGAAGCCATCGTCCAAGCAGGGTCGCCGCGAGCACGGCGACCCGTCCCGCGGAAACGGGGCCGAGCGGGGCGGAGGCCGCGACGAGGCCATCAACCATTCGCGGGTTGGCGTGGCAGGCGAGGATGCCGACGATCGAGCCCATGCTCAGTCCGATCGCGACGACCGGCGCGTCCTGGCTGATCTCTCGCGCATGGCGCGCCACGGTGGAGAGATCCTCGACGAGTCCCGGAAGACGCGCGCGCCCGGTTGTCGGCCCGGCGTGGCCGCCGTGTCCGCGCTGGTCGTATGTGATCACGCGGCACTGTTCCTGGACGAGCGACTCGGCGAATCTGACGTAGGGAAGGGCGCGGCCGTGATCGCCCAGGCCGTGTACGGCGATCAGGGTCGCACGCGGCGGCAGGGCAGGCGCCCACTCGTAGCAGGGAATCCGGCCGCTCCCGGATTCACGGGCAAGCGAGAACTCTCGACAGGTCATCCGTGAGGGTAGCGCGGAACCTGTGGGCGGCCAGTGGGTCGCGACGGGTTCGATCGCGCCGTAGACCGCCGTTCGTTGCTCATCCGGCAGCCGGCGAAACGGCCGGAAGCACATCATACTCCGTCTGCACCAGCCCCGTGCTGAACGTCTCGGTCCGGACGTGTTGCAGGAGGATGTCGCGGTCGAGCGCGCCAAACAGCGGAATTCCCTGTCCGATCAACACGGGCAGCCGCGTAAGGATCAGCCGCTGGATGAGTCCGGCGCGCAGGAAGCGCTGCACAGTGACGCCGCCGTCAACGTAGGCGTGCTGCACGCCGTTTCCTTCCAGCGCCGCAACCACAGCCCGCGGCTCGCCTTGCAGGTGGTGGACTGTGGCGCCGTCGGGCGCCCGCTTCGGCGGCTGCGAACTGAGCACGTAGACGGGCCTCGTTCCATAGGGCCACGCGCCGAAACCGAGCGCGGTCTCATATGTATGTCGCCCCATTACGAGGGCATCCACGGTCGCAATGAATGCCGTGTAGCCGTGGTCGGCGTTGCCCGCGTGGTCGAGCCAATCGAGGCCACCGTCCGGCCTTGCGATGAAGCCGTCCAAGCTGACCCCAACGAATACGGATGCTCGCATGCCATTGAAGTCTAGCGTCCCGTGCCGGAGCTCAAAAAGTGGGGTTGCCACGCGCCGAGGTGGCGGGTGCTAGGACGGCTGTCGCCGGGCCCGGATGCCCTGCTTCACGATCCGGTCGAGCAGCGTTTCATAGTCCATCCCCCGCGCCTCGGCGGCCGACGCGAACTCCTCGCTGCGCGCGATGTCCGGGTTCGGGTTCGCCTCGAGGAAGTACGGAACCCCTTCGGCGGAGAGCCGGTAGTCGAGGCGTGCGTAGCCATCCAGCCGCAGCAGCTTGTAGATCCGCCGCGACACTTTGGTGATCAGCGCCACCAGCCGCGGCTCGAGTTCCGCCTCGGCCTGCATGATGCCGCGTTCCTCCTGGTACCGCGCGTCGTGCTTGACCCGCGACGTCGCGATCGCAATGGCGCCCGGTGCGAGGTTCTCGAACAGCAGCTCCCACGGCGGGAACACCACGGGCCGTTCGAATCCCATTACGCCGACGTAAAGCTCGCGGCCCGCGATGAACTGCTCGACGAGCGCGTCGCTGCCCACGCTCTCGTGGATGAAGCGCACGCGTTCCGCGAGCCGCGCGTCGCTGTCCACCACCGAGGCCTGCGAGATCCCCTCCGACGCTTCCTCGCTGACGCTCTTCACGATCAATGGAAACGCGAGCGCGGCCGGCCGGCGCGCCCGGCGCCCTCGCGGCGCCACAAAGAAGCGCGGGGACCTGATGCGGTGGTACGCGAGAATCTGCTTGGCCAGGGGCTTGTCGCGCGCCAGCATCAACCCGCGCGGGCCGCAGCCGGTGTACGGCAGCCGCAGCAGCTCGAGGTAGCTGACCACGTGCTGGTCGAACTCGCGCCAGCCGTGGAACTCCTCCAGCAGGTTGAAGACGACGTGGGGCCTCCAGTCCTCCGCCGCGCGCCGGATCGGCACCAGCTCGTCGGCAACGCCGAGGGTGCGCACCTCGTGGCCGGCCGCGCGCAGCGTGGAGACGACGTCGTACTCCGTCTTGAACTCGGCGTCGTCGTGTTCGCCGGGCGAGGCCGGGTCATCAGGTGGCACGAGGGTTGGGTGCATCAGCGCCAGGATGCGCAACCCCGTTCCCTCGTTCACAGCGCGATCCACGCGCGCCGGCTGTAGAGGAAGTGCACCGTCTTCACCGCCAGCATTCCGGTGAAGTCGAGCAGCAGCCG
>CAYPNI010000240.1:0-3117 GCA_964411925.1 uncultured Nitrospirales bacterium
ACACTCACGATCCCGCAGGTCATGCTGCTCGAGGCCTTCCTCAGCTTCCTCGGCCTCGGCGTACAGCCGCCCATGTCCTCCTGGGGCCTCCTCATCCGCGACGGCGCGGAACACATGGAGCAATACCCCTGGCTCCTCATCTTCCCGTCCATCACGCTCAGCCTCACCCTCTTCTCGCTCAACTTCCTCGGCGACGGCCTGCGCGACGCGCTGGATCCGAAAGCAAGTAGGGATTGAGTGTTTTTTCCGTCATTCTGAGCGGTAGCGAAGAATCTCCCCGTCCATCGACACGGAATGACGTGTAGAATCGGTGACCGCGAGAACCGAAAGGAGTCGCACGCATGGCCCACTGGCAGAACCGCCCCGAACCGAGCTGGAAGAAGTTCGAGTTCAACCAGCCCTACGCCGTCGGACTGAAACGCCTCAAGGAAGAAGTCCTCGCGAAAACGGACTTCGACCCCGCGACGCTCTGGCAATGGGGCACGATGCAGGCGATGGCCGTAATCCAGATCCTGAAGGATTGCGAAGTCGCCTTCGGCAAGGACGGGCAGGAGGTCGTTTACGGCGCGCTGAAGAAAATCGGGTACGACATTGGCGACCAGATGCTCAAGGGCTGCGCGCCGCCCGAGGACATCACCCAGGCGGAATACATCAGCTATTTCGCGACGGTCATCAACCGCATCGCCTACGCCAGCCTCGAGGACCCGAAAATCGACGACGAGAATACCGCCTCGTTCGACATCCTCTGGTGCCCGCACCAGGACACGTACCAGGCCTTCGACTGCCGCGTGCAGCGGTATTTCGTCCAGGGCATGATCGAGGCGTTTCGCGACCACGCCAAGGTCTTCGGGTTCGACGTGCGCTTCGACTCGACCATTCCCGCCGGCGCGCCCACCTGCCACTTTACGATGTGGCGCTCGCCCGACAGCACGCCGCCCGCCTGGTCGAGCTACACCGACTTCGTGAACGAGAAAGCGCTCAAGCACGCCGAAGACGTGCGCAACGCGCGCGACAATTCTTGATAATGAACGCGCATGGGAGGGTCGCGCTGCCGCGCGACCGTTAGGGCTTCTCGGAATCACCCAGCCGTTCGGCGAGCGCCATCAAAATGCCCTCGGGACCGCGCAGATAGCACAGTAAATACAGGTCCTCATACTGCGTCACTTCCCCTACGAGCCTCGCGCCGCGCGCTTCGAGGCGCGCCAGCGTCTCCCTGAGATCCTCCACAGCGAACATCACGCGTAGATAGCCCAGCGCGTTCACCGGGGCGTTCCGATGATCGGCAATGGTCGGAGGAGTAATAAACCGCGAGAGCTCGATCCGGCTGTGCCCGTCAGGCGTGGCCAGCATGGCGATCTCGACGCTTTGGTCGCCCAGTCCCGTCACGCGTCCAGCCCATTCGCCCTCAACCTTCGCCCGCCCCTGCAAGGTGAGACCGAGTTCGGTGAAAAACGAGATGGCCCCATCGAGGTCTTCGACCACGATACCGACGTTGTCCATCCGAGGTAATTTTAGTTTAGCCATGAATTTACTTTATCAAATTGCCGGTCGATACCTTGGTTCATGCACACAACACCATTACCGCTCCTCGCGCTTCCCATTCCGCTCATGCTTCCCATAATTCCCATCGTGAATCCCGCTAGCCCCACCCGCCGATTCAGCTGAGATCTCAAATCTCAAATTTCAGATCTGAATTCCGCTCCCGCTGTTGCACTATTTCGCCGGCTTCCGCACCCTTCGCCGGGTCAGTCATCCAAATCATCCTTGTTTCGCAACCGGGCTTTCGCTGCTGCGATGCAACGAGCACGCACAAGCAGTGGGAGGGTCGCGCTGCCGCGCGACCGCGGCGCCGGGTGAGTAACTTCTCCGCGTCCTGTGGTTAAATAAGGCCATGCCCCTGCTCGAAGTGGACGACCTGCGCACGTACTTCCACACGCGCGAGGGCGTCGTGCGCGCCGTCGACGGCATGTCGTACGCCGTCCAGCCCGGCGAGACGGTCGGCATCGTCGGCGAGTCCGGCTCGGGCAAGTCCGTCTCGTGTTACGCGCTGCTCGGCCTGCTGCCGCGGCTCACCGCGCGCATCGAAAGCGGCACGGCCCGCTTCGGCGGCGGCGACCTGCTGAAATCGACCCCGCGTGAACTGCGCGCGATCCGCGGCAAGCGCATCGCGATGATTTTTCAGGACCCGATGACCGCGCTGAACCCGTTTCTGACCATCGGGCGCCAGCTCATCGAGCCCCTCGTCCGCCACGACGGTCTTTCGCGCCGCAAGGCCCGCGTCCGCGCGATCGAAATGCTCACCGCCGTGGGCATCCAGGATGCCCCGCGCCGCCTGCGCGCCTACCCACACCAGTTCTCCGGCGGCATGCGCCAGCGCGTGATGATCGCGATGGCGCTGATCACGCGCCCAGAGCTCCTCATTGCCGACGAGCCGACCACCGCGCTCGACGTGACCGTGCAGGCGCAGATCCTCGAGTTGATCAAGAAGATGCAGGCCGACCTGGGTATGGCCGTGATTCTGGTCACGCACGACATGGGCGTTGTCGCGGGCACCTGCGACCGCGTGCTGGTCATGTACGCTGGCCGCGTCGTCGAGTCCGCGCGCACGGATGACCTCTTCGCGCGCCCGCGACACCCGTACACCGAGGCACTGCTGCAGAGCCTGCCCGCCGCGCACACGCGGCCCGGCGAGACGCTGCGCACGATCCCGGGGATGCCTCCGGACCTGGCGCAGGAGATCACGGGCTGCGCCTTCGCGCCGCGCTGCAGCTACGCCCTCGACTACTGCCGCACCTCGCGAGTTACGCTCGAACCCATCCCCGGCAACCGCGCGACGGCCTGCCTGCGTGTGCAGAGAGGCGAACTCGAATGAACCGCAAAACACTCGATCGTCATCGTTATCCTAATCGTTATCGTCATCGTAATCGGCCGTTGAACTTATCCGTCTCATGACCACCCCGCTCCTCCAACTCACTGACGTCAAGACGCACTTTCCGGTGCGCGAGGGCGTTGTGTTCGCGCGGGAAGTCGGCGCGGTACGCGCGGTGGACGGCGTCTCGCTCACGGTGTATCCCGGTGAAGTGCTGGGGCTGGTCGGCGAGTCCGGCTGCGGCAAAT
>CAYPNI010000241.1:0-3085 GCA_964411925.1 uncultured Nitrospirales bacterium
TTCGACGCGACGAACACGATCGATCCGCCCGTGCCCTGCGCCTGCATCAGCTTGTACCCCTCGCGCGATACGAGGAAGTAGCCCGTGGACATCACGCTCATGTTCTTCTGCCAGAGTTCGAGGCTCGTCTCCTCGAACGGCGCGGCGGACGCGATGCCCGCGTTCGACACGAGGATGTCCAGCCCGCCGAAATCGAGCACGGCCGACCGGAACCCGTCCACGACCGCCTGCTCGCGCGTCACGTCGATCACGTGTGTCGAGACGTTGTCCTTGCCGAATTCCTTGGCGAACTGCGTGCTCGCGTCGCTCAGCGCGCCCGGGTCGATGTCCGCGAGCACGACGCACGCGCCCTCGGAGAGGAACCGCCGCGCGATCGCGCGCCCGATGCCGCCGGCGCCGCCGGTAATCAGCGCGGCCTTGCCCGTGAGCGGCTTCGGCTTGGGCATGCGCTTGAGCTTGGCTTCCTCAAGCAGCCAGTACTCGATGTTGAATGCCTCCTGCTCGGGCAGGCCGACGTATCGGCTGACGTCCGTCGCGCCGCGCATGACGTTGATCGCGTTGACGTAAAACTCCGCCGACACCCGCGCGGTGGCCTTGTCTTTCGCGAACGTGAACATACCCACGCCGGGCACGAGCACGACGACGGGATACGGATCGCGCATCGCGGGTGAATCCGGATGTTTGCACCGCTCGTAGTATGCGGCGTAATCCTTGCGATACGCCTCGAACAGCGCGTCCAATTGCCCGACGACCTGCTCCGCGCTCGTCATCCGCGGGTCGATGTCGATCAGCAACGGGCGGATTTTCGTGCGCAGGAAATGGTCCGGACACGACGTGCCCATCGCCGCGAGTTCGGCGCAGCGTTTCGCGCCGACGAACCGCAGGACCGCGTCCACGTCCGTGAAGTGCCCGATCTTCGGCTGTTCCTTGCTGAGTTTGCCGCGCAGCACGGGCATCAGTTCTTCCGCGAAACGCCGCCGCTCGGCCGGCGCCAGCGGCGCGACCTTCTCGCCGCCGAAGGGCGCGTCGCTGCCGTGCTCGGCGAGGTAATCCGCCGCGCGCTGGATGATGTCCAGCGTCACTCGGTAGCACTCCTCAGCCGTGTCTCCCCACGTGAACAGCCCGTGTCCGCCGAGGATGATGCCCTTGCGCTTCGGGTTCTCGTTGTACGTCGCTTCGATCCTGAGCCCGAGGTCGAACCCCGGCCGTTGCCACGGCACCCAGCCAAGTTCGTCGCCGTAGACCTCTTTCATCACGCGCTCGCCGTCCGCGCACGCCGCGATCGCGATGAGCGCGTCCGGATGCAGATGATCGACGTGCGGGCGCGGGATAAACGCGTGCAGCGGGGTGTCGATGCTCGCCGCGCGCGGATTGTTGTTGAACGTGCAATGCGGGAGGTAGTCGACCATTTCGTCTTCGTGGTCGATGCCCTTGTACAGCTTCTTCAGCGACTGGAGCTTGTCCATATAGAGCGTCGAGAAGCCGTCCAGCGCCATGCTCCCGAGGTCGCCGCCGGAACCCTTGACCCACAGCACCTGAACGCTCCCGCCCGTCAGCGGATCTTTCATCGCCACTTTCGCCGACGTGTTACCGCCGGCGAAATTGGTCAGCGTCAGGTCGCCGCCGAGCAGATTCGACCGGTAGCGCAGGAGTTCCGGCTCGGACATGCCCTTGGCTTTTGCGGCATCCCAGCGGTTTTCGATTCTTCTTGCGGATTTCTTCGTTGCGATTGCCATGGAGCTCCTCGTACCGTGCGTCAATCAGTCAGCTTCAGTTCGTTCAGTATGTCCGATTCCGTCATCCTGAGCGAAGCCGAAGGAACTTCTCGATATAATCGCCTGTCCGCGGGAAGATCCTTCGGCTTCGCTCAGGATGACAGGACGCGTCGGACCGGTGTGTGTGTCCAAATCGAGTCGCCGCGCAGCCTGCTCCTCGCGACCTCGATACCGCTATCGCACCTATTTCAGCGATGAAACCTTCTCCCACGCTCCGCTCTTCCCGCTCTTCAACACCGCGTCGCACACGTACTGCGTCTCGAGCGCGTCGCGAAACGTCGGCGAGGTCGGCTGTCCCTTCGCGAGATTGTCCAGGAAGTCCGCGACCTGATGCACGAAGGTGTGCTCATACCCGATTTGCAGGCCCGGCACCCACCACTTGTCCATGTAGGGCATGTCGCCGTCGGTGACGTGGATGGACCGCCATCCGCGCACGATCGAGTCGTCTCTGTGATCGAAGTAGCTCAACCGGTGCAGATCGTGCAGGTCCCACTGGATCGAGGCGTGCTCGCCATTAATCTCGAACGTGTAGAGCGCCTTGTGGCCGCGGGCATACCGCGTCGACTCGAACGTCGCAAGCGATCCATTGCCGAACCGCGCGAGAAACGCGCAGGCGTCGTCGATACCGACCGGCTCCACCTTGCCGGTCAAGTTGTGTTGGCGCTCCTTGACGAAGGTCTCGGTCATCGCGCTGACGTTTTTGATGGAGCCGTTCAGCCAGATGGCCGTGTCGATGCAATGCGCGAGCAGATCGCCCGTGACGCCGCTGCCCGCCGCGTTTACGTCCAGCCGCCACAGGCCCTCGCCCCCCTGCGGCAGGTCCGTCGCGATCGTCCAGTCCTGCAGGAACACCGCGCGGTAATGGAAGATGCGCCCGAGCCGGCCCTCGTCGATAAGCTGTTTCGCGAGCGTCACCGCGGGCACTCGGCGGTAGTTGTACCAGACCGTGTTCGGCACGCCGGCCTTCTCGACCGCGGCGACCATCTTCTCGCCTTCCGGGCCGTTCATCGCCAGCGGTTTTTCGCAGAGGATCATTTTGCCGGCCTGCGCGGCCGCAATCGCCATGTCGTGGTGGACGTTGTTCGGCGCGCAGATGTCGATCGCGTCGATGTCCTTGCGCGCGATGAGTTTTTTCCAGTCGGTCTCGATCGACTCGTAACCCCACGTGTCCGCAAACGCCTTGGCCCGCGCCGCATCGCGCGCGCAGACGGCCTTCAGGACCGGCTCGTACTCGAGCTCGAAGAAATTGTTCACCCGCCGGTACGCGTTCGAATGCGCCCGGCCCATGAACCCGTAACCGATCATGCCGA
>CAYPNI010000242.1:0-3027 GCA_964411925.1 uncultured Nitrospirales bacterium
ACGCTGACCTGGCCCTCGGCCATCGCTTCGAGAAACGCGGACTGCGTGCGCGGGGTCGCGCGATTGATTTCGTCCGCCACCACGATCTGGTGGAAGATCGGCCCTGGCCGGAACTCGAACTGCCGCGACTGTTGGTTGAACACGGAAACGCCGCTCACGTCGGACGGCAGCAGATCGGGCGTGCATTGGACGCGGGCAAAAGTGCAGCCGCTGGTGAGGGCGAGCGTGCGCACGAGGATGGTCTTGGCCACGCCGGGTACGTCTTCGAGGAGCACGTGCCCGCCGCCGAGCATCGCGGCGAGCGCCATCTTGATGACTTCGGTCTTGCCGAGGACGACCTTCTCGACGTTGCCGATGATGTCTTTCAGTACGCTGCGGAAATTACTCACGTGAACGCGGCCCCTCCGTGGCCCGGCATTATACGGATGCGGCTGGCAAGGTACACGGCAATCGGTGGCGCGGGTCACGCGTCACGGGGGCGCTACCGCTTCGCGGCTTCCCGGTGCTCGCCCGCCTTGGGAATGTGCGTCTTGGAGAGCGGCTCGCGGTCGGTGGGCAGCGGCGGCTCGGGCGACAGCGCGGAGATTTCCGCGCGCTGCTCGGGCGTGAGGCGGATGTCGCCACTCAGCAACGCCGTTGCAAGTTGTTTCACGTTGCGCGCGCCGATGATGGGCGACGTGACCGCGGGGTGGTCGCGGCACCACGCGACGGCGAGCGCGGCGGGTTCCAACTCACGGGCCCTGGCGTAATCCGTGAATCGCTGCGCGACTTCGAGATGGATCGGGTCCTTGTATCGCTCGATGTACATCGGGTGGTGCGAGATGCGGCCCTTCTCACCCCGGTTGTACTTGCCCGTCAACAGACCGGCCGCGATCGGGCTGTACGGGCAGATCGCGATGCCGTAGTGCAGCGCCATCGGCAGGATCTCGACCTCGGCGATGCGCTTGGTGAGGTTGTACATCGGCTGGTTTGCCGTGATCGGCGCGAACCGGTTCGCACGCGCGCATTCGACGGCGTTGGCCGTCTGCCACGCGCTGAAGTTCGACACGGCGCAGTAGTGCACCTTGCCCTGCCGCACGAGATGGTCCATCGCCGCGAGGGACTCTTCGATGGGTGTCTCATCGTCCCAGTGGTGGAGATACAGAATATCGACATAGTCCGTCCTGAGGCGTTTGAGGCTGCGCTCGACGCCGCTCAGAATGTGCAGCCGCGAACTCCCCTTCTCGTTCACGCCCTTGCCCGTCGGGAAGTGAACTTTGGTCGCGAGGACGATCTTCTGGCGCTGGCCCTCGAGCCAGCGGCCAACGATCTCCTCGGTCGTGCCGCCGGTGTACACGTCCGCGGTGTCAAAGAAATTGATCCCCGCCTCGAACGCCCGGTCCATGATGCCGCGCGATTCGGCTTCGTCGGCTTCGTTGCCGAACGTCATCGTGCCGAGGCAAAGTTCTGACACCTTGATACCCGTGCGGCCAAAGGGTATGTAATTCATGCGCTATACTCCGAGACTTGCAAACTTTTGATCCACGCTGCGACTAGTGTCCACGTTCTATCGACGACCACGACAATGTCAAGCTCCTCATCGTTATCCTTATCGTCATCCTAATCGTAATCGAATGCGCACTCACGCCGAACTGCCGATTACGATGACGATAACGATGAGGATGACGATAAGGATAGAGGCGCGGTGAGCATGAACGTCGCGCGCAGAATCGACCCGCCCCCGCGCCGCTTCGCCGAGGACTACGCGCGCCTGCGATCGCGCGGGCCGCTCGCGGTGCGCGAACGCGCGGACTCGTGTCCCGAGGAGCTCGTCCAGGCCATCTGGTATGACCAGCTCGTTCGCGCGGACGGCCTGCGCACGACGGACGGCCGCGCGCTGCGGGTCGTCTCTCCCGGCTGGTGGAACCGCGGCGAAGGGCCGGACTTCCGCGGCGCGCAGATCGAGTTCAACGGGCGGCTCCGCACGGGCGACGTCGAGATACATGTCGATCCGGCCGATTGGCGTCGGCATGGCCACGCGATGGACGCGCGCTACGACGGACTTATCCTGCACGTCACGCTCGACGGTAGCGACGAGGACGCCGCGGTGCTCACGTCCGCCGGGAAGCAGGTCCCGGCGCTGGTGTTGCGGCCGCATCTCGAAGCGGATCTCGCGGACCTCGCCGAGCGCTTCGAATCGGAGCCATTGCACGGAGTCGAGGGCACGTTCGGCAAGTGTGCGGCGCTGGTCGAGGCCTATGGCGCGGGGCAGATGCTGCCGCTGCTGCATTTGTCGGGCGAGTGGCGCATGTTGTTCAAGGCGCGCGTGCTGCGCGACCGCATGGACCGCGCGGGCGCGGATCAGGCGGTCTACGAAGCCATCCTGACGGCCTGCGGCTTCGCGCATTTCAAGCACCATTTCCAGGTCGTCGCGCGCAGCCTGCCGTACGACCGCGCGAGGCAGCTCGCCGCGGAAGACGCGATGTTGCTCGAGGCGGCGCTGCTGCAGATCAGCGGGCTGCTGCCCGCGTCGCTCCCCGAGGGTACGACGGCCATCCCCCACTTCGCTCGCCTGCGCGGACTGCGCAATGGCCGCCTGGACGGGTTGCGCGCGCTGCCGCTCGAGTGGAAACGCGTGGGGGTGCGGCCGATCAACTACCCCGAGCGGCGCATGGCCGGCGCGGCGCAGTTCATCGCGAAGACGGCAAAGCCCGGACTCGTGAGCGCGATCGACGACATCTGGGGCGTGGACGCGAAGCCGATGGCCATCCGCAGGGAATTCGAGAAGCTGTTCCCCGGCGCGGCAATGGGGTTCTGGGCGACGCACTGCACGTGGGCGGGCAAAAAGATGGATCGCGCCGCGGCGCCCATCGGCGCGGGCCGGGTCCGCTCCATTATCGGGAATGTCTTCATTCCGCTCGGGCTCGCACTCGCGCGCCAGCGCCGCGATCGCGTGCGCGAGGAACGCGTGCTCGATTTCTTCGCCGCGCTGCCACGCGAACCGGACAACCACATCCAGGAACTCATGCTCCCGCGTCTCTTCGGCAC
>CAYPNI010000243.1:0-1566 GCA_964411925.1 uncultured Nitrospirales bacterium
CGCCGGTACGCGTTCGAATGCGCCCGGCCCATGAACCCGTAACCGATCATGCCGATGTTCAGTTTCTTCTTCATCTAAACCCCTCGCCCACAGATTACACAGATTGACACAGATGTTAGTTCACGAATCGCTTGTATTCCAGCCGCGGGCCGCCGAAACTGAGGAGCAATCCTCGTCGAAACCGCGTAGCCTTCAAGTAGTTGATAACCTGCGCAGAATGCGCCGTATCCAGCGCGGCAACAACTTTCAGTTCAACTAGAATGTCGCCACAGCACATGAAATCGGCTCAATAACCGCATTCCAACGTAGCGCCCTTGTACGAGACAGGAAGTTCCACCTCGCGCAAAAACGGAATCTCAGCAGCGGCCAGTTCAATCGCGAAGGCTTTTTGGTACACCCGCTCAAGGAATCCGTTTCCCAGTTCGCGGTGTACGGCCATCGCTGCCCCGATAATCGCGTATGTTTGTGGGTCAGATTGCTCTGAGTCACTCATCTGTGTCCATCTGTGCAATCTGTGGGCAACGCTCTCGTTCTTATCCGTATTTCTTGTTCAGCTCATCCACCGCCGTCTTGCACCGCTCCGTCACCGCCCACGCGTCAGGCCAGAAACACAGATCGATGCACCACCAGTCGTCCGGCAGCCTGTTCTTGTTCAGCTCGGGCAGGATCTCGTCGAAGTTGAGGTAGCCGTCGCCGAACGGCGAGTGCGTGCTGGTCTCGTCGCCGTGCAGCGTGCCGTCGCTGTCGATCAGATGAATGTGATTGATCTTCCCGCGCAACCGCCGCGCAAGTTCGAGGCACCCGCCCGCCAGCACTTCCTTCTTGCCCGGTTGCCGCGCGCCTTTGCCCGCGACCATCTCCGCGTGGCAGGTGTCGAACTCCGTGCCGAAGTTGTCACGGTCCACCTCTTCGACGATCTCGACGATCTGCGAGGGCTTGTTGAACGCGAAGCCCGGTTCGAACTCCCACGTGACGTAGCAACCCTTCTCGTCCGCGAGGTCGCAGCACTTCTGCCACGTCTTCACGACACGCTCCATCGCCGTGTCTTCGTCCATCGAATCGAGGATGGTCGGCGGCTGCACACAATCCACGCGCAGGCCCTTGATGCCCAGGTCCGACGCGAATTCGAGGCCCGCCTTGAACTTGGTGACGTACGGCCCCGTGTCCTCGGTGTCAATGAGGTGCTGGTCCCAGAGGTTGGGCACGAACCCGCTGAACGCGAGGCCCGTCGCGCCCATCTCCGACCGCAACTTCGCGCGGTCGTCCTTCGTCGGGTGCGTCTCCGGGCTCGGATGAATGCTGAATCCGCCCAGCTCGACGCCGTCAAACTTGAGCGCCTTGAGTTTCTTCGTCACCTCCGCCCACGGCACCGGATTTTCCTGGTACGGCCCAATCGCATACGCCCACGACCCAATCGAGATTCGTTTCATGTGTCCTCCGTCCGCGCCCGGTTCGCAGTTCCATCGACGTGCGCCGCTACAGCCATGCTGGCCCCAAACTCAAGTCTGCTCCGGTAGACCGACACCGCCGATCGCGGCGTCCACCGTTCGCGACGGCCGCCATTCG
>CAYPNI010000243.1:1666-2967 GCA_964411925.1 uncultured Nitrospirales bacterium
GCCGCCATTCGCGACCGCCGCCCCTACCGTCATCCTGAGCGAAGCCGAAGGATCTTCTCGCGGACCGACGTCTACCTCGGGAAGTTCCTTCGGCTTCGCTCAGGATGACGGTAGGGTGCGTGCCGGTAGGCCGCTGCCCGCTATGTCAACAGTCCAGTCGCAGCCGGGAAGCTTACAAATCTTCGTATAGGTCGCGCCAGTCGGGGTTGGCGGTGGCGATGAGCGCGAGTTTCTTGCTCCGGGTCCAGCGCTTCAATTGTTTCTCGCGCTGAATCGCTTCGATGGCGCGGTCGAAAAGTTCGTAGTAGACCAGCCTATGGCACTTGTACTTCCTCGTGAACCCCGGAAGTTTGCCCTCTTTGTGCTGATAAGCCCGTTTCGCGAGGTCGCCTGTAAATCCGATGTAGAGCGTTCTCGTATCGCTGGCCATGATGTACACGGCGTACTGTCTGCGGCCGGTCATAGACGTGCCCTCCGTGCGCCATGCGCCCCCCGTCATCCTGAGCGAAGTCGTGAGTTGGCCGACGCATTAGGCGCCCGCACCCCGTTTCAGAACCAACCTCTACGTCATCCTGAGCGAAGCCGAAGGATCTTCTCGCGGACCGACGTCTTCATCGGGAAGATCCTTCGGCTTCGCTCAGGATGACAGACGAAAGGGACTTCGTCCGAAGGGCGGCCTATTTCTTCTTCCGTGCGTCGCCCACCTTCGGCGCTTTCGGGTTCACGCCCGGCCCGAAATACCGCAGCAACACCAGCGGGCATTCGCCGCCGAGGTTTTCGACCGTGTAGCCCTCCTGCGCGCGCTTGGCGGAGATGAAGACTTCGTCTTCGGTCATCTCGCCGAAGCGGATCATGGCGGGACACTCGAGCGGCAAGCCACCAATCTTTCCGCGGCCCTGGATGCAGTACACGCCCGACGCGCCGTTGTCCTTGATGGTCACTTTCTTGCCCGGCTGGACGGTCAGTTCCTTGGCGGAAAACAACTGTTCGCCCGCAATGTCGCCGTAGACGATCCACTTGTCGACGTAGCCCGCCTTCTCGGTGTTGCCATCGGCGATGGGTTCGAGGTAGTGGCTGTCCTTGAACTTGGGGTTCACGTTCGCGTCCCAGTCCAGCTGGTTCACGAGGTAATCCAGGTCGCGGTGCTTGCTCTTCGGCACGTCCTTGACGAGCAGCTCCCACGGCACGTCGCGGCCCTCGACGAGCGACTGGTACATGCCGAACACGTCGCTGCCCCACTGCGGCTCATACGTCACCAGCGACCCCGGCGCGTGCAGAATGCACGGCGGCACGAGCCAGCC
>CAYPNI010000244.1:0-2881 GCA_964411925.1 uncultured Nitrospirales bacterium
GTTCCTGCGCATCTCCGGCGTCCTCCTCGCGGTCGTGTCTGCGTTTGGCGCGGCGTTCGTCATCGCGAAACTCTACACGGGCCGCGCGGGCGCCACGCCGATCCGCGCCGCGATGTACGAACAACCGCTCGTAGTGCTGCTCGGCCTGGCCGGGATCGCCGCGGGTCTGTGCGTCGCGATTCGGCCGCGCGAATTCGTCGCCGCGCGCGTGTGGCTAAATCCGCTCTGGGTCTGGCGCGAGCGGCGCGCTGAGGCGACGTTGCTTGGAACGAGCCTTGCCCTCGGATTGGCCCTGCTCGAAATCGGCAGCCGCGCGCTCTATGCGCGGGACGAACGCCTGCCGTTCCTGTTTCCACCGGAGTTCCTCGTATATCCGCCGATCTACCACGCGATGCGAGACTACTCGCCGGACGCGACCAACGTGCTGCTGCTCGGCGGTTCGGTCCTGAACGGCGCGGGTCAGGACGGCAAACTTGAAGCCGCGCTCGGCGCGCCGTGGCGCGTGTACAACGTCGCGCAGAATGCGCACTCGACGCTCGACAGCCTCACGAAGTACCGCTGGCTGCTCGACCGGGGCTATCACTTCGACTATGTCATTTTCTACCACGGCATCAACGACGTTCGCGCGAATAATGCGCCGCCGGACGTCTTCCGCGACGATTACAGCCACTATCTTTTCTACCGGCTCGTGCACGCCGTCTTCGGCGACGATCATCCGTTTCGGCGCGCGGCGCTGCACAGCGCGCTGCTATTTCGCGTGGACCGGCTGATGACGCAATTGCGCGAGACACGCGCGTTCGGCCGCCACTTCGTCAACATCGCGTACCCGCGCGAGGACTGGCTGCACTACGGCGCGGAGATTCGGTCGGCGAAGCCGTTCGAGTCGAACCTGCTCTCGATTTCGGATTTGGCCGCATCGCACGGTGCCCGGCTCGTCGTGGTCGAATTCGCGTACGACCCGGCGCTCGATCGATTCGCGATGGGGAACGCGGACGCGCCGGCGCGGAATCAACTGTCGGACTACACGAAGGAATGGGGCACGCCGGAAAACGTGCGAAAGGGAATCGTCGAACACAACGCGATTCTGCAACGCCATGCCGATCGATACCGGTTCGTCGCCTCTGCCCCGCTCAAGAAATCGACAAAGTTCATTGATCCCTGTCATTTTACCGATGAAGCGGAAGCTGAATTCGTAGCGCTGCTCGCGGATAGTCTGAAGCAGTAGGTACCCGCCGATGATTTCTCGTCTCCTCTCGATTTTCGTCGTCACGCTCGCCGGCGTTTGTCCCGCGGCGATTGCGCAGAGCCCCGGGCATGACTGGTCGGCTGCGAACCATCTCGTGGCGGGGGTCGAGTTCGTCCGTACGCGCACGGCAGTTCCGCTGCCGCTCGAGGTCTATTGCTTGCGCGTGGACCTGCGGACTCCGGGAATCGCGTTGCACACCACGGGGCGGCACGCGCAATGGCGCGAGAACGCCGAAGAAACGCGGCGAACGACGACGCGCGATTTCGTGCGCGAAAGCCGCGCCGCGGGACTGAACATGGTCGCGGCCATCAACGCGGACGTGTTCGAGCCGTGGCCGGCCCCGTGGAACCAGCGGACCGCGACGAACCTGCGCGGGCTCGCGATATCCGACGGCGTTGTCGTGTCGCCTCCCGCGGCAGCGGCTCCCTCATTCGTAATCTACGACGACGGCCGCGCGTCCATTCTTGCCGACGCGGGCGATTTGGCGGCTGTGCGGTTGGCCGTGAGCGGATACGCGATCGTACTGGCGGATGGCGAACCGCAAGCTGGCAACGAATCGCGGCACCCGCGCACAGGGATTGGGCTGTCGGCCGACTCGCACTATGTATACCTTCTGGTGATTGACGGGCGCCGCCACGCGAGCCAGGGCGCGACGACGGAGGAGGTCGGGCGCTGGCTGCTTTATTTCGGCGCGGACGACGGCATAAACCTGGACGGGGGCGGCTCCGCCACGATGACGCGCTACGAGGCCGATGCTCCGGGCGACGGTGTGCTGCTGGTGAACAATCCCGTGGGGGACGGCGTGAATTGGCTCGAGCGCGATCTCGCCGGCGAGCGGGATCGGTTCGCCCCTACCGAACGCGCAAACGGAAACAATCTGGGAGTGTGCGTAGGCCGCCCGTGAGCGTTGTCCCGCGCCGCTCCGTGTTCTATACTACGGCCCCGCGCCGGAGTGGCGGAACTGGCAGACGCGCTGGACTCAAAATCCAGTATTGGCAACAGTGTAGGGGTTCGACTCCCCTCTCCGGCACCATCAATATTGGCGCTGGTTTCGTGAGGTTACGGAGCCAGCGCCTTGGTGTTTTTGTCGGGGGCGGTGCAACGGCGTTGCAATGCGTTCAGTGGTCCATTTAGGGCTGTTTTTCGTTGGCGATGTTGTTGATGGCGGGGGAGTAGGCGAGGTCGGCGAAGTAGTATTCCTGGGTGGTGTCCCAGGAGGCGTGGCCCATCCATGCGGAGACGTCGGGCATGGGGGTGCCTTGGCGGCCGTGGAGGGTGCAGAAGGTGCTGCGCAGGGTCTGGTAGGGCTTGGTGGCGGGCAGGCCGGCGGCGCGGAGGAGTGAGCGCAGGCTTTCTTCGGGGTTGTATCGGTATCGGCTGCGGCCGGTGCCGGGGCGCGGGGACTGGATGACGTAGCCGGATTTCTTGGCGTGGGGCTCGAGCGTGCGTTTGATGCGGTCGTGCATGGCGATGAACCGTTCTTCGCGGTCCTTGATTTCGAAGTCGGGTCCGCGCTGGACGTGGATGGTCGGGCGGGGCCCGAAGTCGAACCAGTCCCAGCGGGCGTAGAGGACTTCGCGTTTGCGTAGTCCGGCGAGCGCGCAGAGCAGCACGATCCAGTCGAGGGGCGGGGAC
>CAYPNI010000245.1:0-2858 GCA_964411925.1 uncultured Nitrospirales bacterium
CAAGCTACCACGTGGTAGCAGCCAGCCGCTTCATCTCATCTCAGTGTTGAAGGACTTCAGGCGCGAATGCGCACGAGCGATCTTGTCAGACGTGTCGGCGCACAGGCCAATTCGGGTTGGGCAGGGCCTACGGCGTGACCGTCACCGTCACTTCGTCGTCGCCGGTGAGCGCGCCGTCGTCAGCGCGCGCGCGGAGCACGTAGGTTCCCGGTTGACTGAACGTGACTTGGGCGGTGTACTTGCCGTCGGCCGGGACCGGTGGGGCGACCCAGATCGGCGCCCAGGGCGAGTTGGCGCCCGACCGCGTGTCTTCCCAGGTCTTGACCTGCGCCGGCTCGAACGTCACCTCGCCGGCGCCGCGGTACACGTGCCATCCGAGGTGCAAGCCGAGATTCTTGTTGACCGTCGGACGGAATGCCGGCTGGCGCGACGCGGCACGCACGCGCTCTGGCGGCATCGGTCTCGTCCGCGGCACGCCGTCGTCGGTGACGGTCGCCGTCAGTCTGATCGGTACGCCGACTTTGCCGCTGATCGTCGCCGGTCCGTCGATTGACACGATCGGCGCCTTGTCGGCGCGCAACTCCGGATTGCTGCTGCCGGCGCCGAGCGCACCGGTTTCGGACATGATGTCGACGTTTTCAATCAGCAGGTCGAGACGCAACGAGCCGAACGCCTTCTGCGTCTTGCCCTGCGTCGTCAGCGTCCAGATCATCTCCTTGGTGCCGAAGTCCTTCGGCACCTTGACGCGGAAGATGAAGCGATTGCGCCGCGGCAGGAAGTGCGTGGGCTGCCCCTGATCCGCCGGCCCGGGTGAGAAGTTGTTGTCGGGGCCGATCGGGACGTTCAATTCCTCTTCCCAGTTGTCGTTCATGTAGCCGAAGACGAGATTGAACGTCCCGTCGGCGTTCTTCTCCCAGCCTTCGAACGCGGGCCAGACGGGCTGGCCGCTCGAATAGGACTGCGCCGCAGCCACTACCGGGAGCGCGAGAAGAATCGTCGTGAGCAGCGCGAGCACGCGTGATCTGAACATGGTCCGGCCCGCTCGCTACTGCTGGTTGTTGGTCGCGCTCGGGATCCGCACGGTGTTGCAGAGCGGACAGCCGATGATGACGTCGGCTTTCGTCGACTGACGCCGCTTGATCATTTCCTGCTCGAACTGTTCGTCGCTGAGCGCCACGCCCTGTCCGAGGTCGATGAACATGTTCGCCACCGAGCGATTACCCGAGCCCTGCCAGTTGCGGGGATCCGGGACGTTGCGGTTCGACGGCGAATTGTCCATGTAGCCGGTGATGTGCAGGATCGTGCCCTTTGGGAGCAGCGGCGTCGCATCGTCGGCGTAGTCGTAGCCGCGGACCCAGTTGTGGTCGTAACCGGAGCACGTCAGCGTCTGGATGTTGATGCCCCAGATCGCCTCGAGGCACATCCGCGCGCCAGGGGCGTGCAGGTGCGGTTCGAACGAGGTGATTTTGGTGTTTTCCTGCAGCACGGTGTACGCGTGCAGCTGCTGGTTGGCCTCGTTGGGACGAATTGAAATGTCGAGACCGTTGCCGAGCGAGCGGCTCTGTGACGCCTTCAGCGTCGGCTGATAGCCCTTGGGGTGCAGCTTGAAGCCGATCTCGAGGTGCGCCGTGGTGTCGCGTCCATTCGAGTGCAGGTGGATGGAGTTCGACACCAGCTTCTCGCCGGCCTTGAGTAGACGTCCTGCCTCGGGTGGGAAGAAGTCGGCACCCCGGCCAACCTCGTGCACGGGCCACGGCGTGTTCGTGCCGCCGCCGCCGCCCTGGTCGGTCGCCCAGATCAGGTGGTGGATCACGTAGCGGCCGCCGACCGTCGTGCGGCCGGTGTCCTTCGCGTTCTGCATGTCGTTGACTTCGCGGATTTGCAGGGCGGAGACGTAGCGGTCTTCGGTCAACCCGATCGGCACGCTCTCGATTTCGCCCCACCAGTCGGGGCTGTCGCCCTTGACGACGATGTCCTTGGTTTTGATGATGAGGTCGGGCGTGCCGATGGCCCAGGTGTTGGCGTCCTCGAACGTCTTGGCGGGCGGCAGGTCGGCCTTGTTGCCTTCGGGTGCCCCGGCGTCGGCCCACTTCGCGACCTTGGCGATTTCGAGCGCGCTCAGCGAGGGGTCGTTCTTGTATTGCTGGATGCCAATGTTCTTTTCGATGTACCAGGGAGGCATGACCCCGGCCTTGGGGCCAATGCCCGTGCGCTGCTTGATGGCGCGGGCCCAGGGGCGCACGTCGGCATAGGTGACGAGCGACATCGGCGCGACGCCGTCGGGGCGATGACAATTCTGGCAGCTGCGCTGCAGGATGGGCGCGATGTCGCGGCTGAAGGTGACATCGCCTGTGACTTCGGCGGGTGCCGCGGCAACGGTTCCGCCCGAGGCCGTTCCGAGGGTCGCCGCCAGCAGGGCGGCCGCGCCGATCCTGCCCGTCCAGTCGCTGATTCTGCCGCTCATGTGCTCTCCTTGAAAAAGCCGGGACACGCGCCGCCTGCGGAGCGGCCCCGCTCCCTTTGACGTGCCCGCGAAAACCCTGGTTCCCGTCCCGCAAGAATACGCTTCGCCAGAGGGCTTTGCCACGAAAAACCCATTGAAAGATTGCGCCGGACGAATAGAATTGCTGGACCTGTAAGTGGACCCAGACAAAGCCTGAAAGGCGGGCCCGAGATGGAAGATTCCAACAAGGCTATGGAAGAGACGCCGTCGAACGTTACGCGCCGCAATTTCATCAAAGGGGTGATTGCCGCGGGCGCGGCGGTTTCGTCCGCGAACTACCTGTTCCGCACCAACGCCGCAGGCCAGGAAACCGCGGCGCCCGGCAGTGTCGAGCGTCTGATGACGCTCAACATCA
>CAYPNI010000246.1:0-2823 GCA_964411925.1 uncultured Nitrospirales bacterium
TCGGGGCTGTACTCGCCCCAGCGCGTCACCTTGCCGTCGTGATCGATGAGCTGGAAGTTGTGATCGACGAAGTGGGTCGTGAGGTCGTCAACCACCTCCCGCACCCTCGCTTTTTCGGCGTCGGTGTCGGCCACGAGGTCGTAGTAGGCCGCGTAGAAGAAATAGTGGCCGTCGATTTCGTCCGAACTCGTGTCACTCTTCCAGTACCATTTGCCGTCGGCGCTCTTCGGCCAGCGCGGCTCGTAGACCTTCCACAATTTGTCACCGCTTTCGTATTCCTCGCGGTCGCGCTCGATCCGGCCGACGTTCGGGTCCGGTCCGGAGGTGGGGAGGATGGTGCGCGCGACATAGCCTTTCGGCGGGCTGTGTTCGCCGCCTTGCGTCACCTTCTGCAGGAACCGTAGCGCTTCGAAGGCCTGTTTCGCGCGGACCTTGGCGGCGGGGTCCTTGGTCGCGGCGTAGGCGAAACACTGCCCAGCACCGTACATGGCCGTCCAGAGGCCGTCATTGTCGCTGTCGTGGTGGCGTACGCCTTCATACTTACCGGCTTCGATGACGCTTACCTCGGCCGTGTAGCCAAACTCGGTACGTTTGATGTGTTTGTCGATGATGTCGTTGTAGTGCGCGGCCTTTTCCGCGAACGTGATCGGCTTCGTCGTCAGGTGCGCGACGCCGCCGTTCGCCGCGACCCATGCGCTGCCGTCCGGCATCGCGACGATGTCGGTCACGTGGTCATCCGGCAGCCAACGCTTGCCCTGGCGATAGGCGAACTCGCCGTCGCGCAGGCGAATGACGCCTCTGGTCGTGCCGAACCACGCGGTGCCGTCGCCGGACACCGATACACACGTGAAGTCGTTGAACGGCAGACCGTCGTCAGGCGTGTACACGCGGACGCTGTCCTTCGAACTCACCAACACGCCGGCCAACGAACAGATCCACAGGTCGCCGTTTGCTCGCGTATGGGCGGGCGAATTCGCGGTGCTCCACGTTCGGCCCTGGGGGTCCGTTACCTCGATCGGTTCCGATTTCGGCGCAGGGGGATGCGTCTGCCGCACGCCGTCCGGGAACTGCGACTCGCCGGGGTATTGCACCGAGTACTCCTGCGGGAACGTGCCCACGTCCGTTGCCTGCGACGAGGCGAGCCCGGCAACGCCGAGGGCGATGGCGCACACAGGAAGGAGACTGAAGCGACGCGGAACAGTTCTCATGTGGGTCCTTTTGTGGTTGGGTGAACGTCGCATTATAGTGATCGCCCCTTGTCCGGGCGAGTCTTCGGGAGCTGTTTCACCGATGTTCCGCGAGTCCTGTATGACGCTCATCGTGCCGATGCTGTTGGCCTCGGTGTGGGCGTTCGGGGATGACGCTCCCGCGCAGAGCGAGTTCTGGCCGGGTGCGCGATACGGGGCGTCGATCCCGACCTTCGAGGAGGTCCTGGGATACGCGCCGGGCGAGCGCATTACGCGGCCGGAGGATTTGCCGCGCTACTGCGAGGCGCTTGCGAAGGCTGCGCCGGACCGGGCCGTGACACGCCGGTACGGGATGAGCTGGGAGCGGCGGGAACTGGTCTACATCGCGATCGGGTCGGCGGAGATCATCGCGCGTTTCGAGGAGATTAGCCGCTCCATGCGGCAGCTTGCGGACCCGGGCGAATTGGAGAAGGGCGAGGCGGAGCGCCTGATCGGGGAGCTGCCTGTCATTGTCTGGCTTACCTACGGCGTACACGGCGACGAGATTTCGTCGTGCGACGCAGCGCTGTTGACGGCGTATCACCTGCTGGCGGCCGAAGGGGACTCGATGGTGGACGAGATCCTCGCGAATGCGCTCGTGTTCATTCTGCCGTCACAGAACCCGGACGGCCGCGCGCGGTTCGTGCACCACTTCGAGCAGGCGCGCGGCATGAAACCCGATCCGGATCCGCTCGCGGCGGAACACAACGAGCCCTGGCCGAGCGGGCGGTTCAATCACTACCTGTTCGACATGAACCGGGACTGGTTCGCGCAGACCCAACCCGAGATTTCGTCGCAGGCGCACGAGATGCTGAACTGGTTTCCGCAGGTGGTGGTCGATTTGCACGAGATGGGGGCCGACGAGACGTATTACTTCGCGCCGCCGGCCGACCCGATCAATCCGCTGCTGACGAAGGAGCAGCGCGAGGGCTGGGAGCTGATCGGCCGGAACAACGCGAAGTGGTTCGACGAGTTCGGGTTCGACTACTTCACGCGCGAGGTGTTCGACGAGTTCTACCCTGGCTACGCGGACAGCTGGCCGGCGCTGCACGGGGCGATCGCAATGACCTACGAACAGGCGTCGCCGGGCGGGCTCGAAATCGACCGGCGCGACGGTGACCGGCTGACGTATCGCGAGGCGGTGCGGCATCACTTCGTGGCGTCGTTGTCCACAGCGGAGGCAGCCGCGCAGAACCGGGAAAAACTGTTGCGCGACTTCGTCGAGTTCCGCCGATCGGCCATCGAGGAGGGCAAACGCGGCGTTCGCGAGTATGTGCTGGTGCCGGATGAAAATCGCGGCGACGTCCTCGCGCTCGCGGGAAAATTGCAATCACAGGGCATCGAGGTGCGCTGGGCGAATTCGGAGTTTCGCGCGGGAGGCGAAACGTTTCCGAAGGGTTCGCGCCTTGTCGCGCTCGACCAACCTGCCGGCCGGCTCGTGCGCAACCTGCTCGAACCGCACATCGCGATGGACGAGGACTTCGTTGAAGAGCAGGAGCGGCGGCGCTCGATCGGGCTGCCCGACCAGATTTACGACGTGACGGCGTGGTCGCTGCCGATGGCGTACAACGTCCGCGCGGTGCCGCTGAAGTCACCG
>CAYPNI010000247.1:0-2820 GCA_964411925.1 uncultured Nitrospirales bacterium
CACGTGGCACACGTCCTGGCACAGGAAGCACTCGATGCACTTGCGGAACTCCTGCACGCGCTCGACATCGGCCTGATCGATGCGCCACGTGCCGTCCGCCGCGTCCGGTTTGCGCGGCTTGAACGGCTTGATTTTCTTTTTCACGCGGAAATTCCACGACACGTCCGTCACGAGGTCGCGCATGGGAGGGAAGGCCTTCATCGGCTCGACCGTGACCGGTTCGTCCAGGTTCAGGTCGCTCAGCCGTGTCATGCACATCAGCTTCGGGTTACCATTCACCTCCGCCGAACACGAACCGCACTTGCCCGCCTTGCAGTTCCAGCGCACCGCGAGGTCGTTCGCCTGTTCCGCCTGGATGTTGTGTACCGCGTCCAGCACCACCATCCCCTCGGACACGTCGGTCGTATAGTCCTTGAACCCGCCGCCCTGCGCGTCCCCGCGCCAAATCCGAAACGTCGCGTTCCCCATTACTTCTCCTCAGCTGCCGTGTCTGCAGGCACCTATTTGTAGATATCGCCCCGCGGTCCTATTCGAAGAACACGGACCAGTTTCTCTTCATCGTCTACTCCGAAGACTATTCTTAGATCTCCCCACGAATCCGCCATAATCCCTCGAGTTCGCCGTGAAGTGGCACAGCTCCTTGCGGATGTCCGGCTTGTTCCAGCCTCGCAAACACATCGGTAAGCCGGGCAGTAATCGACTTGTCTTGCCTTTCGAAATACCCCTTTGCCTGTCTCGATAGGACAACTTCATACATCGCGGCGGATTTCCCGCCAGTTCGTCCATTCGTCGGAGTCTCGCATCTGGTTTATCTCTGCGACTTCCTCCGGACTAAAGTAGTCCTCGTCGAGCAATTCCAGTATCGCGCGGAGTTTGTCGATATCCGCGGAGTCGACGACCTTATGCACAAATTCGCGAACCTTCGAGTCTTCGCCCATCGTGTAATCCTCACAACGCATCTGCCACTCGCGTATCTCTAGAATATGCTGTATGCGTGCCTCACTTCATCTCCTCGATGATTTGTTTTTGTTCGGCGTTCGGTTCGAGACGCGGGATTTTCTCGAGGCTCATCGATCCGTCGGGCCGTTTGCGCTGAACGAGGTTGTACTTGCCCCACTCGGTCGATTTGTCCGGGTAGTCCTCCCGGAAATGAGCGCCGCGGCTTTCCTTGCGCTCGATCGCGGCACGCGCCACCGCCTCGGCCACCGCGAGCAGATTCGCCAGGTCGATCGCCGTATGCCAGCCGGGGTTGTACTCGCGATTGCCGAGAGCGACCACCTTCGCCGCGCGCGCCTTCAGCGCGAGCACACCCTCGAGCGCCGCCTTCATTTCTTCCTCGTTGCGCACGATGCCGACCTGCGCCTGCATCATGTTCTGCAGCGCGTGCTGGATTTGATACGGCCCCTCGCCGCCGCCGCTCGACTGCCGCTCCATCGGCTCGAGCGCGCGCCGCGCCGCCGCGTCCACGTCGGCATCGCGCACCTGCGCGGCGCCTTTTTCCTTTGCGAACGCCGCGGCGTATTCGCCCGCCCGCTTGCCGAATACGAGCAAGTCGGACAGCGAGTTGCCGCCCAGCCGGTTCGCGCCGTGCAGCCCGGCCGCGCACTCTCCCGCCGCGAACAGTCCCGGCACCGTGGACATCTGCGAATCGCCGTCCACGCGCACGCCGCCCATCGCGTAATGCGTCGTCGGGCCGACTTCCATCGCCTCGGTCGTAATGTCGATACCCGCAAGCTCCTTGAACTGGTGGTACATGCTCGGCAATTTCTTGCGGATGTGCTCGCGCGAATTCGGCAGCTTCTCCTTGATCCACGCGATGTCGAGGTACACCCCGCCGTGCGGACTGCCGCGGCCCGCCTTGATCTCGCGGTTGATGCACCGGGCCACGTGGTCGCGCGTGAGCAGTTCAGGCGGCCGCCGCGCGTTCTTGTCCCCCTGCGTGTACCGCCAGCCTTCTTCCTCGTTGTCGGCCGTCTGGTTCTTGTAGTTGTCCGGGATGTCGTCGAACATGAAGCGCTTGCCTTCGCTGTTGCGAAGCACGCCGCCCTCGCCGCGCACGCCTTCCGTCACCAGAATTCCGCGCACGCTCGGCGGCCACACCATGCCCGTCGGGTGGAACTGCACAAACTCCATGTCCATCAAGTCCGCGCCGGCGTGATACGCAAGCGCGGCGCCGTCCCCGGTGTATTCCCAGCTGTTGCTGGTGATCTGGAACGCGCGGCCAAACCCGCCCGTCGCCAGAACAATCGCCTTCGCCTTGAACAGCATGAAGCGCCCGCGCTCGCGTTCATAGCCGAACGCGCCGGTTACGCGCTCGCCGTCTTTCAGGAGCGTCGCGACGGTGCACTCCATGTGAAACTCGATGCCCTGGTGAATCCCGTGGTCCTGCAGCGTGCGGATCATCTCGAGCCCGGTGCGGTCGCCCACGTGCGCCAGCCGCGGGTACCGGTGCCCGCCGAAGTTCCGCTGCAGGATGCGCCCGTCCTGCGTCCGGTCGAACAGCGCGCCCCATTTCTCGAGTTCGCGCACGCGGTCCGGCGCTTCCTTTGCGTGCAGTTCGGCCATGCGCGGGTTGTTGAGGTACTGCCCGCCGCGCATCGTGTCGGAAAAGTGCACCTTCCAGTTGTCGCGGTCGTCCACGTTCGCCATCGCCGCGGCGACGCCGCCCTCGGCCATGACCGTGTGCGCTTTGCCCAGCAGCGACTTGCAGACCACGCCGACTTTCACGCCGCACGCCGACGCCTCGATCGCCGCGCGCAGGCCCGCGCCGCCGGCCCCGATGACGAGCACGTCGTACTCGAACGTCTTGTGCTCGGCCAT
>CAYPNI010000248.1:0-2803 GCA_964411925.1 uncultured Nitrospirales bacterium
TCCTTGCGTTCGCGCTTCATCTTGCCGAGCAAAGTCTGAATTCGGTGTCGGTGAATGCCCGAGTGCCGAATGAAATCCTCGAGCCGGCGCAACCACTGCGGATCGCTCGCCTCGCCCGTCAGGTGAAACGTCCGGCGCGCCTCCGTCAGTGTCGCCTTCGCGCCCAGCCGTTCCTCGTCGATCTTTTCGAGGAATTCCATCCCGACCGTCTCGTCCGTGATAGACGCCAGCGGGTACTTTTCCTCGATGCGCCCCATCAGACCGCTTCCTCATCCAGCGCCGGCGCGCTCGCCACGCCCGGCCAGGTCGTGCAGTTCGCTTTCGCTTCCTCCTGCGCGCACGCCGGGCACAAGTCCTCCGGACCCTCCGGACCCAGCGGCGTCCCGCACCCCTCGCACGGGCTGCACCCCTCCGGCACGATGTTCTTCTCCCGGAACTCGAACGCCATCCACTTCTCGAACGCGCTCAGCACCGCCCGGTCCACGTGACTGATCTCCATCGACCGCGCAAGCTGCCCCAGGTGGAACAGCACAAGGCATCCCGACACCACCGTGTCCGCAAACGATTCAATTTCCCGTTCCGCGTCCTCGCGCTCCGCGTCACTCATCGGCCGCGACCCTCGACCACGTCTGGTAACTGCGAAACCCCTTGGGCTCGCAAAGTGTCGCGGGAAAGCAGCCGCGCGCGCCGGGTCTTCCGTCGATTACCATGAACGCAAAGTCGCCCGTGGAATCTGGAACGCATCGCACCCAGCTGTAGTAAACGTCCCAATCCCTCGGTTCGATCTCGTCCTCAGAATGCCGCCCGACCGCCGCGCGCATCGTCTTGGGGTCCACGTGCCCTCGAACGTAGTACGCCGTCGAGCAACCGCAATCGAGCGATCGCACCGATGGCAATTCTTCGTGCACCTTCGTCGTCATTCGTGGCTTTCGTGGTGAATCGGCGTCGCCGTTACCGCGTGCTCGTCCCCGATGCAGTCCACCGCGACCCGGTACCCCCGCGACCGCATCCGACGCGCGAACGTCTCCGCCTCGCCCGACGTCTCGAACACCCGCCGGTCCTCGCCCACCGGCGACCCATCGGCGCCGCCCCAGTTCCGGTAGACCCACTCCCGCGCCCCGCGGATCAGCCACGGGTACAACGCGCGACACGCCGCGCGCTCCGCCGGACGCATCAGCGCCGGGCCGTCGAAGTCCACCACGCCGTACTGCAACGACAGCCGAACCCGCGCCCACGTTTCCAGGCCGCAGTCGAGGCGGCATTTCCAGCACACGAATTCCTCCGGTGCCGCGATCCGCACCGACACCGGCGCACCGTTCAGCAGCGCCGTCACCGCGAACCGGCGCAGACGCCCCGCGTCGAACACCAGCATCGGGTCCCAACGCTTAACCTCCGACGCCGGGACCATCCGCGCCTGCCGGCACACCCCGCACACGCACTTCTTCCGCCCAGCCCTCGGGCTCCTGCGCGCCCTCGTCGTCGCCGTCGTCACGACTCGTTACCTCGCCCCTTCACGCTGTCCCCGTTTTCTGATATGCTCACGGGCCTATGCCTCCGCCCGAACTGTTTCCATTTCACGCGCTTCGCGCCGGTTCGACACGCCCGCACAATTCGTCCATGCTGCAATCGAAAACCTCGCACAGCTTATTGAGCGTCTTGATCCGCGGCTGCCGATGCCCCTGCAGCCAGCCCATCAGCGTCGGAAACGTCACCCGCTGCCCGGCCTCCTGGATCTCAATGACAGCGCGCTCCTTCGACCAGCCCTTCAGCTCGAGCTGCCGACGAAGCCCCAACGGAAAGCCCGATTTCGTCTGCTCTCTAGGTTCCACGTGAAACAGTATATGCAGAGTGACATCGTATGTCAATACGTATATACAGTCTGACACAGCATTCCCTAACGTCTGAAACCGTAAGGGTTTAGAATGCCTTCCCTAATGGAAGACGTAGAATTAGAGGCCCTGCGCGACCGCCTCAACTACTTTATTCAGCGCCGCGGACACGGGGCCATCGGCGAAGTGGCAGAACGCGCCGGCATCGGCAGGGACTGGCTCAGCAAATTCCGAAACGGCGCCGTGCGCATCGAACGCAAGTCCGCGCTCGCCATTCGCGCCGCGCTCGACGACCTCGACGAATTAAACGTCGCGCGCGAACAGCCCGCCGCCTACAACGAAGCCCAGGAATTGCTCGGTCTGCTCGGCGACGATTTTCTCGCCGTGGGAAACCGTCTCAAGTCACGCGCGGAATCACCGATCGAAAAAGTCCGGAACCTCGAAGAATGGACGGTCAAACTCCACCGGGAACTCCGAAAGGTCCTCGACAAGATCGGCCAGCCGGCGCAGCACGCCGATTGACAATGGATACGATGAATATTCGTCCATCGAACCAGCCTCCCGCAGGTTCGACATTTACGCACATTTCGCTAGTACAGTCAACTAGCTAATTGCTGCATCATGCTCCTACACAACTCCAAAACCTTGGGTGTCATCCGCCGCTTACGTCGCAAGGGTTTCCCGACGTTCGACGAATGGATACGTACGCAGCCCGAACGTGTCACCTCCCGTTCACTTAACGACCAGCGCCGCGCGTTCGCTTTGGATTACCTCGTCCGCGCCGCCCTCGTCGCGTTCCTGATCGCCGCCGCGCTGCTCGCCGTGCCCCTCGACGGCGCCGG
This sequence comes from uncultured Nitrospirales bacterium, assembly GCA_964411925.1. Taxonomy (GTDB): domain Bacteria; phylum Hydrogenedentota; class Hydrogenedentia; order Hydrogenedentales; genus VFKU01. The sequence goes on from CAYPNI010000248.1 coordinate 2,672, forward strand.
GCCCGTCTTCCAGCGATGAACGGCGCCGTCGCCGCGATCGAAACCGGCCGACAAGCCCCGATCGTCTCGCTGGTCTATCTCAAGCAGAATCACACCTACATGTTCGGTCTCGTCGGGTGCACGAGCGATGGA
>CAYPNI010000249.1:0-2785 GCA_964411925.1 uncultured Nitrospirales bacterium
TGTCGCCGTAGACGGACTCCTCGATGCGGTGGCCCGCGGCGCGCAGCGGCCCGATCAGCGGGCTGGTCTTGTCGATGCGGATCGTGCGGTGGTAGTACTTGGCGTGGGCGTAGTGAATGCCCGGCGTGACGCCCGGCATGAGCGAGACCGTGCCGCTGGGCTTGACGGACGTCTTCTTGATGCTCTCCGGAATGCAGAGCCAACCCGAGTAAATCTTGTCGAGTTCGGTGATGTACTGGTAGCCCTTGTCGCACCAGTCGAAATGCGCGCGGCGGCCGTGGCGTTCGAACGACTCGACGATGCCCGACTGCGAGAGGCCGATGCGGCGATTGCGCAGCATGATGGCGTTCGTACGCTCGTTGTGCGTCGGGATGAGCGTGACCGTCTTCGCGTAGAGGTACGCGAACTTGAGCGTGCGCTTGTACTCGTCGTAGGTCTCGTGGAGCGAGGGGAAGGTCTCGACGAGGTTGCAGATCTCGAATGACTCGAGGCTCTGTTCCGCGCAGGGGTTCGTGCCCGCGACCTTTGCGTCGCGCCAGGTCTCGCCGTCCCTCAAGCGGCCGAAGGCCTGCGCGTTGCGCCGCCAGAAATAGCCCGGTTCGCCGTTTTTCGCGGTCTGCGTGCCGACCTTGTCGTAGTTGATGCCGATTTCGGCGGTAACGCTGTTGTTCGACGCCCAGCGCCACTCGCGCAGTTGCTTCTCGTGGAGCTTGGGGTCCTTGAGGGTGAGGTACTCGTCGTCATTCGGCGCGCCCAGCGCGAGCTCGGCCGTGCGGCGCACGCCGCCCGAAACCACGCACTTGCCGATGACGTTCATGAGGTCGGTGATGTCGGATGACGTGATGCGATCGCCGATGCGCGGCTGCAGGATGGTGTCGATGTTCTTGATGCACTCGATGAGCGGCCCGGGGCCCGGCGCGATGCCGCCGAAGGTGCGAATCGGCGCGCCCATCGGGCGGATTTTCGAGAAGTCGATCTTCGCGGGGCGCTTGCCCTGGCCGATGTAGCTCTCGAGCACGGCGCGCACGAGGTCCACCCAACCTTCCTTCGAGTCCTCGACGACGTGCGTGTAGCCCGCGATGTCCGGGTTCTTGATGAAGACTTTGCCGGCGCCCTCGGTGTCGAACGCGACACCGACGCCGAGCATGGACATGTCCATGAGGAAGCAGAAGGGTTCCGAGAACGAGACGTCGATCTCGAAGGTCGAGACGAAGGCGCAGTTGTTCAGCGCGCCCGAGCCGCGCTGGTAGATGTAGTCCGTGCCCATCATCCACAGGCCGCGGCCCGGCGGCAGGAACTTGAAGTTCCACATCAGGCGGAACATTTCCTGGGCGGATTTCTGCGCCTTGAATGGGATCCAGGGGAGTTTGAGGTTCTTACAATGGTTGAGTTGGATGGTGTAGCAGCCTTCGACCACACGGCGGATCGATTCCCAGAATTCCTCCGTGCGGTCAGGCCGGCCCTCCTCGCGGATGGGCCGCGCATACGTCCGCTTGAACGTGACGTAGCCCAGCGGGCCCCACTTGGGCTGTTGCCCGCGGAACTCGTCCAGAAACTTTTCCGACAGCTTGAACCGTTCTCTTACTTCAAACATCGCTTCCTCCCCTTCCCGCTGCGCTTTCCTTGCTCCCCGACAATCTATTATTGCTCATACCTGCTCTCTGCCTGTCGTTGTGTGGCACGGACTTCCAGCCCATGCGCGCTTGGTCAAGATGCCCAAGCCACCCAGAATTCAACTTAAACTTTTCCGTGTTTCGTCTTGACCCACGGTAACCCATCCACCATTTCGGCTTCGTAGTCGCCGAGCAGGTTCGGATACTTGTCCTTCACCGCTTCGTACACCTTGCCGAACACGAGCCGGATCTCTTCTTCCGCAGACGGCTCCGTGCGCATTTCGATCACGTGCCGCAGCGTGCGGAAGTTGCAGGACCAGCCGATGGCCGTCGCGATCCCGTCTGGCGCGACGCGGCGAAAGGCCGACGTGAGCTTTTTCTTCACGTCGAACTTTTTCTCGTCCTCGATCGCGTAGACCTTGGCGAGCTCCGCCTGCACCTGCTCGAGCTGTTCGAGCGTGCGCGCGAAGACCGCCATGCCTTCCTCGTTCTCGCGGATGTGCATGGGCACGTAGGCCGACAACTTGTCCAGCCGCACGAAGCGCAGCGACTCTTGCGAGAACGCCGACCCCGCGCGGTGCCGCACCAGCTCGTGCGTGAACACGCGGCTCACGTCCGCGAAGATGAAGTTCAGCACGGCATGCTCGATGACGCTGCCGTGGCCGACCTCCATGATGTGCGCGAGATACGTGTCGTTGCCTTCACGCACACGCGTCACATTCGGGTTCAGCCCCGGCTTGAACGAGCGGTAGCACAGCCGGCCCATGACTTCGCACAGGCGCTCGGAGTCCGAGGGCGCATCCGTTTTCCACTCGGGCGCGCCGACGTGTTTGAGGTAGGCCGCGAGGCCGTCCTCCACGATGCGCGTCTCCCCGACCAGGAAGACTTTGGGCTCAACAAACTCCACGCGGCCCGGCCCCTTTCGTCCGGCGAACTCTCTGATTCAACTTCAACGCCTGCCGCCCGTCAAGGCGCAGCAGAAGGAACAAACGGCCACGTAGAACTCGATCCGAATTGAGATGCGATATGCGTAAACACACTGCGAATACCGATAATTTTTCTAAAAGTGGTGTCCCAGTGACACGGAGATGCCCCGAACTGCTCTTCCGTGAGTGGCGCTGGACTCAGCCCCAGTGAGTCGAAGTCTCGCAGACGCGCGCCTTCGTCCCCCT
>CAYPNI010000250.1:0-2749 GCA_964411925.1 uncultured Nitrospirales bacterium
TGATCCTGCTCGACGAGATCGAGAAGGCGCACGCGGACGTGTTCAACGTGCTGCTCCAGCTGCTGGACGACGGCCGGCTGACCGACGGCCAGGGCCGCACTGTCGATTTTCGCAATACCGTCATCATCATGACGTCGAACATCGGCTCGGAAGTCTTCCAGCAGGGCCTCGGGAATGAGGCCAAGCGTGAATACGTTATGGATAGGCTTCGTCTACATTTCAGGCCCGAGTTCCTGAACCGGGTCGACGAAGTCGTGATATTTGAATCGTTGACGAAGGAGCAGATCCGCGGAATCGTGGACATCCAGGTGGCGCGGCTGGGCAAACGGCTGGGCGACAAGCGCATTACGCTCAAGCTCACCGAGCCCGCGCGCGACCTGCTCGCCGAACTGGGCTACGACCCGGTCTACGGCGCACGGCCGCTCAAGCGGGTCATCAAGCGAATGGTGCTCGACCCGCTGGCCATGCAGATCCTGGACGGGAACATTTCGGACGATTCCGTTGTACTAATAGACAGAGACGGGAACCAGTTGAAATTTGAAGAGAATGTCGCGAACGCGGCCTGAAGTGTCATCGGCCACGATTGCGAATAGTGAGAGAGATTCGAACAGCGCCAGCGATAGCCCCGCGAGCGTTGTAACGATACAGTCTCCTCCTCCCCATGGACCTGGAGCATGCCCAGACATCGCCCCAGATCCAGCCCAGGGGACCGGGTACGCCCCAAGCCCGGTCCCCGTTTTTTTTGAGCGTCGCCGAGACGCGAGAGGGTCGCGCTGCCGCGCGACCGGTCATCCCGTCGCGCGCGGCGGCTCCGTGGTGCCGGATTGTTCTTCTTCGCGCTCGTATTTGCGCAGCTTGTGCTCCGCGTGCGCGAGCAGCGTGTTCGTGTTCACAAGATGGTCGCTCAACAGGTGAATCACGTTTAACAGCAACCGAACCGCGACGCGCTGGTGCAGAATCTCGTTGATCTGTTTCTCGTCGAGCGTGAAGAGTTTGGCTTCGGTCGCGGCCATCGCTGAGGCCGATCGCGGCCGGTGATCGAGGACAGACATCTCGCCGAATGCATCGCCTACGCGGCACCGCGCGATGCGTTTCTCATCGTTGAAGATGTCCACCACGCCGCTAAAAACGACGAACAAATTGTTGCCGGTCTGGCCCTTGTAGAAAATCGTCTTGCCCTTCGGCACGTACATGACTTCGCCGCGCCGCAGGATGTCGGAGATTTCCGCCGATTCGAGGCCCTTGAACAGCGGGATGCGCCTGGCGTAGCGCTCGTATTTGGACATGTCCGTCATATGCGCCGCCCGAAGTGTCGCTTGCCTCCCAGTTTAGCACGGCACCGGCGTGGACGGTCGACCGCCGGACATCTTGGGCACTTTGGACACTATGGGCACTTCGCGCCGGCTCAACGAAACTCCGGTGTCCACGCCCCCGCCTGAATCAGCCGTTTCTGCGCGCCGTCGGCCAGCGTCGCCGTCACGTCCACGTCCTCGGAACTAATCATCATGTCCGTGTGCACGGCCGATTCGTTGCAGCCCAGCGCCAGCGCCTGATCGCGGTTCAGGCCCGTGCCGTCCCGCAGGCAGAACTTGTATGCCTGCCCCACCGCGATGTGGCACGCGGCGTTCTCGTCGAACAGGATCTCCTGGTACACCTTGCCCATCTGGTAGATCGGCGAATCGATCCCCACAAGAGCGACCTCGCCCAGGCGCGCCGCGCCCTCGTCGCTCTTGATGTATTCGCCAAAGGTTTCGCCGCCGTTTGCCGCGCGGAAATCCGTAATCACCCCATCGTCGAATTTCAGCGACAACCCCTCGATCATCTTCCCATGGATCATGAACGGCCGGGTCGCGCGGGCGTGGCCCCGCGTCGCGCGGAAGTCCGGTGTCGTGAAGACTTCCTCGGTCGGCAAGTTCGGCTCGAACCAATGTCCCTTCGGCGACACTTCCTGCCCACCCTTCCAGATTGCGCGCTCGTTAAGGCCCACGACGAGGTCCGTGCCCGGGCCGACGAAGTGCAGCTCGCGGATTTTCAGCTCCGTGAGCGTCTTCGCGCGCGTCTGCAATTTCGTGTTGTGCGCCCTCCACAAATCGACACAGGCCGGCTTGTCCGCGCGGCACATCGCCAGAATGTCCTGCCAGAGCCGCTCGCCGGCCTTCTCCGCCGCAAGTTCCGGAAAGACCTTCTTGCCCCAGAGCGGCGTCGCCGCCGCCGCGACGCACCAATGCACCTTCGCCTTGCCGACGCCGTCTTCGAAGAAATACTTGATCGCCTTTTGTCGCGCCAATGCAGCCGTCTGCACGAGTTTGGGGTTCGCCGAGGCCAGCAGATCCGGATACTCCATGCCGATGATCCGCAGGTTCGCCGCCTCCACGTCCACCAGTTCGGTGAACTTGGCCGTCACGTATCCGGGCACGTAGGTCAGGTGCGCCGCGTCGCTGTGGTCCACGCGCAGCTTGTCCGCGCGCGGGTCGTGAAACGTGCAATCGACAAACTTCGCACCGCGCGCATAGCACTTTTCGCCGACCAGCAGCGCAAAATCACGATGGATCGGCTCGGTATTGATGTGTACCAACTGCCCCGGCTGGACATTGAGCCCGTGCGCGGCAATCAATTCAGCGTATCGGTGAAAGTCCTTGTCGAATTCGATCGGCATCTCGGCAGAAGCCTCCTGCGCCGCATCGTATCAGGATTAGCTGCCGCTTCGTGAGAGACGATGGACCTGAAAAGAAAATAGAGGCGGGCGCGA
>CAYPNI010000251.1:0-2724 GCA_964411925.1 uncultured Nitrospirales bacterium
AGCCCGAGGCGGACGTGCAGAAATGGCTCGCAGAGCGGTCGGGAGGCCGCTGAACGGGCTGGTTTGGCCGGGTTTGACGCGGTTGCTGAATCGGGTTCCGCGCGCTATGATGGGGTTTCCAGTTCGGGCTGACGGCACTTGTGCCTTCAAAACAAATAACGAGGAGGATGGGAGATTCATGCGTAAATTTACAACGGGGCTGATGACGCTCGCGATCGCCGCCATGGCAATTCCGGCGGGAGCGGCGTCGATCAGCGGCAAGGTGGTGGATGGTTCGGGCAAGCCGATGGAAGGGGTAACGGTGTCGGCGTTTGACCCGGAGCGGGACATGAGTGTGTCGGTGTTCAGCCAGGCGGACGGGTCGTTCACGATCGACGGTCTGCGAGACGCGGCGTTTAATGTGCGCGGTCGTCTCATCGGGCAGCTGGACACGTGGCAGGAGAGCGTGAAGGCGGGCGCGAAGGACGTGAAGGTCGCGATGACGCCGGCGACGGGTGCGGACCTCGAGGCGCAGCGCACGGGGGACAACCTGTTCGGGATGATGAAGTGGGAGGACGAGGCGGACAAGGCCAATTTCAAGATGAGCTGCGGGTATTGCCATCAGATTGGCACGGTGGGGTTCCGGTCGCCGGAGGAGCCGGTGGACTGGGAGACGATGATCACGCGGATGGACGGGTTCGGCGGTCTGTACAAGCACACGCAGGACACGATCGTGAATCGGATCGTGAGCACGTACACGGATGAGGCGATGAAGGAGTGGCCGGCGTTCACGCCGCCGCCGGCGCCCAAGGGTGCCGAGACGAAGGTGAAGATCACGGAGTGGGACATGGGGCGTCAGGACGCGTGCATGATCCACGATCTCGAGCTGGGCTCGGACGGGATGGTGTATGCGGTGGACATGACGAACGACGCAATCTATTCGCTCAATCCGGAGACGGGCGAGCAGAAGGTGATCGCGTTCCCGGGCGGGAAGGACCCGAGCTCGGACACGAACCCGCGCCTGGGGCCGCACTCTATTGAGGCGGACCACGAGGGGAACATGTGGATGACGCTGGCGCTATCGGGCCAGATGAGCAAGTACGACGTGAAGACGGGCGAGTTCACGATTGTGTCGAGCGCGCCGGCGCCGCGTCCGCGCGGGGCGTACCCGCACACGTTGCGGGTGGAGACGGATCTCGCGAAGGACCCGAAGGGCCGCGTGTGGTACACGGACGCGGGCTCGGACGTGTTCAGCCTGGACCCGGCGACGAACGAGGTGGTGCAGTATCCTCTGCCGACGGCGGACCAGGCGGTGGGCGGCGGCCGTGGCGAGTCGCGCGGGCGCACGCCGTATGGGGTGAGCATCAGCCCGGTGGACGGCAAGGTGTGGTACACCAAGCTCAACGGGAACCGGCTGGGCGTGATCGACCCGAACCTGCCTCCGAAGGAAGCGGTGAAGGAATACGTGCCGCCGTTCCGCGGCCCGCGGCGCCATGAAGTGGGCCCGGACGGGATGGTGTGGGTGCCGGCGTTCGCGGACGGCGTGATCGGGAAGTTCAACCCGACGACGGAGGAGTGGGACATCATCGACCTTCCGGACGCGATGAACCAGATTCCGTACGCGCTGAGCGTGAACCAGAAGACGGGCGACGTGTGGATCTGCGGCACGATGAACGACACGATGATCAAGCTCGACCCGGAGACGAAGGAGATGACGGAATTCCGGATGCCGTCGCGGGTGACGTACACGCGCGAGGTGGAGTTCGGCGAGGACGGCAGCGTGTGGGTATGCAACTCGAACTACCCGGTGCGGCACACCGAACGCGGCCGGGGCTCGATCATCAAGATCGAACTGACGGACTGAGCGCGACGTAACCACCCCAAACACCGGACCACCCCCAAGCGGAGCTTGGGGGTGGTTCTTCTTTTTGTGTCGCGGGGACGACCCCAAACACCGGCCACGGATTGGACGGATCGGACAGATTCATGAGACCTGGGAGGGCGATCGTCCTCGCGAGCCGCGGTCAACGGAGAATGAGATTCCTGCCTGCGCGGGAATGACACAGAGGGGTGGGAATGAGAATCGGTGGGGCGATAGGTTGGGAACTAGTTGCTGACGGTCTGAGGTGTCGTGCCGGTGAGGAGTTGCTGGGCGATGACGCCGACGTGGGGCGAGATGGGCGAGGCGAGGAAACGGCCATTCAGATAGAGCGCCGGCGTTCCGGTGACCCGAAGTTTTGCCGCGAGGTCGATGTCGGCCTGGAGCGCGGCGCGAGCGGCTTCAGAGATCTTGTCCGCGTTCCACTTGCCCATGTCGAGCCCGATGCGCTGCGCGGACTGCTCGACGTACTGCGCGGTGGGCGCACCCGGGGCGCCATAGACCAGGTGATGGTAGGGGACGAACTTGCCCTGCATGTGCGCGGCGATGCCGCCCAGCGCGGCGTTGCATGCGTTCGGGTGCGGATTCGACGGGATATTGGGATTGCACTCGGAACTGAGCGGGTAGTTCTTGTAGACAATGGAAATTTTATCGCCGAAGGCCTGGACCAATCGGGCGAGCAAGTTCGCGTTCGACTTGCAGGATGGACACTCGAAATCGCTGAAAACAACCAATTGCAGTGGCGCGTCCGCCGGTCCCTCGCGCGGATCGCTCGGACCGGCCGGAATATCGACGGGGTCGGCATCGAAATATGCGGCCATGAGGTTTTGAAGCAGCGTACCCTCAGTGACGGGGACGCTAGTGAT
>CAYPNI010000252.1:0-2654 GCA_964411925.1 uncultured Nitrospirales bacterium
GGCGCGCTCCGCTGCAACAGGTCCGCGAGCATCTTGCCCTTGGTCATCGGGCCCGGCGCCTTGGTCGGCTGGAAGCCCGCCTCGACTTCGGGCAGCTCGCCGATGCGGTTGCCCTCGCCGTGCCCCGCGCCGCGCAGGCCCAGGCCGTGCCCGTGGCCCTCGCACTCGCCGTTCTCGCATTGCCCGTTGGCGCCCAGCTTCGTGCCGCAGAACCGGCAGTAGCCGCTCTGGCCCATCAAGTCGCCTTTCCACTCGGCGAGGTAGGCCTTCGCAACTTCCATCTGCTCCATCTGTTTCAGAATCGACTCGATGTCCGCCGCCGACAGTTCGGCCATCTTCAATGCCTCGGATGCCGCCGTCATGTCCCCGGATTCGAGCGATGCCGACGCCTTCGCGAGCGCGGCCGAGAGCGACTCGTTCATGGACGACGGGTTAGCCGCAACCGCCTCGGCCAGTTTCTTCAACCCTTCGGACAGTTTTTTGCGCTCTTGCTCGGAGAGCGACTTGTCCTCGAGTTTCTTTTGAAGTTCCTGGAGCTCCTTTTTCGCGTCCGCGAGCCGGCCCTCTTGCAGGGCCTTCGCCACATCGCTCGCCGCGCCGAATTTCTCCGAGTCCTGCGCCAATTGCGGCAGCGCGCCCTGTTCCGCAAGTTGGCGCCGTTGGTCCGCCAGTTTGTCGGCAAGATTGTCGAGTTTCGCGATCGCCTGCTTCTCCGTCAGCACGCCCGCGTCCATCTGCTTGCCGAGCTCGCCCAGTTCAGCCGTGATCGCGCTCATCGCGGCGGATTCGTCGGCATCGAGTTGCTCCTCGATCGGGTCGATCGCCTCCCGGATCCGTTCGACGTGCACGGCAACCGCTTCGCGGCGCGCATCGGCCTCCGCCGTGCGGTCGCGATACTGAAACAAGTCCATTTCCGGCAGGAATACGTACGCCAGCCCGAGCGCTACGAGGGGGACGTAGATCCAACGCGCCCGCGCGCCAATCGATAGCGGCACTGCGCGCGACGCGCTCACGCCTTGCACGCTGCGGCGCGCGTCGTCGCGCACGGCGTCCGCCATGGGCGACGAGACACCCGCCAGTTCCAGCGACGTCGTGATCCGTTCGCGAAGTCCAAATCCGCGATCGGCCGTGAGCGCCGCGTCAACCCGCGTTGGGCGTCGAAGCAACGCGATGAGTAGTCCGGCCGGATAGCTCGCGGCCAACACTCCCAGCACCGGCCATGTCGGATCGCCCAGCTCAGGAAGCAACCGGGTCAGAATCACCCAGATCAGCGACGCCACTGCGGCCACAAACAGCGATCGCAGCGTCCAGCCGATCCACCCGCGCACAAACAGGCGAAGGCGGACCTTCCCGACCAGGCGTTCAACCGGATCCCGCATCTGGTTCATTCGAATCCTTTCAGTATCCCGTTATTCGGAGGTGCGGGGTGTCCGACGAAGCAATCTCACTGAAGGATGGCCGTCGGCCTCAACTACGATCTACAACCGCATTTGCCTCTCATTCATAGCGTCTGACACCGAAGTTCGTGACAAGTTCATTCTAACCGTGCTGTCCGAACCCGGCAACGAATGTCCGTTACTCGGATGAATCCCCCGAATCCACTTCGCGCACCCAATATAATATAGACAATAATATGCGCAATTTACGCTAATCCATAAATACCCCTTGTCTTGCAAAAAGACTTACGACGATGAGCTAGAACTTAGTCCTAGCAGCATCGGGCTCTTGCGATGGTCCGCGACGGCAACACGATGCGATATATAGGTAGGCGCCACTCCGGCCGCCGTGCGCATTCCGCCGGGGCGATACAATCGCGCCCCGGGGGTTGCTCATGGAACCGGACGTCACGCAGCGTTTCGGCGATCGCGTCACGCACTATGCCAAGGCCCGGCCGACGTATCCGCCGGGGGTGCTCGATTTTTTGGCGGCCGACTTCGGTCTCGCGGCGGGGCAGGTCGCTGCGGACCTCGGCTCAGGCACAGGCATCTTCTCGGGATTGCTTCTCGAGCGGGGATTGACGGTCCACGCAGTCGAGCCGAACACGCCGATGCGCGAACAGGCCGAGCGCGCGTTCGCCGGCCGCGCGGGATTTGTGAGCCATGCCGCGCGCGCCGAAGACACCGGACTGCCCGGCGCGTCGGTCGACTGGATCACTGCCGCGCAGGCGTTCCATTGGTTCAATGTCGAGCGAGCGAGCGTGGAAGTGCGGCGCATCCTGAAGCCCGGCGGCTGTTGTGCGCTCGTCTGGAACGATCGCCAGACCGACACGTCGCCGTTCGCGCGTGCTTACGAGGCGTTCTTGTTGGAATGGAGCGTCGATTACGAAAGCGTGAAGGCGACGTACGAAAATCCCGCGCACATTGCGCGCGTTCTCGGGCCGGACTACGTCCGCCGGTCGTTCCCCCATGCTCAGGACATGGATCGCGACGCGTTTCGCGCGCGCCAGCAGTCCGCGTCCTACGTCCCGAAATCAGACACGGATCGCGGCCGGGAAATGATGCGGGCGCTGGACGAGTTATTCGACGAATTCCAGAACGGCGGAGCCGTGCGTTTCGACTACAACGCAAACGTCTACTGCGCCCGCGTTCCCATGGGCAACAAGACGGCCTGATATATGGGAGGGCGAGCGTACCCGCGAGCCGGAGTTACGGCGC
>CAYPNI010000253.1:0-2527 GCA_964411925.1 uncultured Nitrospirales bacterium
CTCGTGCACCTTGAGTTTGTGGCGGATGCCGAGGCTCCTGCGGATGATTTCGAGTTTTCTCTCGCGGTCTAGCTTGGGCATGGGGCCTCCTAGCCCTGGGCGATCTGCCGCAGGACGTACGGCAGGATTCCTCCGGACCTGAAGTACTCGAGTTCGTTCGGCGTGTCGATGCGCACTTGCGCATCGAACTCCTTTTTGCCCTGCGGCCCGGTCGCCGTTACGCGGATCCTGGCACCCGCGGAAAGAGCCGCAACCCCTCGGATTTCGAACGTTTCCTCTCCGGTGAGCCCGAGCGACTCTGCGTCGAGAATCTCGTACGTGCGGCGGTGCTTGAGGACGCCGTCCTGGTGGATCCCTGACTCGTGGGCGAAGGCGTTGGCCCCGACGATCGCCTTGTTCGGTGGGACGGCCACGCCGCTGCACTCCGCGACCACCCGCGACGCCCCACCGATCTCGGCGAGCCGGATACCGGTGTCCACGCCATGAGCGTCGCGCCGGGCCGCCAGCGCAACGACTACTTCCTCAAGCGCGGCATTGCCCGCACGCTCGCCGAGCCCGTTGAGCGTGCACTCAACCTGCCTCGCGCCCGCGCGAACGCCGGCCAGCGTGTTTGCAACCGCGAGCCCGAGGTCGTCGTGGCAGTGAGTGGAAACGACGACCGGACCGTGAGGCAACTCCGCGGCGTCTGAGCCGGGCACCGACGCGGGCCGGTTGGCGACGAATTTTTGCGCGATGGTACCGATCAGGTCGGCGTACTCGTCGGGCGTCGCATAACCGACGGTATCCGGAATGTTTATCGTGCGTGCGCCCGATTCCACGGCCGCGGCGAGCACTTCCAGCAGGAATCCGCGGTCGGAGCGCGTTGCGTCCTCGGGCGAGAACTCGACGTCAGAGCAGCGTGAGCGTGCGAGTGCGACCATCTCCGCCGTGCGGCGCAGCACGGCCTCGCGCGTGCTCGCCAGCTTGTGGTGGATGTGCACATCCGACGTCGAGATGAACGTGTGAATCCGCCCGCGGGTTGCGTGCGCGACAGCGGTTCCCGCGCGTTCGATGTCCCCGGCCGTCGTCCGCGCGAGCGCACAGATCACCGGGGCCACCGCACTGCGGCCGACGTCCGCGGCAACGGCGCTGACGGCTTCCCAGTCGCCGACCGACGCGGCCGGAAAGCCGGCCTCGATGACGTCCACACCAAGGCGCGCCAGCGCGCGCGCCACCCGCAGCTTTTGCGGCGTCGTCATCGAACATCCCGGCGCCTGCTCGCCATCACGAAGCGTGGTGTCGAACACCAGCGCGCGCGATCGGAGCGCGGCCTCTCCGTGACGCATGGCATCTCCGTGACACATGGCCGGCGGTGTCGGAGTCATTGGTCGTCGCGCTCCGGCGCCTTCAGCCGCGCGCGCAACATCAGCAACCCGCGGTGGAGTTGTGTCTCCACCGTCTTTACGGCGACGCCGAGGCGATCGGCAATAGCCGTGGGCCCGACTCCCTCCTGCCATCGAAGGCGGCACACTTCGCGCTGCCGTGCCGGCATTTCTGCCAGCGCGGCGGCGAGGGCGGCGCGCAGGCCGGGATGGCGCTCGTGATCCTCGTCTTCGTCGTGGCGGCCGGAACCGTGCGGCACATCGTCGCGGTGAACCGACGCGGCCCATCGCCGGTGGAGTGTTTCGCGCGCCACCCAGTCCAGGGCGCGGTTGCGAACCGCGCTGACGAGATATCCGACGAGGTTGCCGCGCACGACGAGGCGCTCGCGCGCATTCCAGAGCCCGAGGTACACATCGTGCACCAACTCCGCGGCCGTCTCGCGTGACTTCACAATGCCATAGGCGACGCGCTGCATCTGCGCAGTGTGCCGCGCGAAAAGCGTCTCGAACGCCGCAGGGTCGCCGGTCCGCAGCGCGTCGATCAGCGCCGCGCCATCGTCGCGCGAGCCGGCTTCCACGAGCTCGTGCGCACCTTCCGCTCCTCCTTGCGCGCTGATCGCGCGTACTTGCGCGCTTGCCGTGCCGCTGATGCGCACGCGCTTCGCCTTGCTCACGATCACGCGCCGCCGACGCCCGGCTGCACGACGCGCGGCTGCACGAACGGCATCATGTCCCGCAGCGTGACGCCCACCTGCTCGATGCCGTGCCCGACGTCGGCGCTGCGCGCCTTCGCGAACCACGGTCGCCCGGACTCGTGTTCCTTCATCCAGCTGTCGGCGAATGATCCGTCGCGAATCTTCGCGAGCAGTGTCCGCATCGTCGCGCGCGTGGCGTCGGTCACGATCTGCGGGCCGGCAACGTAGTCGCCGTACTCTGCGGTGTCGCTCACGGAGTAGCGCATGTAGTTGAGGCCGCCCTGGTACATCAGGTCCACGATCAGCTTGAGTTCGTGGAGGCACTCGAAGTAGGCCACCTCAGGCTGGTATCCAGCTTCCACGAGCGTCTCGAAGCCAGCCTTCACGAGGTGCGACACGCCGCCGCACAGAACTGCCTGCTCGCCGAAGAGGTCTGTTTCGGTCTCCTCGCGGAATGTCGTTTCGATCACG
>CAYPNI010000254.1:0-2511 GCA_964411925.1 uncultured Nitrospirales bacterium
TGAAGGACTATCCCGGCACGGTGGTCGCGGTCACGCACGACCGCTACTTCCTCGACAACGTGGCGGGCTGGATTCTCGAACTCGATCGCGGCCGCGGCATCCCCTGGGAAGGCAACTACTCGTCGTGGCTGGAGCAGAAGCAGAACCGGCTGGCTCAGGAAGAAAAGTCCGAGACGCGCCGGCAGAAGACACTCGAGCGCGAGCTCGAGTGGATCCGGATGTCGCCGCGCGCGCGCCAGGCCAAGGGCAAGGCGCGCCTGAACGCCTACGAAGAACTGTTGCGGGAAGAGACCGCGCAGAAGATCGAAACCGCTGAGATCTACATCGCTCCCGGGCCACGTCTGGGCGACGTCGTCGTCGAAGCCCGTGGTCTCCGTAAGGGCTACGGCGACAATCTGCTCATCGACAACCTGAACTTCACGTTGCCACGTGGCGGCATCGTCGGCGTGATCGGACCAAACGGCGCCGGCAAGACCACGCTCTTCCGCATGATTACCGGCCAGGAGCAGCCCGACGCCGGCACGTTACGGCTGGGCGAGACCGTGCAGGTCGGCATCGTCGATCAGAGTCGCGACGCGCTCGACGACAAGAAGAGCGTCTTCGAGGAGATCACCGGCGGCGGCGACGAGGTCGAGGTCGGCAAGCGCAAGATCCCGTCGCGCGCGTATGTCTCCTGGTTCAATTTCAAAGGTGCGACGCAGCAGCGTAAGGTCGGCAGCCTGTCGGGCGGTGAACGCAACCGCGTCCATCTCGCGAAGCTCTTGAAGAAGGGCAGCAACCTGCTCCTGCTCGACGAACCGACCAACGACCTGGACGTCGACACGCTGCGCGCGCTCGAGGAGGCGCTCCTCAACTTTGCCGGTTGCGCCGTCGTCATCAGCCACGACCGCTGGTTCCTGGACCGCATCGCCACGCACATGCTCGCGTTCGAAGGCGACAGCAACGTGGTGTGGTTCGAAGGGAACTACCAGGACTACGAGGCCGACCGCAAGCGCCGCCTCGGGACCGCGGCCGACACCCCGCACCGGATTAAGTATCGCAAGCTGACGCGGTAGGTTCTAAAATGCCCACGAGAGCACGAAGGCACGAAATGTCCGACGATCTCGTTGTGCTACGGACGTTCCTGAACCATATCGAGGCTGATCTGGCGGAGAGCGCGCTCGAAGCGGCGGGCATTCATTGCGCGATCAGCGCCGACGATGCCGGCGGCATGCGCCCCAGCCTCTGGGTCGGCGGCGGCGTGCGGCTGCTGGTGCGCCAGGAAGACGTGGCCAGAGCGTCAGAAATCCTGCAGGAACCTCCAGCGACGATTCAATAAGTCGCCCGAAAAAACAAAACGAACACTGAGCCCACAGAGTTCACAGAGCAAGCTGTTGGTGTGCGCTCGACGCGGCGCCGCGAAGCGGCGGCGTCAGTGTGAGCGACTCACGAAAACGAGGCTAGCCAGGATCCAGCGGTCTCGTTTTCGCGAGTCGTTCACGCTGATCGCTCGGCCGGCATCCGCCGGCCGCCCGCGTCGAGGCGTGCGCAAACTTGTAGTGGCCCTTCGTGCTTTCGTGTTTTCGTGGCGCATTTAGAACGAGGTCGTTCGTCGAGATGACCTGTTGCGCCTGAGATCTGGCGGAGGGGTTAGGACAGCGACTCGAGGTACTGCGCGAACTTGGTATTGAAGAGCGCGCCCGGACGGCGCTCGCGCAGGCGCGAGACCGCATCCTTCCCGGGCATCCCGAGCTGATTCAGGATCAGCGCCGCGACGAGCGCCGAGCGGTTGAAGCCCATCCCGCAGTGCGACAGGATGACGTGTCCGTCGCGGACCAGATCCGCGCCGAGCTTGGCGATGCCGAGGAGCTTCGATCGACTCGGGAGATCCTCATCGAAGATGGGGAAGTAGACATACAGGCAGCGATTCGGCGCGGTCGGAATGCAGCCGTCGAGTCCCCCCTCGAGGTCGATGACCGTGTCGACGTTGTAGGGCGCGATCGTCGCCCAGTCGTTGATGGCCGGCGAAATGAACAGCCGCGACGAGTCGTCGACCTGAAAGAGTTCCATCGGCGGACGCCTAGATTTTAGTGCGGAAGTACTCGATCGTCTTGACCAGTCCTTCTTCCAACGCCACCTTCGGCTCGAAGCCCAGCAGCTTGCGCGCGCGGGTGATGTCAGGCTGGCGGATCTTCGGATCGTCGGTCGGCAGCGGCCGGTAGACCAGCTGGCTCTTCGAATGCGTCATCCGGATGATCGTTTCCGCGATCTCCTTGATGGTCATCTCGCGCGGATTCCCGATGTTCACCGGGTCGTTCACGTCGGAAAGCATCAGCTTGATGATGCCGTCGACGAGATCCGTGACGTAGGTGAAGCTGCGCGTCTGCGAGCCGTCGCCGAAGATCGTCACGTCCTCGTTGCGGAGCGCCTGAGACATGAACGCCGGCACGGCGCGGCCATCATTCAGCCGCATGCGCGGGCCGTAGGTGTTGAAGATGCGGACGATCTTGGTGTCCAGATGGTGATAGCGGT
>CAYPNI010000255.1:0-2434 GCA_964411925.1 uncultured Nitrospirales bacterium
GCCGCTGATCACCGCTGCGCCCGCCGGCATGGCAAGCGCCGCCATCGCAAGCAGCATCAGCCCTGTCCTGAGTTTTTGCATGGATATTCCACCCTCCTCATCGATTTTTTGAAGGCACACGTGCCGTCAGCCTCGCGCTACAGATGACCCATCATACCCCTTGATTCTGCCGTGAGCAAGCGACAGATCGCTCCGAAATATTGCAAAAATTCGCATAAAACCAGACCGATCGAGAACATCGCGGGATCAGTTCCGCGCGGCTTGATCCCGCAGCCAACTCACGACATCGGCCTCGGGTTCGACGATGACGAGGCCGCTCATGCTGTAGTGGCCGATTCCGCAAAGTTGTGAGCAGACGATCTCGAAGTTGCGCGTTTCGTTGCCGGTGCGCTGTTGCAATTCAGCGGTCGTCATCGTGGGCGTGAAATGTATGGGGATGACCATGCCGGGGATCGTGTCGTGTTTTACGCGGAACTCCGGCACGGCAAACGAGTGGATCACGTCCTTGCTGGTGAGATGAAGCAGCACCGGCCGGCCGGCGGGCAAATGCAACACCTTCGAGAGGACGTCGTCTGCACCCCACGGGTCGGACCGGTCAACGCCGACGGGATTCGTTTCGTCATCGAGCAGATCGACGCGCGTGCGGCCGAAGACCCCGTCCTCGCCGGGATAGTGAACGTTCCACGCAAACTGTTGCGCGACGATGCGGGCCTCGAACGCGTTCTCTTCCGGCTTGGGCAGCGCATCGACTTCCGCCATCCAGAACGGGATCGACACGCCGACAAGGAGGAGCGCCTCGATAAGAGCGACCGCGGCCTCCAGATAGGACGAGCCGTGCGACTTGAGTCCGGCGTGGTCGGCTTGCGGATTGCGCTTGCGACGGTAACGCACGAGGCAGTAAACGAAATACGCGCCCCAGCCGATGAACAGAATGACCATCAGGACGTGGACGAACAGAATCAGCCGATCGATTTTGCCGCCGTGTTCCGAAGCGAGCAACGGAAGGCCGAGCCAGTTACCCATGCAGCGGCTCCTTCGCCGACGACTGGGGGTCTGGCGAATCGGAGAGCGCTTCGACGCCTGCGCCTGCCTGCGCGACAACGCGTTGATTCCGACGCCAGATGACGAAACCGGCGACGAACATGACGAAAAACAGGCCGTAGGTGACGCCGAGCAGCGTCAAGATGGCGGAATTCATGCCTTGCGTCTGCGGGTCGTTCGGATCGCCGAAGCACGTCGCGCAGGCCCACACGCGCGAATGTGCGAGAAGCGAACTCGCGGCGACGATGATGGCGAAGGCGCGCTTCATAGGTAGCTGAGCCCGCGCGCGCGTCTCAGGAACCGGACGCCGTAGACGAGCAGTGCGGCGACCGCGAGCACACCCAATACGCCGCCGGCCGCCGCCGCGACGCTCTCCGATCGGCTGAATTCGCGGAAACACCACAGCGCGAACACGGCGGACAACACCGTGCTCACGCTGATAAAGACGATATGAAAAGCCTTGAGCGACATGTCAGTGCTCGGATTCGCCCGGTTCTGATTCCGTTGCCGTGTCAGCCTCGTTCGCCGGCGCGGATACCACGACGTGTTCCGTGCCGTTGATCGTATCGAAGTATCCGACGTAGAGGATACCGCCGAGCCCGGCCACGTTGAGCGCGCAAAACGCGAGCAACCACGTGACCCAGGGGCCGTCGCGGTGCGCATGCATCATCGACCCAAGCACGATCAAGACCTGTACGGCTGCGATGGCGAGTACGGCGGAGCGGTTGGCTTCGCCGGCAAGCGCGGTCGCCGCGGCGACCATCGCGAGCGCGAGAATCGAAATGAATGCGACCAGGTGCGCGCGCATTCGTTTGCGGACGTCTTCAGGACTCATGCGAAGCTCCTAAGTGAGATAGAGCGTGGGAAACAACACCAGCCAGACCAGGTCCACGAAATGCCAATAGAGGCCCGTGACTTCGATGCGATTGGTGAATTGTTCGGGCGCCGTGTCCCACAGCCGTTTGCCGAACGTGAAATGCCATCCGCAGACGAGTATGCCCGCGAGCAGATGCAGCACGTGCAGGCCCGTGAGCGCGAAATAAATTGCATAAAAAACGCTCGTGGATGGATAGTGCCCGTGGTTGAATTTCGAACCGTATTCGACGCCCTTGATCACGAGGAACAGCGTGCCCAGCGCCATCGTGATCAGGATGTAGCGGCGAAACTTCGTAAAGTCTCCGAGCTGTAGCGAGAGCCAGCTCACCACCATGGTCATACTGGAGGTGATCAGTAACGCCGTGTTGACCGTGGCCAGCGGAACGTTGAGCACATCGGCGCCGCGCGGCCAGTCGGTCGAGCCGGTACGCAGGAAGACATACGCCGAGAACATCGCGCCGAACAGCATGATCTCGGACGCGAGAAACAGCCACATGCCGAGTTTGCCGTTGTACAG
>CAYPNI010000256.1:0-2417 GCA_964411925.1 uncultured Nitrospirales bacterium
TAGGCGAGGGGGCGTGTGTATTCGCGTGCCGGGCGCGACGGCGCCGCGTAAGCGCTACCTGACTTGAGCCCCGATGAAACGGTTCGAGCCGTGGCGGAGTCCAACGGCGGAATGCTTGAAGCGCGTCCGGCTACCGGCTATAGTGTCGCGCGCATTCCTCACGAATCGGTCGAGTTGGGGAGCATTGTCTGCATCCGTCGTCATACGGAGGGAAAGGAAGGGTTTCGCATGAAAGCACTATCGTGGAAGTTGGGAGTCGTCGCGCTTGCGTTGGTTGGCATGGTTGGTTGTGCCGGCGGCGGTGGCGGGATGAGCGACGAGGAAGCGATCAAGGGCATCGTTGACCAGGCGATGACCGCGCTGCAGGCGCAGGACATCGACGCGATGACGGCGTTCTATGCCGACGATTTCACGTCGGACCAGGGCGGCGGCAAGGCGGAGATGAAGGAGTTCCTGAACGGCGCGAAGGAACAGGGTTTCCTGGACGGCATCAAGGTCAACACGACGAACCTCGTCATCGCTGTTGACGGCGAAAAAGCGACGGCGAAGCCGATCGAACTCGAGGGCGCGTTCGGCGCGCTCACGGTCGAGTTCGAGCTGGCCAAGCGCGACGGTACGTGGGTCGTGACCTACCAGTCGCAGTACTAAGCCGAAGTTCATCGGTTCCGCTCCCCGGGCGCAGGCTTGGGGAGCGTTTTTTTTGCCCGGCGCGGCGCACAGGCTTAAGCTGAACCCCGCTTAAGCCTGCCACCCTTCGCAGGATCATTGGGAGAGAAGAGATGGATCGGCGCGCGTTCATCGGGTACTTCGGTGCGGCAGGGTTGGGGGGCACGTTGTTGCCGGGCGCGCTTTGGGCGCAGGCGGTGGAGTCGGGCGCGGAGGAAATCACCGTCGAGATGATCGCCGCGTCAGAGAAGATCGCGGGGTTGGAATTTACGCCCGAGGAGCGCGACCTGCTCGCGCGCGGACTGAGGACGTTGCCCGCGAACTACGCGAAACTGCGCGAGATCGACCTGCCCAACGGCGTACCGCCCGCATTCCGCTTCGATCCCGCGCTGCCGGGGATGACGTTTCCGGCCCAATCGCGGCCCTGCGTCTGGAGCGACGGTTCCGCGCCGGACGCGCCGTCCAACCTTCAGGACGCGGCGTTCTGGAGCGTGCTGGACCTGGGCCGCGCGATTCGGGCGCGGAAGATTTCGTCGGCTGCGCTCACGCGAATGTATCTGGATCGGCTCAAGCGATTTGACCCGATCCTGAAATGCGTGATCACGCTTACCGAGGAACGCGCGCTTGCGCAGGCGAAGCAGGCCGACGAAGAGATCGCCGCGGGGAACTATCGCGGGCCGTTGCACGGCATCCCGTGGGGCGCGAAAGATCTGCTTGCGGCGAAGGGTTATCCGACGACCTGGGGCGCGGAGCCGTTTCGCACGCAGGTGATCGACGAAGATGCGACCGTCGTCGAGCGGCTCGACGCGGCGGGGGCGGTACTCGTCGCCAAGCTGACGCTTGGCGCGCTGGCGATGGGCGACCAGTGGTACGGTGGCCAGACGAAGAATCCCTGGGCGACCGACCGCGGCTCGAGCGGGTCGTCCGCGGGACCCGGCAGCGCGACGTCCGCGGGGCTGGTCGGGTTTGCGATCGGATCGGAGACCAACGGATCGATCGCGTCGCCGGCGTCGGTCTGCGGGGTGACGGGTCTACGCCCGACCTTCGGCCGCGTCAGCCGCCACGGCGCGATGGCGCTGAGCTGGACGATGGACAAGCTCGGGCCGATGTGCCGGACCGTGGAGGACGCGGCGATCGTGTTCGACGCGATTCGGGGGCCCGACGGCAAGGACCCGACTGTGCGCGATTTGCCGTTCAATTTCGACTCGGGCGCGGACGTGTCGAAACTGCGGGTCGGGTACGTGCGCAAGGCGTTCGACGCGGGCCAGGACAGCGACGGCGCGCGGCGCAGGGTGCTGGACGAGTTGCGCGGGATCGGCATCGATCCGCAGCCGATCGATCTGCCGGACGTACCCTTCAACGAGATGGGATTCATATTGACCGTCGAGGCGGCCGCGGCCTTCGACACGCTGACACGCAGCAACCGCGACGACGAATTGCGCATGCAGACGGGGACGTCCTGGCCGAACGCGTTTCGCCGCTCGCGGTTCGTGCCGGCGGTCGAGTACATCCAGGCGAACCGCGTGCGGACAGTACTGATGGAACGCATGGCCGCGCTCATGGAGACCATCGACCTCTACGTGACGCCATCGACCAGCGACTTGTATCTTACGAACTTCTCGGGGCACCCGCTGCTTGCCGTGCCGAGCGGGTTCAACGATCGCGGCCTGCCGACGTCGATCGGCTTCGTGGGACGGTTGTACGGCGAGGCGGAGTTGTGCGCGGTCGGCTGCGCGTATCAGCGGGCGACG
>CAYPNI010000257.1:0-2380 GCA_964411925.1 uncultured Nitrospirales bacterium
GCGTGATAGGGTGCTTGGATCTGTTAATCGTTTAGTGCGCGGGCCTGGCCGGGCTCCGCCAACCCGTTCGAAGGATACCCCATCGATGAGCCGTACCGTGTTCACTATTGTCGCCGCAGCCGCCATGTTCTCGCTCGGAAGTGTGGCGCAGGCGCAGACCGTCGAACAGATCCTGGGGCCCTGGCGCGCGACGATCAACGCGGCGGGGCAAGAGCGCAACATGGACATGCTGCTGACGCAGGAGGCGGGCGTGCTCGGGTTGACGCTCTCGACGCCCCAGGGCGATCAGGCCGCCGAGGACGTCACGCTGACGGGCAATGTGCTCAGTTTCAAACTCAAGTTCGGTCCGGCCGATCTCGCCATCTCTGTCACCATCGAGGGTGAGACGTTCTCCGGTCAGGCCGATTCTCCGTTCGGACCGCTCGACATCAAAGGGAAGAAAATCTCCGCCGCGGAACTCGCCGAGCGCGAAGCCGAACTCATGCCGCTTGTGGGCGACTGGGACATCGTTACGGAATTTCAGGGCAAGCGCATCGAAAGCGGGTTTCGGATCAAGCTCGAGGACGGCCGGCTCATGGGCGCGGATACCTCCGGCCGCGGCGGTATCGACGCAGAAGGGTTTATCCCCATCGGCGTGCGCGGGGACCGCATGTTCTGGCGCATTCCCATACCGTACGTGACCCAGCGCGGTGGTGAAGTCCAGGTGACGCTGAACCGCGAACAGATGAAGTTCGCCGGCAAGGTCGAGAGTTCGCTCGGCGAGATCCCGATCGAAGGCAAGTACGTTGATACCACCAAACTCGTGCAGACGCCCTATGACGACCCGACGCCGGTCGTCGGGGACTGGGACATCGAGGTCACCATGGGCGGGGAGACGGCGCCCGCAAAGATGACGTTGGCGCTTGTCGGGGAGCGGCTACACGCCTATCTTAATTCCGCGATCGGCAATTACGAATCCACCAGCGTCGAGTACAACAAAATCGGCGAGACGATGGGCACGATCCGCGTGCACGCGCAGATCCCGACGATCAGCGAGGAAGAACTCGTATTCGAGTTCATCGTCGACGGAGATACGTTTGAAGGCGAGGAAATTAACACGCAGGGCGAAATCCTCGTTTCCGGCAAGAAGATTTCGAGTACGCCCTCGCCCCAAAACGCCACGGCTGCCCCCGCCGCGGGTGGTGGCGTCACGGCCGCGCAGGTCATGTTGATGCTCGACCGCGACAAAGACGGCTTCATCACGCTTGAGGAATCTCCCGATCAGCTCAAACAGTTCTTCAGCGTCGTGGATGCGAACGCCGACGGCAAGATTGACGCGGCCGAGGCGCAGACCATCGCTGATTTCATGAGCTCGCAGGGTGGCGGCAGTGGCGGCGGCGCGGCTTCGACGCCGGAGCCGCAGGCGAATGCCGCAACGCCGCAGGGCGCGCTCACCGCGAGCATGGTGCTCGCTACGGCGGATGCGGACCGCGACGGAAAAATCGTGTTGGAGGAAACTCCGGAGGAATTGAAGGGCTTCTTCCCCTTCGTCGACCGGAACAAGGACGGCGGCATTGACGAGACCGAATCGCAGGTCGTCGCCGACGTCCTCAACTTGATGGCGCAGGGCGGGCTCAACGACGGCGTCACGGCTGAAGTGATTATGGTCGTCCTCGATGCGAACAAGGACAGCAAGATTACGATGGACGAGTCCCCGGACGAGTTGAAACAGTTTTTCTCAGTCGTGGACTCGAACGCAGACGGCGGGGTCGATGCCACCGAGGCCATTATCATCGCTGATTTCGTCAACGCTCAGGCGGCCCAGCCCCAGTCCTGACGCTAGAGCGTAGCGGGCCTCAGCCGGTTTCATTTCAGGCCTGCTGGCCGTTCACGAACGACGCGAATTCAACGACTTTCGACCACGCGCCAATTTCGCGTAGTGTATGCCCCTTGCGCAGGGCACCAGCGGCGGGTGCGCCGCTTCGACGAATCGTACGGGAGAGGACCATGCCACACGGCGGAATTCTGGCGGGCCGCGCGTTCAAGAAGATGGGCACGACGTGCATCTTCACACTCAGCGGCGGACACATCATGCCGATCTATGTCGGCTGCCGCGAACAGGGCATCAAAATCGTGGACGTGCGCCACGAACAGGCGACGACCCACGCCGCCGATGCCTGGAGCCGGCTCAACCCCGGCAAGGTCGGCATCGCTGTGGTCACCGCGGGCCCGGGCGTGACGGACTGCGTGACCGGCGTCGCGAATGCCTGGCGCGCGAACTCGCCCATCCTCGTCATCGGCGGACAGGGCCCCTTCGCGAACCTCGGCCGCGGCTCGCTGCAGGAAATGGACCACGTCGCGCTGATGAAGCCGATCACGAAATGGGCCGGCGCGTGTTACG
>CAYPNI010000258.1:0-2357 GCA_964411925.1 uncultured Nitrospirales bacterium
GGCAGGCTGCTCGGCAGGTCCTGCGTGTTGCGCAGCACGGCGAGGATGTTGTTGTCCGAGACCATCGCGCCCTTGGGCTTGCCCGTCGTGCCGGAGGTGTACTGGATGATCGCGACCTTGGACGGGTCGCGCTTGATGTCCGGCCGCGTCGTCGCGGCCTTTGCCATCAGGTCCGCGAAATTCGCATCCGCCGTCGTCTTGCCGCCCATTTCGACGATGGTTTCGAGGTCTGGCGCGTTCGCCTTGCGCAGTTTTTCGACCATGGGCGAGACGGTGAACACCGCACGCGCGCCGCTGTCGGTGAGGATGTGTTCCATCTCCTCGGCGGTGTACATGATGTTTGTCGGGACGAGCACACCGCCGGCGCGCATGACGCCGAGATAGACAAAGATAAATTCGGGCCGGTTGTCCACGTGCACGGCGACGCGGTCGCCGGGCTTGATGCCGAGACCGATGAGGCCATTGGCGACGCGATTGGCGGCCTCGTCGATCTGGCGGTAGGTGATTTGCCGATCTTCATAGTGGATCGCGACCTTGTCCGGCGCGAGTTTGAGCGCCGGCGCGAGCACGTCCGCCAACGATTCGCGATCCTTGACGCGCGCATCCTGACACTTCTGCGACCACTCCGAAAGCATTCCGCATCTCCTCGTTCGCCCGTTTCCGCCGCAAGAGCGGGAGTATACCGGTCGATCGCGAAACTGTAAAAGATCGCACGTCCAATCGTTGACGGATCGCGGCCAAACGGGTACCATTCGGCGTCATTTCGCATCGGGGACGAGGGAATTCGCCTTGAAAATCGCGGTCGTGGGCACGGGATACGTCGGGCTCGTCGCGGGGACGGTCTTCGCCGAACACGGCCACGACGTGACTTGCATCGACAAGGACCCGGACCGCATCGAGCCGCTCAAGAAAGGCAAGGTGCCGATCTACGAGCCGGGCCTCGAAGAACTCGTCACGCGCAATTTCGAGGAGGACCGGCTCCACTTCACGACGAATCTCAAAGAAGGGATCGCCGATTGCCTGATCATTTTCCTCGCCGTCGGCACGCCGGACGGCCCCGACGGCCAGGCGGACCTGCAATACGTGTGGGCGGCGGCGAAGGAAGTCGGCCAGGCCATGCCGGGTTACCGCATCATCGTGCAAAAGAGCACGTGCCCGGTCGGCACGGCGCACCGCATCAAGGAAATCATCCGCGGCCTCACGACGCATGACTTCGACGTCGTCTCGAACCCCGAGTTCCTCAAGGAAGGCACCGCGGTCACCGACATGATGAAGCCTGACCGCGTGGTCATCGGCGCGGACGAAGATCGCGCGCTCGAGGTCATGAAGGAGTTGTATGCGCCGTTCCTTCGGACGGGCAAACCGCTGCTGGAGATGAGCGTCGCGAGCGCGGAGCTGTCGAAATACGCGGCGAACACCATGCTCGCCTGCCGGATCTCGCTGATCAACGAGTTCGCGAACATCGCCGAAGCCTACGGCGCGGACATCGATCAGGTGCGCATCGCGGTCGGGTCCGACGAACGCGTCGGGCCGCATTTCCTGTTCCCGGGCCTCGGCTACGGCGGCTCGTGCTTTCCGAAGGACGTGCTCGCGGCCGCGCACATGGCCAAGTCGAAGCAGTTGCCCGCGCCGATCATCGAAGGCATCGCACGCACAAACGACTACCAGCAGGACCGGTTCACGGAGCGTATCGTCGAACATTTCGGCGGGAAACTCGCGGGTCGCAAAATCGCGATGTGGGGGATGAGTTTCAAGCCCGGTACGGACGACCTGCGCAATGCCCCCGCGTTGCGCGTGGCCGAGGCGCTGCTCAAGGCGGGCGCGACGATCGCCGCGTTCGATCCCGTGTCCGGCCCGGGGGTAAGCGCGAAGTACGGCCACCGCATCGAGATGGTGAAGCGCATGTACGACGCGACGCAGGGCGCGGACGCGCTGGTCATCTGCACGGAGTGGCGCGAGTTTCGCAACCCGGACTTCGGGCGGCTCGCGAAATCGATGAAACAGAAGAAGATTTTCGACGGACGCAATCTATACGACCCGCAGGTCCTGGTCGGGCACGGTTTCAACTACTTCAGCATCGGCCGCCCGGATCACTAGCTGGACAGCGGGAGGGTCGCGCTCCCGCGCGACCGTGGGTGGCTCGCAATCTTGGCAGCGTCGCGCGATCATGGACCCAGTTGTCATTCCCGCGGAGGCGGGAAACTCCTCGCGAGCCAGCCGCGACTAGTTGGCGAGATCCCCGCCTTCGCGGGGATGACAAGAACGGGGAGATTGCTTCGTCGCCACGCCCGCTGGCGTGACTCCTCGCGACGACAGGGTGGGAGGGCGAGCGTACCCGCGAGCCGATCGTTCCGGTG
>CAYPNI010000259.1:0-2349 GCA_964411925.1 uncultured Nitrospirales bacterium
TGGGGACGAGAAATCCGTTCACGACGCCGTCCACCTTCGCCCAGACGATGGCGACGTGCGCCTTGGTCGCGCTCGTGATCCAGCATTTGCTGCCGTTGAGCCGGTATCCCTTGGCGGTTTTCTCCGCGCGCGTTTTCATGCCCGCGGGGTTGCTGCCGAAATCGGGCTCGGTCAGGCCGAAGCAGCCGATGGCCTCCATGCGCCCGAGCGGTTCGAGCCACCGCGCCTTTTGCTCGTCCGACGCGAAGTCGCGGATGCAGCCGATGACGAGCGAGCCCTGCACGCTCAGCACGCTGCGCAGCGCGCTCGACCCGCGCTCCATCTCGCGGCAGACGAGGCCGTAGGTCACCGGGTCAAGTTCGCCCGCCGCGAGCATCTCGAGCACGCCCAGCGCGCCCACTTTCTCGTAGATGTTCGGGGGCAACTGCTCGGCCTGGTGGTACTTGTTGATCTCCGGCATCACCTCGTCGTCGACGAAGCGCCGGCAAGTCTCGACGATCGCCTTCTGTTCCTCGGTCCACTCATCGTCGAGTTCATAGAGGTCGAGTTGATACAGCCCGCGTTCGGCTGCCGCCGTGGTCGTTGCCATGAGGGTCCTCCGCGCGTTGCGCGTGATTGGGATTCGGTCGGATCCGAATATCCTAGCACTGGGACGGCGCAGCACGCACGAGGGCCGCGCTAGATTGGGCAGATCACGTTTTGAGACGTACCAACGCCGAGCCGAAGCGCAGGTCTCTTTGCTGATCGAGCCAGGCGTTCTGGGCCCAGCGGTAGCGGCCGAGCCAGCCGCCGACGTGTTTGGCGAGGGCCATGAGCACGGGGGCGATGGGCGTGTTGATGCCGCGCGTGTCGCGGTGTTGCAGGGTCTGCGCGCGGACGATTTCGGGTTCGCGTTCGGCCTGGACCGCGCGGGCCGCGGCGTCGAGCGCGGCGGGGTCCGCGCCGTTGCGCAGCGCGGGCACGAGATGGTTCGCGGCGACGATGGCGTCGCGCAGCGCGAGGTTGATGCCTTGCGCGCGGATGGGCGACATGGGGTGCGCGGCGTCGCCGAGCAGCAGCAGGCCGGGGCGCGACCATGCTTCGCAACGGCCCACGAGCACGTTCAACCGCACGGGGCCTTCGATTTCGTTGCGGACCGCGGTGAAGTGCGGCTTGAGCCAGCCCGGCGCGGGCCGGGACAGCATTTCCGGCCAGTCGCCGTCGAGTTCGGCGGCGTTGACGCCTTTGGGGATCATCAGGCCGTATTGCAGCCGCCCGTCCCAGGACGTATAGGCGATGCCCATGCCGCCGCGCGACACCATCAGCAGAATCGCGCAACGGTCCTGCATCTGTTCCGGCGCGGGCATCTTGAACCAGAGCACGTCATACGACTCGCGGATTTTCTTGAGGTCGAGGCCCGCCCGCGTGCGCATCAGCGAGCCGCGCCCGTCGCAACCGATGACGAGATCGGCCGGCAGAGTCCGATCGCCGGAACCGTCGCGGACCTGGACGCCGGTGACGCGGCCGCCATCGATGACGAGGTCGTGCGCCGTGGTGCCGTCCATGAACGTGAACGAGGGGGACCGCTTCGCCTTCGAAACGATCCCGTCGAGGAATGCCGCCTGCGGGATGATGCGCATCGCGCGGTCGCCAATCTGTTCGAGCGGCTCGGGCACGGACATGATCAGTCCGCCGTCGATGTAGAGGTCCCACGACTCGAGCTTGCGCGTGGGGAGTTCGTCGAGCAGGTTCGCCATGCCCATCTCGAACAGCGCGTCTACGCCCGAGGGCATCAGGCCCTCGCCGCGAAAGACGCGGTCGAAGTCCGGCTCGCGTTCGACCAGCGTCACGCGGATCCCGCGCTCGGCCAGCAGCAGCGAAGTCGCCGCGCCCGCGGGCCCGCCACCGATGACGACGACGTTGCGATCGCTCATGGCCGGCTCCCTGGCGCGTTGGACAATTCTCAGGTTCGTGTGTCGGGGACGGGGTCTCGATGGAGAGGACCACGCCCGGGACGATTCATGCGCAACCGGCGAATCACGCCACCGGCGCCGGGAAATTCGGCTTACGTTTTTCCAGGAACGACGCGACGCCCTCGCGGAAATCGTCGGACGCGAGGGACTGCAGCATTTCGTCGACGGCCAAATCGCAGGCCTCGCCGAGCGTCTGGAACTGCGCCTCGTACGCCATGCGTTTGATGACGCCCATGCTGCGCGGGGATGCGAGCGTCGCAAGTTGTTGCGCATACTCGCGCGCGGCGTCCATGAGTTGGTCCGCGGGCAGCACGCGGTTCACCAGGCCCATCGCGTGCGCTTCCGTGCCGGTGACGACGCGCGCGGAGTACATCAGGTCGAGCGCGTTGTGCATGCC
>CAYPNI010000260.1:0-2238 GCA_964411925.1 uncultured Nitrospirales bacterium
TGGTCCGAACAAGAAATCGTCGAAACCGCCCATGCCCCAATACCGCCTGGAGCGTGAGGATGCGTTGGCAGTGGTCGTGTATCTTCGGTCGCTGAAACCGCCAGCGCCGCCGACTGACAAATAGCCTGTCCCTATCGACGGATACATTGGTGAAAGGGCTGGGCTTGGTTCACAATGACCCCACATGAAACACAACGATTCTAAGCGCCACATCGCCGTCGTCGGCGCTGGGCCGGGCGGACTGACCACGGCAATGTTGCTCGCCAACCGTGGATTTAAAGTCACCCTTTTCGAAAAGGACTCGCATGTGGGGGGGCGCAACGCCGCAATCGAGCGCAACGGCTACAAGCACGATACCGGCCCGACGTTCCTGATGATGAAGTTCATCCTCGACGAAGTGTTCGAGGAAGCCGGGCGGCACATCGCCGACTACCTGAAGTGTGTAAAGCTCGAGCCGATGTATCGGCTGCAGTTTACGGACGTGCGGCTCGAACCGACGACGGAACGCGAGGCGATGTTGCAACAACTCGACCAGCATTTTCCCGGCAACCGCGACGGCTACGATAAGTTCATGGCGGTGGAGAAAGAACGTTTTCACCGGATGTATCCGTGCCTCCAGAAGGATTACGCCTCGGTGAAGCAGTATCTGTCGAAGGACATGCTGCGAGCGCTGCCCAAACTTTCAATCGGGCGCTCGCTCATCAGTGTGCTTGGCGACTATTTCCGCGAAGAGAAACTCAAGCTCTCCTTCACCTTCCAGTCGAAATACCTCGGCATGTCGGCGTGGGATTGTCCCGGCGCGTTCGCGATCCTGCCTTACGTCGAGCATGCGTTCGGCGTGTATCACGTCATGGGCGGCTTGAGCGAAATCTCAGAGGCGATGGCCAAGGTCTGCCGCGAGTATGACGCGAATCTCCGCCTCGGCACGTCCGTGAAACAACTCGTGCTGGAGGGTCGCAAGGTGCGTGGCGTGGAACTCGCGAGTGGCGAAAAAGTTCTTGCCGACGAGACGGTGCTCAACGCCGATTTCGGTTACGCGATGAAACATCTAGTGCCGCCCGGGGCATTGAAGAAATACAGCCCGGAGAAGGTGGACGCCCGCGAGTATTCCTGCTCGACGTTCATGCTCTATCTCGGCCTCGACAAGATTTACGACTTGCCGCACCACACGATTTTCTTTGCTGGCGACTACAAGCGGAACATCAGCGACATCTTCCAGAGCAAGGTGCTGTCCGACGACCTCTCGTTCTACGTTCGCAACGCCAGCGTGACCGACCCCGCGCTCGCGCCGCCGGGTCATTCAGCGATTTACGTCCTCGTCCCCGTGCCGAACCGGACGGCGCAGATTGATTGGGCGAAGGAAAAAGCTGCCTTCCGCGACCGCGTCCTCGCCGTGATGGAAGGGCGCGGCGGGATGACGGACCTGCGTCGGCACATCCGCGACGAAATCGTGTTCACGCCGCAGACGTGGCAGGACATGAACATCCAGTTCGGCGCGACGTTCAACCTCGCGCACTCGCTCAACCAGATGCTCTATTTCCGGCCGCGCAACAAATTCGAGGAACTCGACCACTGCTATCTGGTCGGCGGCGGCACGCATCCGGGCAGCGGCCTGCCGACGATTTACGAATCGGGCCGCATCGCCGCCAACCTCATTTCGCGCCGGTACGGCGTGGAGTTCGTCTCGAAGAACACGCAGGTCTGATTTGCCGGCCATGAACTGGATTCAATTTGGCCGGCTCATCCACTCGATTTACGGCCGCGGCGGCAAACTGCCCGACCTCGACTGGATTCAAAACCTCGGCCTGCTCGCGGTGAAACTCGGGCAGGTTCACGCGCTGCGGATTGACTTCCTCGAGCGCGAAAAGTGCGAGCACCTCGCCCGGCTCTACCGCCGCAACACCGCGCTCGCCTCGGAGGATTTTCTGGGCCTGCTCCGGGCGTCCACGGTTCCGGGATTCCTCGACCGCTTTGAAACCATCGAGCCGGGCGCGCTCGCCTCCGCTTCTGTCGGTCAAGTTCATCGCGCGCGGTTGAAAACCAGCGAGAACGTTGTCATCAAAGCCATCAAGCGCAACGTGCGGGCGCAGTTCATCGCGGATGTCGCCAGTCTCAAGCGCCTCTTTCGTCTCGCCACGTTCGCCTATCCCAAGCTCCGCCAGGTCGGTGACCCGGTCGGGATTCTCGGCGACATCGAGGAATACACCTTGAGCGAACTGGACCTGCGCCACGAAGTCG
>CAYPNI010000261.1:0-2213 GCA_964411925.1 uncultured Nitrospirales bacterium
CGCAGTGATCGCGCAAAACTTCGAGAGCATCGTAATCACGGAGAACACGAGCATCGGCCCGAATCGGAGCCTCGATGAGGTCACGAATCCGCTTGCAATCGGGCCGCAGCTCGCGCGCGGCGTTCCGCGCACGGGGCGACATAAGCGGGAGAACGAAGGGCGCTCCCTGCGTCAATGGGTTTTCGGTGCCTTGCGAAGGCCGCGATTGCGGCGGATGCAGCGATTGGGAGCGGCAATACTCAACCGACGATGAATACTTCGGTGATGAAGCGCGGCGGCAGAACGACGCTGGCAAGGGTGCTCGCGAGCGCAGGCGCCTTGCTGCTGCGCTCGCGGTTCCCGGTGAATTCTGCTCAAGAGCCGCGGCGGGACCTCGTCACCGCGTCGGACGTGGAACTTCGGGTGCTTCGCTCCCAAGCGCTAATCGAACGTACCCGCACCGGTGCCGTCGTCGAACTCCTGCGCATCAAACTGGGGTTTCCCCGGCAAGTATTCGAGCGCGCGGTGACTCCCGTCATCGCGGGCTATGCGGAGTTCGTGCAATTGCTGCCGGCATCTGACTCGCCGCGTGTCAATCCGGACGAACTCTTTGCGCGCGCCTTGGACCTCGCCAGTTGCGCACTCAATTATCGCCGTGGCCAGATCCTGCCGCGAGGCGCCGCGCCGGAAGTAATCGGCGCCCAAGCGCATCGGTGGACATATGCGGTGTTTGTATCCGCCCTGCTCTGCGGTGTACGCACGAACAGCTCCGACCAGGCCGGGCATGCGGCGCAGCTTCTCGACCGGGTCGTGCCGCCATCGGTTCTGGAATGGCTGGCCGAGGACCCCGCTCTCATGCGCGAGCTTCGGTCGTTCCTGTCTGACGCGGATTCGGCGCGGAGTGGGGCGATCAGCGAACTGGTTCTTCGGGCCGCCACCGACTCGGGGAGCCGCGCTCTACTTCCGCACAGCAGACGTGAGCCGACCGTTCAGGAGGTTGCGGCGCCCGATACTCCGTGCGACGTGAATGTCGGTACTGCAACCATGGCGACCGATGAATCGCCGCTTCCCGACGAGGAGCCGGAATACCTCGAGGACGTTGACGAAGAGCACGAAGCTGCGGGTCACACGGTCTCGACGACCAATCCCGCGTTCGCGCAAGCGCCGGATACGGCACATCGCTTCATGGCCTGGCTGCAGCAAGGACTGTCCGACGGGACGCTCCGGGTCAACCAGGCCGGCGCGCTCGTGCATTTCGTGGACGAGGGCATGCTGCTGGTGTCGCCGCGCATCTTCCGGGAGTTTGCAAAACGCATCGATGAAGACGGTTGCAGCACGGCGAACGCGCCCGGCGAGCCGGACGCCGGAAAATCGATCCAGCGCCAAGTCTTGCGGGCTGATTGGCATCTGCGCGCCGACAAGGGCGTGAACATCCTGACCTACCACGTGATGCGCGGGAACCGCCCGGCGTCACGACTTTCCGGCGTCGTCATCTCCAATCCAGCGCACTTCGTCGACCCGGTTCCCCCCGTTAATCCGCTGCTCGTGCGCTTGCGCGAAGAGCGGGGAGACGCTTGAGCCCATGGCCTACCCGCTCGAAGCACTGCTGCGGCCCGCCTACGAACTGCGCGCGGCGGCGGTCTCGTGTCTTGGCGCGGCGGCAGTGCTGACGAGCCCATCGACGTTTCTCCTGCCACCGGCGTTCGCATGGGGGCTCGCAGGCATTCTCGTCTGCCACGCGGGCTGGCGAGGCTACGCCGGAATACGAATCGTCCGGTACCGAGCGAACCTGCAGCGCCAGCGCCGCTATGTGGTGGCGTCCGAAGAGATCCCGTGGTCGGCCGAGCGACTGTTTCTGGGTAAGGGCTTTCACTGGGATCAGCGGCATACCCAGCGCCTGCACGAAGCCCGTCTCCCCGAAAAGCGGGACATGCTGCAGCCAGGGCTCATTCGACGGATCGCAGATTTCCTGCGGCCTCCGTCGCCCGAGCAATCTGCCGTCGGCGGCGATCCTGCCATCCACGGGGTCGAGCCCGCAGAGTCGGACATCTGGATGGACATCCGCGACCGGGTGGGTCACACCCTGGTCCTGGGCACAACCCGCGTCGGAAAAACCCGGCTCGCCGAGGTTCTCCTCACTCAGGACATACGCCGCGGCGAGGTCGTGATCGTGTTCGATCCCAAGGGCGATATCGACCTGCTTCGCCGCGTCTACGCCGAGGCCAAGCGCGCGG
>CAYPNI010000262.1:0-2184 GCA_964411925.1 uncultured Nitrospirales bacterium
TCCGGGCTTGGCCCGTCCGCGTTAACGCCTCTATTTCAGGATCTTGGATACGACGCCCGCGCCGACCGTGCGGCCGCCTTCGCGGATCGCGAACCGCAGGCCTTCGTCCATCGCGATCGGCGTGATGAGGTTGCCGGTGATCTTGATGTTGTCGCCCGGCATCACCATCTCGACGCCGTCGGGCAGCGCGAGGTCGCCCGTCACGTCCGTCGTGCGGAAGTAGAACTGCGGGCGGTAGCCGGTAAAGAACGGCGTGTGCCGGCCGCCTTCCTCCTTGGTCAGGACGTAGACTTCGGCTTCGAATTTGGTGTGCGGCGTTATGCTGCCCGGCCAGGCGATTACCATGCCGCGTTCGACGTCTTTGCGCTCTATCCCGCGCAGCAACAGGCCCACGTTGTCGCCCGCCTGCCCTTCGTCCAGCAGCTTGCGGAACATCTCCACGCCCGTCACCACCGTCTCGCGGGTGTCGGTGAAGCCCACGATCTCGACCTTCTCGCCGACCTTGATCTTGCCTTGCGCCACCGCGCCCGTCACCACCGTGCCGCGGCCCGTGATCGTGAACACGTCTTCGACCGGCATCAGGAAGGGCTTGTCCAGCACGCGTGTCGGCGTCGGGATGTAGGCGTCCACCGCGTCCATCAGCGCCAGGATCTGGTTCTTGCCGATCTCCGGGTCGCGCCCTTCCATCGCCGCCAGCGCCGAGCCGCGGATGATCGGCACGTCGTCACCCGGGAAATGGTACTTGGTCAGGAGTTCGCGGATTTCCATCTCGACGAGGTCGAGCAGCTCGGCGTCGTCCACCATGTCCACCTTGTTCATGAACACCACGATCGCCGGCACGTTGACCTGGTAGGCCAGCAGGATGTGCTCGCGCGTCTGCGCCATCGGGCCGTCGTCCGAGGCCACCACGAGAATGCCGCCGTCCATCTGCGCGGCGCCCGTGATCATGTTCTTGACGTAGTCCGCGTGGCCCGGGCAGTCCACGTGCGCGTAATGGCGCTTCTCCGTCTCGTATTCGACGTGCGAAATCGAGATCGTGATCCCGCGCTCTTTCTCCTCCGGAGACTTGTCGATCTCCGCGAACTTGAGCTCCTTGGCGCGGCCCAGCTCCGCGAGCACCTTGGTGATCGCGCTCGTCAGCGTCGTCTTGCCGTGGTCCACGTGACCTATCGTCCCGATATTCACGTGGGGCTTCGTCCGCTCGAATTTCTCCTTCGACATGGTGTCTCCTTCGTATCCTTCCTACCCGCGCGGCCTGTGGCCGCGGTCCGGGTCTTCCTGCTCGTTCGTCAGTCCTGCCTCGCGCCTCGCCCGCCCGGCCTACTTGAACCGGTACGAGCTTCCGCGCGCTTCCATAATCGCGTTCGCGACGTTCGTCGGCACGGGCTCGTAATGTTCGAACTCCATGCTGAACGACGCGCGGCCCTGGGTCTTCGACCGCAAATCGTTCGCATAACCGAACATGTCCGCCAGCGGCACGTGCGCGAGCACCTTCTGGATGGATCCCTGCGCTTCCATGGACTCCATCCGGCCGCGTCGCCCGTTGATGTCGCCGATAACGTCGCCGGTGTTCTCCTCGGGCGCGGTCACTTCGACTTTCATGACCGGCTCGAGCAGCACGGGCTGCGCCTTGGCCGCGGCTTCCTTGACCGCGATCGATCCCGCGATCTCGAACGCCATTTCGGACGAATCGACCTCGTGGTAGCTGCCGTACGTGAGATGCACGGTGACG
The DNA here is from genome assembly GCA_964411925.1 of uncultured Nitrospirales bacterium. Lineage (GTDB taxonomy): Bacteria > Hydrogenedentota > Hydrogenedentia > Hydrogenedentales > VFKU01. The sequence goes on from CAYPNI010000262.1 coordinate 1,733, forward strand.
TCCACCATCGGGTAGCCCGAAATCGGCCCGCTCTCCAGCGCGTTCTTGCATCCCTTTTGCACGCCCGGGATGTATTCGCGCGGGATTACGCCGCCGACAATCTTCGATTCAAATATGAAACCCGAGCCCGGCGCGCCCGGAATGACCGTGAGCACGACGTGGCCGTATTGCCCGCGGCCGCCCGACTGCCGCACGAACTTGCACTCGGCTTCCGCCGTCGTGCGGATCGATTCGCGGTAGGCCACCATCGGCTTGCCGATGTTCGCCTCGACCTTGAATTCGCGCTTCATGCGGTCCACCAGGATTTCCAGGTGAAGCTCGCCCATGCCCGCGATAATCGTCTGGCCGGTCTCGTGGTCCACCCGCACGCGGAACGTCGGGTCTTCCTCGGAGAGCTTGTTCAACGCGTCGGACAACTTGTCCTGGTCCGCCTTGGACTTGGGCTCGATCGC
>CAYPNI010000263.1:0-2129 GCA_964411925.1 uncultured Nitrospirales bacterium
CAGGGCGGCTTCCTCGGGCTCGACAACATCGGAGTCTTCGACCGCAGCGCGCCGCTGCCGACGGGCGGCTATATCAACCAGTCCGACGGCACGAGCTGGATGGCGATGTATTCGCTGAACCTCATGCGGATCGCGCTCGAACTCGCGCAGACCAATCGCGTGTACGAGGACGTCGCCACGAAGTTCTTCGAGCACTTCCTCTACATCGCCAAAGCCATGAACAACATCGGCGAGGAGGGCATCGGACTTTGGGACGAGGAGGACGCGTTTTACTACGACGTCCTCAATCTGCCCGACGGTCAGATGCTGCCGATGCGTCTGCGCACGATGGTCGGGCTGATTCCGCTGTTCGCCGTCGAAGTGCTCGAACCGGAGATTCTCGAAAACACGCCGGACTTCGCTCGCCGGCTGACGTGGTTCCTCGAGCACCGGCCGGACCTCGCGGGCCTCGTCTCGCGCTGGGAGGAACCGGGCCGCGGCGAACGCCGGCTGCTGTCTCTGCTCCGCGGCCACCGCATGAAGTGCCTGCTGCGCCGGATGCTCGACGAGACCGAGTTCCTCTCCAAACACGGCATCCGCAGCATTTCAAAAGTGCACGAGGCGCGCCCCTATGAATTCTGGTGCCGGGATCAATGCTTCGGCGTCAAGTACCAGCCCGCGGAGTCGGAATCGGGTCTCTTCGGGGGCAATTCGAACTGGCGCGGACCGATCTGGTTCCCGGTCAACTTCCTGCTGATCGAGTCGCTTCGCCGGTTCCACGGATATTACGGCGACGACTTCCGCGTCGAGTGTCCAGTGGGGTCGGGCAACTACGTCTCCCTGGGCGAAGCCGCCGACGAAATCGCTCGACGCTTGACCGGCATCTTCCTTCCGAACGCGCAGGGCGAGCGCCCCGTGTTCGGCCACGCGGACAAACTGCGGACCGACCCGCACTTCCGCGATCACGTCCTGTTCTACGAGTACTTCCACGGGGACACCGGCCGGGGCGTGGGCGCATCCCACCAGACCGGCTGGACAGGCCTCGTGGCGAACCTGGCGAAACCCAACACGAACGGCGCCACGGCGCGTTCGGCAGAAGGAGCCCGAAATGAGCACGCTCTTGCAACCGCATGAATTACCCGAAGTCGTCATGCCGTCGTGCCCGATCCTCAAGGTGTTGAGGGGGCAGAAGGCGATTGTCACCGGCGCGAGTTCCGGAATTGGCAAGGGCATTGCCATCGCTCTGGGCCATGCCGGCGCCGACGTGGTCGTGAACTACGTCCGCGGCGAGGACGACGCACACGCCGTCGCCGAAGAAATCGAGCGGTGCGGCAGCAAGGCCCTCGTGTCGAAGGCGGACGTGTCCGACGAAGAACAGGTCGAGGAAATGTTCGCGCACATGATCGAGGAATTCGGCACGGTGGACATCCTTGTGAACAACGCGGGCCTGCAGAAGGACTCGCCGTTCGACAAGATGTCGCTCAAAGACTGGCACACCGTGCTGAACGTCAACCTCACGGGCCAGTTCCTGTGTGCACGAGAAGCAGTGCGCGAGTTCAAGCGCCGCGGCGTGCGGCCCGACGTGAGCTGCTCGGCCGGAAAAATCATCTGCGTCAGCTCCGTGCACGAGGTCATCCCCTGGGCGGGCCATGTGAATTACGCCGCCAGCAAGGGCGGCGTGATGATGATGATGAAGAGCATCGCGCAGGAGTGCGCGGCGTACCGCATCCGCGTGAACAGCATCGCGCCGGGCGCGACGCGTACGCCCATTAACACGTCCGCGTGGGACACGCCCGAGGCCTATAACGAGCTGATGAAGCTCGTGCCGTACAAGCGCATAGGCGAGCCGGACGACATCGGCCGCGCCGCCGTCTGGCTCGCGTCGGACGACGCCGACTACATCACCGGCATCACGCTGTTCGTTGACGGCGGGATGACGCTGTATCCCGGCTTCGAAGCGGGAGGCTGAGCCGATCCATGTGGACCGCGTTCCGCACCCATTGGCCCGAGTACCTCATCGAGGCGTTCGCGTTAGGCATGTTCATGATCTCCGCAGGCTCGTTCGGTGTGCTGCTCGAATACCCAGGCTCCCCCCTGCGCCAGGCCATCGAGGACCCGTTGCCCCGGCGGGTCCTCATGGGCCTGGCCAT
>CAYPNI010000264.1:0-2121 GCA_964411925.1 uncultured Nitrospirales bacterium
GGTCACTTTCAAGCACCGGCGTTGACGGAGCCAATAACAAATGCGAATTACTTTGAAGACGCTCCTCGCAGTCCTGCTCGGCGCTGCCGCAGCTGCGGGGGACGGCTCGCTCAGCATCGGTGTGAGCGGCGAGCAGGGCAAGTTCTCGGCGAGCGTGCTCGCCGGGAACCAGGAGGTGTTCATCCAGCCGACGGATGACAGCGGCCTGCGCGTTTCTTGGGCCGGTCCTGATCGGGTCGACAGCGCAACCGTCCGGTTCCCGTCGTTCGAGCGCGACGCCGCGCGAGTGCGTTTCGCTGACGCCGAAGTAGGCAATCTGCGAATCCAGGAGTCGTACCGAAGCATCGGGCCGAACCTGATTGAGCGCGTGGTCACGGTACGCGCGGCGGCTGACGTGCGGTATTTCCTCGATTTTGGATGGCGCGTGGCGATTGATGGAGCTTTCCATTCCTTTACCGGGCCGGAACCGGCGACAAAGTCCTACAGTCCGGGTTGTTCCGGCCCCGAGTTCGGCGGCGGGTCGTTGCAAACCTTCCCGATGCTCGCGGTTCTCGCAGGCGACACGGTTTACGGAATCATCGGCGACACGCCGGGGCTATGGGAGAACCGATCGTTCATGAGTTTCAACGCCGAGGCGCGGGACTTCTCGTTGGCCAATGGCGACGGTAGTCCGCGTCGGGCGATCTCCATCCCGCACGAAGTGGATGCGACTTCGGTGTATCGCGCCTACTTCGACGGCTGGCAACACATCGAGGCCGGACAGACCCAGACGTGGCGCACATGGATTTTCTCGTCCCCCGCGCGGGGCCAGTACGACGTGCAACTCGCGGCGCACCTCGCGCTCGCGAACGCGAAAGGATTTAACGGCAGCGGCCTGGAAGCGATCCTGCGTAACACGTCGTACCTGCTCCTGCGCCGCAACCTCCTCCGCCCGGAGAGCGACTACATCTTCATTTCCGGCGTCGGGTACGGCTGGAAGCAGTGGGTCACCGACGGGTTCTACATGAGCCGCGGCCTCGACGATCCGGTGTACGACATCGCGGCGCAGGCCGCGGTGTTCTTCGAGCGCATCAATTACGAAGACAACGCGCAGTACTACCTGATCTGGGCCGCGCTCGCCAAACGCGCCGGCGCGGCGCTGGACATGCGCACGGTCGAACGCGCCTACCGGTTCATGCGCGAGCACCAGGTCGACGGCTTGTTCATCCCTCCACGTCTCAAGCCCGAATCGGCCGCGTTCAAAACATATCACGATCAGTTGCCGTACGATGACGACGACGCGCCGTCGTCCAACCAGGGGTTCCACTGCGGCGCGCTGTTCGCCGCGCGCGAGCTGGGCTTCGACGTTTCGGATGCCGACATCGACGCCGCGAAGGCGGGCTACCGCCGGATGTTCAACGAGCGCGGCGGATACATGGCCACGAGCCTCAAACGGCAGGAATACATCGGGCAAGACTCGCTCTACGGCGAGGTGCTCACGTACGCCGTGTTCGGCGAAAAACTGCTGCCCGACGAAATGGTCAGGCGGCACATCGAGACGACCATGCGCCTGCAGACGCGATACGGGATGCGCGTGATTTCGAAATCGAACGGCGATCTGCTCGACGGTCACAGCGGCGTCTACGTCTACGGCGGCTCGTGGTTTCTAAATGACGCGTGCGTGTACCTCGACGGCCTGATCCACGGGATGGACCCCGCCTGGATTGACGAAAAACTGTTGTGGCGGCTGGAAAAGGAACTCACGACAATGCCCGCGTTCCACGAATCCATCAGCACTGTGGATGGGCACCCGCACGGCCATCATCTGTACTCGTGGAACTCCGGCTTCTGGTGGCTCCGCCGAGAAGTGCGCGAGCGGCTCGGAATCGATTCACCAGACCCGCTCGCGGAGGCGCTCGACGAGAAACTCGGCGTCACGCGGGAAAACGGACTGCTCGTCCTCCATCCGGAGCGCGCCACGCTACGGCCATCGGATCCGGCCCGATGATTCGGATCTCTCGCCGATCGTTCCTGTTGAGTGCGTTGCTCGCTGGATGCGCATCCCCTGGAAAACCTCGTGCGCGCGCCGGCTCCACTCTGCCGTGGATCGGATACACGGAGTACCGCACGAACCTGCCGACC
>CAYPNI010000265.1:0-2024 GCA_964411925.1 uncultured Nitrospirales bacterium
AACATCGTCGGCAAGCCGATGGCGGCGATCCTGATGCAGAAGTCCGCCGGCGCAAACGCGACCGTGACCGTCTGCCATTCGCGCACGCGCAACCTAGCCAAGATTACCCGCGAGGCCGATATCCTGATCGCGGCGATGGGCGTGCCACAGTTCGTCAAGGCGCGCATGGTGCGCGAGGGCGTCGTGGTCATCGATGTCGGCACGAACCGCATCGACGACGCCACACGCAAGTCCGGCTACCGCCTCGTGGGCGACGTGGATTTCAAGAACGTGTTCAAGAAGGCGCGCGCGATCACGCCCGTGCCCGGCGGCGTCGGCCCCATGACGCGCGTGATGCTCATGAAGAACACCGTCGAAGCCGCCAGGCGAATCTCGCAACCGAAGTAGTTCGCATCGGCTCGACTCGCGAATCATTCCCTCCATTCGAGAAATCTTTTCAAGGTTCCGGTTGTCCAGAATTACAGAGGAACCGGAAGTGCTAATTCCGGAATATTCCTGCGCGGTCGCGTGCCGGGCGCCAAACTCTAACGGTCCGGCGCCATGGAGGACGGCGGTATGGAAAAAGCCAAAGCGGAAAAACTGTTCAAAGATGCGGACGACCTCTACCAAGGCGGCAATTATGCAGCGGCGTTGGATGTGCTCGATCGGTTGGACGCGGAGTTTCCGGAATCGCACCGGATTCTGTACCCGCGTGCGATGTGCCTGGTGGAAATTGGACGATATCCTGAGGCGCTCGCGTTGTGCGATCGACTAATCAGGAAACATGCACACCGGCGTGCTGTTGACCTTAAGTTGCAGATTCAGCAGGAACGGATGGCGATGGGCGTGGCGACGCCAACCGCCCCCGGCGAGCTGGCCCCGCTGGAGATCGAACTGATCCAAATCGAAGAGAGCCCGATTGGGTTCGCGGCCCCGCGAATCGCACACTCCGCGCCGGCTGCGGACCGTCGCGGCACTCTCGCGCTGGTCATCGCGTTCGTCGTCGTCACAGCGGCGACCGTGGCGAGCGGCTACCTCATTTTCATGTAGATCGCGTCGCCTTGCGTCCCGTGAAGGACTCTGCGACGATGCTCCCGTTCGGGGAGGACGCATGTGTCTGCGACGCATCGTGGCAACGGTACTCGGGACCGCGTTTGTGGGCTGCGCTACGTTTGAGGCGGGCGCGCCGGAGGGCCGGGTGGACATCATCGCGCACCGCGGCGCCAGCGCGTACGCCCCGGAGAACACGCTCGCGGCGTTTCGCAAAGCCATCGAACTGAACGCGGACTGGTTCGAGTTGGATTGCACGCTATCGAAGGATGGCGAAGTCGTCGTGATTCACGATGACACGCTGGAACGGACAACCGGCGGAGTCGCCGGCACCGTCGCCGAGTACACCGTGGCCGAGCTGAAGCGTTACGACGTCGGCTCCTGGTACCGCGCGGATTTCGCGAGCGAGCGCATCCCCACGCTGGCGGAGACGCTGGACCTCGCGCGCGGCACGATCGGCGTATACATCGAGATTAAGGACAGCGACGACGATTCAGCGCTGTCGCAGGGAATCCTCGCGGCTCATGGCGCATCGGAACGGCTGCTGCCCGATCATTCGGCTGATGTGCTGCGCCGCATCGAGGAGAGCCACTCGCGCAATCTAGAGCTGACGCGCGGCGTAATCGCGCTCGTGCGCGCGCGGGGCATGGAGAAACAAATCGTCATCCAGTCGTTTTCCGCGGTCGTCTGCGCGGTCGCGCTGATCGAGGCGCCGGAGCTGCGCACCGAACTGCTCGCGTCCTCGAGCGATCGCGACCCGCTCCAATGGAACCGATTCCTCGAATGGAACCGTCTGCTCCGCCCACACGGCTTCAACCCGAACAAGAAAGACGTTACTCAGACGCTGATCGACGACCTGCACGCGCAGGGCCAATCCGTCGCGGTCTGGACCGTGGACGACCCCCTCGAGATGCGAGAGCTCAGCCGCATCGGCGTCGATGCTTTGATCACCAATAAACCCGACCTGGCGCTGAGGGTCGCGGGCGAATGATGTA
>CAYPNI010000266.1:0-1992 GCA_964411925.1 uncultured Nitrospirales bacterium
GGCGCGCTTGACGCCAAGAAGGGCAAGATCTTCTCGAAGATCGCCAAGGAGCTCGCGGTGGCCGCGAAGGCCGGCGGGGGCGACCCGAACGGCAACTCGAAGCTGCGCACCGTGATGCTGGCCGCGCGCGCGGCGAACATGCCCAAGGACCGCGTCGAGGCGGCCATTAAGAAGGGTACCGGTGAAGGCCAGGACGTGACGTACGAAGAGATTCGTTACGAAGCCTACGGCCCTGCGGGCGTCGCGCTGATCATCGAAGTGCTCACGGACAACCGGAACCGCGCCGTCGCGGAGGTCCGCCACCTGGTCGGCAAGCTCGGCGGCGCGATGGCCGAGTCCAACGCGGTCGCGTGGAACTTCGACCGGCGCGGCTACATCGCGATCCCGAAATCCGCCGGCAGCGAGGACGAGATTTTCGAAAAAGCAATCGAAGCCGGTGCGGAAGATCTCAAGACCGAGGGCGAGACGTACGACATCTACACGGACCCGGGCAACCTGCACGCGGTGGCCGAGGCACTCGAGGGCATGGGTCTCAAGGCCGAGGTGGCCTCGCTCACGATGTTGCCGAAAACCACCGTGCCCGTCACCGCCGACCAGGCCAAGTCGCTGCTGCGGCTTATCGAAGGCCTCGAAGACTGCGACGACGTGCAGAACGTGTACTCGAATTTCGAAGCGTCCGACGAGGTGATGGCCGCCGCGATGGCGGAGTAAGGGCGGGAGCAAGGAGCCGGAAGCCGGGAGCGGGGAGCGCGAAGAATCGGGGGGAATCGCGTGCGGGTGTTGGGGTTCGATCCGGGCACGGCCACGACCGGCTACGGTGTCGTCGAGTTGCACGGCACGCGGCTGACCCATATCGCGCACGGCGTCATTACGACCGCGGCCGGCCAGGCGATGGAGCGCCGCCTCGCGCTCATCTTCGACGACGTGTGCCGGCTGCTGCGCGAGTTCAGGCCCGCGGCCGTCGGGTTGGAGCAGCTCTACTTCACGAAAAACGTCACCACCGGTATCGCGGTGGCGCAGGCGCGGGGCGTCATCGCGCTCGCCGTCGCGCAGGCCGGGCTGCCCATCGGCGAGTTCAGCCCGCGCGAGGTCAAGAGCGCGATCACCGGCAACGGCCGGGCCGACAAACGGCAGATGCAGTCCATGGTCAAGGTCCTCCTCGCGCTCGACGCCGCGCCTAAGCCCGACGACGCCGCGGACGCGCTTGGCATCGCGATCTGCCAATTGCACGCCGGGACGTTTCGGTCGGCGATTGGCGGTTAGCGTTTTTTTGGACAGGATTATGGGATTTGCCAGATTGCCTCGTTACCAAGTTCAACGTGGTAACGAGGAGCGGGCAGGTATTTACATCTGCACATATATTCAGTATTCTTGTGGCGTCGGGGGAGAGCCATCGCATGTTCGCGTTCTTGAGGGGGGTCGTCGCGCATAAGGGGCCGACGACCGTCGCGCTGGACGTGCACGGCGTCGGGTTTCAGGTGCTCGTGCCCGATGGCGCGCATCGCCGTCTGCTCCAGGGCGCTGAGGTCACCCTGCTGACCTACTGCCACATTCGCGAGGACGCCTTCGTGATCTTCGGGTTCCTGCGCGAGGAAGAGAAGCGCGTGTTCGAGATGCTGCTTGACGTGTCGGGAATCGGCCCGAAGCTTGCCCTGTCCGTCGTCTCGCGGCTGACGCCGGCGGAGTTCGGCCGCGCACTGCTCGAGAGCGACGTGGACGCGTTCAAGGGGATCCCCGGTGTCGGCAAGAAAACCGCGCAGCGCATCGTGCTTGAGATGAAGGCGAAACTCGGCCAGGATGCCGAGTTGAAGGCCATTCTCGGTGAGGACGTTGAAGACCCCGACGCGCCGCGCGACGACGTGATCGACGCGCTGCTCGCGCTCGGTTGCTCGCCGTCCGAAGCTAAGAAGGCCGCCACGGGCGCGCGCCGCGACCTTGGCAACGAAGCGAAAGACGCCGAACTCGTCAAGGCCGCGCTGCGGTCGCTCGCGA
>CAYPNI010000267.1:0-1966 GCA_964411925.1 uncultured Nitrospirales bacterium
GCGCTTGCAACGGATCGGCGGGCTCGTCGTCCCACAAGCCGAGGTAGTAGTAGCCTGTGGCGGCGATCGTCTCCGGGCCGGCGTCGTCAAGTTCGTCGCCCGCGATCTGTTCCTGCACGAATCGGTCGTAAGCCTTGTCCGCGTTAAACGCGTCGATGACATAATCGCGGTAGCGCCACATGTACGGCTTGTCGCTGTCGCGTTCGTATCCGTTCGAGTCGGCATAACGCACCAGGTCAAGCCAGTGCCGCCCCCATTGTTCCCCGTAGCGCGGCGACGCGAGCAGACGCCCGACGAGCGTCTCATACGCGTCAGGCGATGGGTCGGCGACGAACGCCTCAACTTCCGCCGGCGACGGCGGCAGTCCCGTGACGGCGAAATAGGCGCGCCGGATGAGCGCGCGCTTTGACGCGGGCGGCGCGGGGTCGAGTCCAGCCTCCTCCAGCTTCGCGTGAATAAACGCGTCAATCGGATTGTGCGGCCACTCCGGATCGGACACGTCCGGCACGGCGGGCTCGCGCACCGGCCGGAACGCCCACAGCTCCGGAGACTCCCGCGTCAGCCCGTGCAGCAATGGTGGCTCGATCGGCTCCGTCTCGCCGCCGGGCCATGGCGCGCCGGCCGCCACCCACTCGGTCAGCGCGTCGATGTCCCATTGCTGAAGTTTGCCGGGCGGGGGCATCTGGTGGTTGTCGTCCCGCCACGAGATCATGTCCAGCAACACGCTCTTCGCCGGGTCGTCGAAGTTCACGACCGGCCCGCGGTCGCCGCCGCGCAGGATTCCGCCGCGCGACGTGAGAATCAGCCCACCTTGGATCTCCGTCTCCGCGCCGTGGCATTTGAAACAGTTCTCCTCGAGGATGGGCCGGATCTCGTCTTCGAAGAAGGCCGCCTGCTCCGCCGTGATGCCGGGTTGGGCGTGCACCGAACTGCAGAACAACAGAATTGGCAGGGCGAGCGTACACGCGAGCCGTTGCGCCTGACCCATGCGCCGCCTTCCGCGTCTCTTCCGCGCGAAACCCACTGCGAAACCCCGCCTACGCCAAGATCTCTTTTACGACCGTCCCGTGCACGTCCGTGAGCCGCATGTCGCGCCCGCTGAATCGATACGTCAACTGCGTGTGGTCAAACCCGAGCAGGTGCAGCATCGTGGCGTGCAAGTCGTGAATTTCGACCTTGTTCTCGATCACCTTGTAGCCGAACTCGTCCGTCGCGCCGTAGATCGTCCCCGGTTTCATCCCGCCGCCCGCCATCCAGATCGTGAACCCGAAGGGATTGTGGTCCCGGCCGTTCGTGCCTTGCGCGAACGGCGTCCGCCCGAACTCGCCCGCCCACACGACCAACGTGTCCTGCAGCAGCCCGCGCGACTTCAAATCCTTCAACAGCCCCGCGATCGGCCGGTCGACCGCACGCGAGTTGTTCGTGTGGTTCTCCTTCAGGCCGGCGTGCGCGTCCCAGCGGTCGGAACCCGCGATGCGCGGACAGGTCAACTCGATGAACCGTACGCCGCGCTCGACCAGCCGGCGCGCCACGAGGCACTGCATCGCGTACGACCGCGTATGCTCGTACTCGTCATCGAGGCCGTACAACGTCTTCGTCGCCTCGGATTCGCCCGAAATGTCCATGAGTTCCGGCACCGCGGTCTGCATGCGATACGCCAGTTCGTAGTTGTGGATGGCACTCTCGATCGCATCGTGTTCGCCCATCCGGGCGACCGCCGACTCGTCCAGTTCGCGCAGCAGCTCCAGCTTGTTCTGTTGCAGGCGCGGGTCGCCTTCGAGCGGTTTGATGTTCGGCAGCGCGGGGTCTTTTGCGAACATCATCGAAGCCTGATACGTCGCCGGCAGGAACCCCGACCCGAAAGTCTCGATGCCGCCCGACGGGATCAGCCCGCCGTTCAGCACGACGTAGCCCGGCAGGTCGCCGCTCTCCGTTCCGAGGCCGTACGTCGTCCACGCGCCCATGC
>CAYPNI010000268.1:0-1961 GCA_964411925.1 uncultured Nitrospirales bacterium
TTGGGCCGGTGCAGGAAACACGACGCGAACGAGAGTTTCTGCCGCATGCCGTGGCTGTAGTTCTCGATGAGCTTGTCGCCGACGGCCTGGACCTCGAAGATCGAGAGCAGTTCCTCCACGCTGTCGCGCAGGCTCGCGCCGTTCATCCGGTGCAGTCCGGCGACGAAATACATGAACTCGCGCCCGGTCAGTTTTTCGTAGAGGAACGGATGGTCCGGGATGTACCCGAGCAGTTCCTTGGCCTGGATAGGATTCTTTTGAATGTCGTACTCGCCGATCGACGCCGTGCCCGATGTCGGCAGCATCAGCCCCGTCAGCATCTTGATGGTCGTCGTCTTGCCGGCGCCGTTCGGGCCGAGGAAACAGAAGAACTCGCCCTGCGCGATTTCGAGGTTGAGTTCGTTGACGGCGGTCTGAGTGCCGAAGCGTTTCGTGAGCGATTCGATCCGGATCATGTCAGTGGACATCCAGCACTTCGATGTCCAATTGCCCCAGGAACGGCGTCAGTCGCGGCCACTGTTCGATGCTCCCTTCCAGCAGCTTGATGTGCGTGGCGTCGGCCACGGGCTGGCCCAGCGTCGGGTCCACCGGCACCCAATGCCCGACGTATACCTCCGGCCAGGCGTGATAGTAGAACCCGCGCAGCTCCTCGCTCCACACGACGCCGATCGCCATGCGCGTCGGCACGCCCGCCGTCCGCGCGATCGCCGCGAACAGCACCGTGTGCTCATTGCAGTCGCCCTTGCGCGAGGAAAGCACTTCGAGCGCGGACGGCATGCTGATCACCGGGGTTTTCTCGATGTTGTTGTAGACCCACTCGTAGATCTGCCGCGTTTTCTGCCAGGGATCGGTCTGCTCCCCCACGATTTCCGCGGCCAGTGTCTCGAACCTTTGGTGGCCGGTCTGCACGAAGGGGTCGCCCCCGAGGAATTCGTCCATCCCGGCGAAGGCCGGAGCGACCGTGCCCTCCGGCGCGGTCGCCGCAGTGATGAGGTATTCGTCCTCGCCCACGCGCTGCTGCAATTCGTCCTCGGGCATGGCGGCCTGTGCCGGCAGCCGATCCACGCGGATCCGCATGTACTGCGCGCCGCGCATCGGCGTCTCGCCGCGCGGACGAACCGCCGCCGACTGGATGATCTCCTTCGCCTCGCCCGGTTCGAGGTCCGCGAGCGCCTCGCGCTGCGTGAGCCGCTTGAGCACGAGGCCCATCGGCGTCTCGACACGCATCACTTCTTCGTCCAGGGTGACCCAGGTCTTCGTCGTGACGCCGCTCAGCTCGGTCTCGAGGATCTTCGTCGCGATGAGCTCGCCGTCGAACTCGATGGCTTCGGTCCCAACACATTTGACGCGGGCGGTTCCGCTCGAGAGCGTCACCGGATCGAACGAATCGATGTAGACTTCGTCGCCAATCTCCAGCGTGGGCAGATTCATCGGCGCCGCGCCGAAATTCGGCTGCACGAGCAGGTCCGTGTTGACCGGCACGGTCAGCGGAAAATTCTCGCCCGCGGTCTGGACGTTCAGCTTGAGTTTGCGCCGCTCGACCGTGCCCGACGCGCTCATCACGTGTTCGTCGAACGAGCGCATGCGGAACTCGAAGTCGGACAATCCGCGCGCATCCGACACGAACGCGTTGCCGTCGAGAAACAGTTCAGTCGGGATGGAGAGCATCCTGGTCGCGAGCTTGAGCGTCATGCCATGGCGCACGCCGGCCTCGCCGTCGCGCTCGCCCGGCTGGCTGCGCAGGTGGACGTAGCCGATGCGGTCGTCTCCCCCGTCGTCGCCGCGCGAGTAGATTCCCATCCAGGTGTCTTTCGCCTCGCGAAGGCTGGCCGGTGCGGAAGGCGCCGGGCGCATCGCCCGCGGCAGATAGACCTCGCGTTGCAACAGCAGGACCGTCATCACGGTCCAGAACGCGAAAAGGACGGCGCCTATGAGGTAGTTGCGCCGCAGCATTTCTTGTA
>CAYPNI010000269.1:0-1923 GCA_964411925.1 uncultured Nitrospirales bacterium
CCCCATATCTCGTTGATGTCGATGTACGCCTGGTAAAGATTCACGGGCGTGCCGCTGACTCCGTCCGACGATGGCGTGATGCGTCCTTGTGGCAGCGGCGTGTACGACGAATCCGCTGCGCTGAGCCGCCGGAAGTTGTCGTCGCCCCACGTGCTGTAACTGTCGAGCTCGATGAACGCGCGGACGTTATCGGTGAATTGCGCATCGACGTTGACGCGCGTGCGCTGCTCGAAGAACAACGCGTCCGGCGAACTCTCCGAGAACACGAATCCGGCCGTGTTGCCGAGGAAGCCGTTCTCGCTGAACCAGTTTCCGCGGATGCGCAGCGACCCGCCGACGGTCACTTCCTGGAGGTCGGCCACCGCGGGAACAGCGACTGCCGCAATGGAACTTAGAACCGAAGTCACAAGTAATCGCTTCACGAAAGATCCCCTTTGCCCCTCAGCCCGATCGGGATTCGCACGCCATCCGGCGAGCGCCGATGGATTGTCCCCGTCAAAAAACGATACCACCGCGGTCGGGCGCGCGTCCAACGCTCCTGCAATCAGACGAGCAGTTCCTTGATCACGTGGGCCTCCTCGACGCCCGTCAACCGTGCGTCAAGGCCCTGGAACCGGTGTGTGAACCGCGCATGGTCGAACCCCAGCCGGTTGAGGATGGTCGCGTGAAGATCGCGTACGTGGACGCGCCCCTGGACCACGTTGAACCCGAGGTCGTCCGTTTCGCCCCAGACGACGCCGGGCTTGAACCCGCCGCCCGCGAGCCACATTGTGAACGCGTTCGGGTGATGGTCGCGCCCGTCGTTTCCGTCGCCCTGCACCATCGGCGTGCGGCCGAATTCGCCGCCCCAGATGACGAGCGTATCGTCCAGCAGGCCGCGCTGTTTCAGGTCCCTGATCAACGCCGTGCACGCCTTGTCCGTGTCCTGGCAATTCCGCTTGAGGCCGTTGCGCAGGTCGCCGTGCTGGTCCCATGCCTCGTGGAAAAGCTGCACGAAGCGCACGCCGCGTTCGACCAGCCGCCGCGCCAGCAGGCAGTTGTTCGCGAACGACCGGCCGCCGGGTTCCGCGCCGTACATCTCGAGTACGTCCTGCGGTTCCTGCGACAGATCCATCAGGTCCGGCGCGCTCATCTGCATCCGGAACGCCAGTTCGAAGGAATTGATCCGGGTTGCGATCTCGGGATCGCCGAGCGCTTCGAGTTGGCGGCGGTTGAGCTCGCCCGCGGCGTCGAGCGTGTCGCGCTGCGCCTCGCGATCGATCCCGGGCGGGTTGGACAGATAGAGCACTGGGTCGCCGCTGCTGCGAAACAACACGCCTTCGTGCACCGTCGGCAGGAATCCGCTCCCCCAGTTCGCCGAGCCGCCGCTGGGCCCCTTCGACCCCGAGCTGAACACGACGAACGCGGGCAGGTCCTGGTTTTCCGTGCCGAGGCCGTAGGTAACCCACGCGCCCATGCTTGGCCGCCCAAACTGTTGCGAGCCGGTGTTCATCAGGATCTGCGCCGGCGCGTGGTTGAACGCGTCGGTCACCATGCCTTTCACGATCGTCACATCGTCCACGATTTCCGCGAAATGCGGCAACAACTCGGAGATCCACGCGCCATTCTGCCCGTGTTGCGCGAAGGTGTAGACAGGGCCGAGCAGTTTCGAGTTCGGATCGATGAACGCCGCGCGGTAATTCGTGAGGAGTTCCTGCGGCGGCAGCGAGCCGTTGAACTTGGCCAGTTCCGGCTTGTAGTCGAACATTTCGAGGTGGCTCGGCGCGCCGGCCATGAACAGATAAATGACGCGCTTGGCACGCGGCGCAAAGTGCGGCGCCTTCGGCGCGAGCGGGTCAGTCATCGCGGACGCGGTCGCGTGCACGAGCTGGCTCAGCGCCGCCGCACCCAGTCCGACGCCGCACTGCTGCAGGAACCAGCGCC
>CAYPNI010000270.1:0-1843 GCA_964411925.1 uncultured Nitrospirales bacterium
CTCGTGCTCGCCGGCGACCCGCTCATGGGCCAGGAATTCCTCCCCGGCGGCCAGCTCATGACCACCACCGAAGTCGAAAACTATCCCGGCTACCCCGAAGGCGTCACCGGCCCCGAAATGATGGAAGACCTGCGCAAACAGTGCGAACGATTCGGCGCGCGCGTACAGAACAAGACGGTGACGAAGGTCGATCTCTCGAAGCGTCCGTTCACCGTGTGGTGCGAAAACGATGCGCTGCAAGCGAAGTCGATCATCATCGCGACCGGCGCCAGTGCCAAGTACCTCGGCATTCCCTCCGAGGAGAAGTTCTTGAACATGGGCGTGTCCGCCTGCGCCACCTGCGACGGCGCATTGCCGCGTTTCCGCAATAAGCCTGTCGTAGTGGTCGGCGGTGGCGACACCGCCATGGAAGAGTCGCTATTCCTCGCGAATTACGCGTCCAAGGTGCACATCGTCCACCGCCGCGACAAGTTCCGCGCGAGCCAGATCATGGCCGGCCGCGCGCTCAAACATGCCAAGATTGCGCCCGAATGGGACTCCACCGTCGAGGAGATCCTGGGCAACGATGACACCGGCGTCACGGGCGTGCGCATCAAGAACGTGAAGACCGGCGCAACGCGCGAGATCGCCTGCACGGGATACTTCTCCGCCATCGGCCACAAACCGAACACGGATCTCTTCACGGGCGTCCTCGACATGGACGAGACCGGCTACCTCATCACGAAGCCGGACTCGACGTACACCAAGATCGAAGGCGTGTTCGCCGCGGGGGACGTTAAGGACCACGTCTACCGCCAGGCCGTCACCGCCGCCGGCAGCGGTTGCATGGCCGCCATCGACTGCCAGCGCTGGCTAGAAGCCAACGAGGCGCATTAGCAATACAGAGTGTGGCAGGCCTAAGCGGGCTGCGCTTAGGCCTGTTTCGCTCCAGAAACCGTCACTCCAAGGAGCAATCCGAAGCCGTCAACGCGAGGAGCGATCCAAAGCTGTCATTGCGAGGAGCGAGCTTCGCGACGAAGCAATCTCTTCAACCAGACGAATCGTCCCGATCTCCCATAACTCCCATCCTTCCCATGCCTCCCATCAACCCCACCCCACACGACGTCCCCGGCCACGGCGGCGTCCACATCCGCGTCTGGGACTACGGCGGCGACGGCCCGCCCCTCATCCTCTCGCACTGCACCGGCACCGTCTCCCGCGTGTGGGACCCGCTCGTGCCGCCGCTGCTGCCCCACTTCCACGTCTTCGCGCACGACACCCGCGGCCACGGCGACTCCGGCAAACCGCGGGAGCCCGCCGCATACCAATGGATCAACGCCGGCCGCGACCTCAACGCCGTGATCGACGGCCTCGGACTTTCGCGGCCGATCCTCGGCGTCGGCCATTCCGCCGGCGCTTCGCAGATCGTCTATGCCGAGTGGCTGAGACCCGGCACGTTCTCCAGGACCGTGCTGATCGACGCGATCATCGGTCCGAGAGAGGTTTTCCGCGCAGACAACCCGCTCGCGGAACTCGCCCGCCGGCGCCGCGATGTCTTCGAAAGCCGCGAGGCCGCCCGCGCGCGCTGGGCATCGCGCCCGCCGCTGGGCGACTGGGACCCGCGCGCGCTCGACGCCTACGTCAACTTCGGGCTTCAGGATCGCGGCGACGGCCAGGTCGAACTCAAATGCCCCCGCGACATCGAAGCTGAGACCTTCGCCAACAGCGGCGCCACCGACGTCTTTGAACACCTGGGCGAACTCGCGATGGACGTCACCATCGTCACCAGTGACAACAGCAACGTCCGCTACCTCGCCGGCCTTCAGCGCGAAAAGTTCCGAAACCCCGCGTTCATCGAACTCAA
>CAYPNI010000271.1:0-1710 GCA_964411925.1 uncultured Nitrospirales bacterium
TTCATCAGAATCCGTTTTACCAATCCTGGCACAAGCCGCGCGAGTTCCCGTGGTTTTACGAGGACATGGACAGCAATCAATCGCGCTGGTATCGCGGCTACGGCGGCGGTCAGATTATGAAGCGCGAGACCATCAAGACCGACGCGACGGGCAAGGCCACGCTCACGTTCGACACGCCGCGTGGCAGCGGGCAGGACTTCGAGTATCGCGTCGAGGCGCGCGTGACCGATGCCTCGCGGCGCGAGATCGTGGGGAACGGCAGCGTGCGTGTGACGCGGCAGCGCTATTACGTTTATTCGAACGCGGACCACAACATCCATCGTCCACAGGACAAGGTGGAGATCGAGTTCAAGGCGCTCGACGCGAACGATCAGCCGGTCCAGACCGAAGGCACGGTCAAAGTCACGCGCGATTACTGGTGGGAAATCTGGATCGCGCCCGACGGCAAGGAAGTCAAAGGCGACGAATTGAAATCTCTGCGCGACCGGGCTTCCATCTGGCCGCCGCCTCCGACGCGGCCGAACGAACCCGGCTGGCGTTTGAAATTCCGCGGCTACGAGCACGAAGACATTCTTACCCGCTCAGTCAAGACGGACACCAATGGCGTGGCGGAATTCAGCTTCACGGCGGAGCGCGACGGCTATTACCGCGTCGCGTGGACGAGCGAGGATGAAATCGCGAAAAAGAAAAGCCGGGTCGCCAATCCGATTCGGGCGGAAACGACCGTGTGGGTTGCATCAGGACGAACAACCGAACTTGGCTACCGTTATCAAGGCGTCCAGATCATCGCGGACAAGGACACGTTCCGCGTCGGCAACGAAGCGCCGATCATGCTCGTCGCGCCGACTTCAGACCGCTACGTGCTGTTCACCGTCGAGGGCGAGGACCTTTATCACTATCGCCTCGTGCATCTCGAAGGCACGGTGAAGTTGATTGACCTGCTCATCGAGGAGAAGCACGTGCCGAACATTTTTCTCGGCGCTGCGCTCGTGAGCGACCGCCAGATTTTCATGGACTCGAAACAGATCATCGTCCCGCCCACGAAGAATTTCCTGACCGTGGACGTGAAACCCGACCGCGCGCAATACCAACCGCGCGAGGACGGCACATTGACCGTCACGACGAAGAACGACGAGGGCAAACCCGTTTCGGCCGAAGTCGCACTGAGTCTCGTGGACGAATCGGTGTTTTACATCCAGAGCGATTATGCCGGCGACCCGCGGCAGTTTTATTACGGCACGAAGCGCCCGCAACACGTCCAGACGCAAAGCACGTTTCAGCAAAAGGCTTATGCGAAACTTCTCTTGGGCGAGAAAGACGCGTTGATTGACGAACGCGACAAGGATCGGTTGAGCCAGTCGCGCGATCAGGAAGGAGATTATGGCGGGCGCAAGGATTATTTCGCCGACGGATTGATGCGGGAAGAGCGGCAAGCGGGTGGGGGCGGCGCGCTTGGCCGGGCGCAACGCACGCGCGGCCTCGCGCTGATGGACGCCGCCGCACCGGCGCCAGCTAGCGTGACGGCGCTTGGTGCTGAATTCAAGCAAGTCAACGCGCTTGGCGAAATGCCTGCCCAGTCGCCAGGCCAAGAGCCAGCAGTCCAAGTCCGTTCCGATTTCCGCTCGACAATCATCTGGCAGCCGGATGTAAAGACGGACGCGAACGGCCAGGCGACGGTGAAGGTGAAGTATCCGGATTCGCTCACCGGTT
>CAYPNI010000272.1:0-1663 GCA_964411925.1 uncultured Nitrospirales bacterium
ATCCCGAGTTCGCGATTCACCACCGGCGGGTTGTAGAACAGGAAATGCCGCTCGCCCGATGGCGCGCCGTTCTCGTTCACCAGCGTCACCGGTTCCTCGATAATCTTCTGCGCGATCTCCTGCGGATTCGCGATCGTCGCGCTGCAGCAGATGAATTTCGGCTTCGACCCGTAGAAAGCGCAGATGCGTTTCAGCCGGCGGATGACGTTCGCGAGGTGGCTGCCGAACACGCCGCGGTAGTGGTGCAACTCGTCGATGACCACGTACTCGAGGTTCTCGAACAGCCGGATCCACGTCGTATGATGCGGCAGGATTCCCGTGTGCAGCATGTCCGGGTTCGTCACCACGATGTGCCCGGCCGACTTGATTGACCGCCGCGCCGACTGCGGCGTGTCCCCGTCAAACGTAAACGTCCCGACCTTGAGTTCCAGCCCCTCAATCACCGACTGCAACTCGTGCACCTGGTCCTGAGACAACGCCTTCGTCGGAAACAGATACAACGCCCGCGCCGTCGGTCCCGCTTCCGGGAGGGTCGCGCTCCCGCGCGACCGCAAATCGACAGTTTGCAACGGGAGGGACGCGCTCCCGCGCGTCCGCTTGCCCATCGAGTCACTCGAAATAATTTCCGATGTAGAGGCGGCCCCCTGTGGCCACCCACCCTGCGCGTCACCGTCAACCATGCTCGATGGGAGGGTCGCGCTCCCGCGCGACCGCGCCTCCCCCGGGAACGCCACACTCCCGTGCGGCGATTTTGCCGCCCCGCGTTCCGCCGACGCGATCATCGCCTGCAACACCGGCACGTTGTAACAAAGCGTCTTGCCCGACGCCGTCGGCGTCACCACGCAGACATGCTCGCCCCGGAGCGACGCCTCCACCGCCTGCGTCTGGTGCACATACAGGTCCCGCAGCCCCCGCGCCTTCAACCCCTCGACCAGTCGCGCCGACAATGCCTCCGGCCACCCGCCATACCGCGCCCCCCGCGCCGGCACCGTCCGCCAAGCCGACAAATGCCGGCAAAAGTCCTCATCACCCCGCAACCGGTCAATCGTCTGCGCAACATTCACGACACACCCCCGCACCTTGACGAATTGGACACCTGAATATAACATCAGGAGTACGTGAGAGCAACCTAATTCGTCAGCCTTAGATACTAACTCCTACTGTCATTCTGAGCGGAGCCAAGAAACTCCCCGTCGATTACCCAGCGGCCGCACGAACCGGAGGAATGCCGTGACGCGTCAGAAACAGTACTACACCTACATCATGGCCAGCCTTCATCGCCGACTCTACACAGGGCTGACCAACAATCTCCTCCAGCGCGCTCACCAACACCGGACGGGCGCCAACGAAGGCTTCACGAAACGCTACAACATCACGCGGCTGGTCTACTACGAAACCTACGACTACGTTCGCGACGCGATCACCCGCGAGAAACAGATCAAGGGCCTCACGCGCAGCAAGAAGTTTGCGTTGATCGAGTCAATGAATCCCGATTGGAACGACCTATACCTCGAACTCGATCCGGATGCGATCGGCGAGCCGGTGCATGCGAACAATGATTGGCTACGCCCGGACACTCAGAAGCAGGACACGGTATCGGTTAGTCCACGGGGAGATTCTTCGCTCCGCTCAGAATGACAGGAATGACAGGACGGGGTGAGGT
>CAYPNI010000273.1:0-1653 GCA_964411925.1 uncultured Nitrospirales bacterium
CGTGCCGCTGGTGGACGTGCCGATGTACGTGATGACGGCGGAATTCGGCGCGCAGTCGCAGCTCGAAAAAATCGACATGCTCGACTACGCGGAGATCGTCGCGATTAACAAGTTCGACCGGAAAGGCGCGGAGGACGCGCTGCGCGACGTGCGCAAACAGTTCCAGCGCAACCACACGCTGTTCAGCCAGAAACCCGAGGACATGCCGGTGTACGGCACGATCGCCTCGCGGTTCAACGACGACGGCGTCACGGCGCTCTACCACGGGACGCTGCGCGCGCTGCACGGCAAGACCAAGGCCGCCTGGCTCGCGAAGTCGACGCTACCCGTTCCGAAGACGAAGGCGTCCAGCGCGCGGAGCATCGTGATTCCCGGCGAACGCGTGCGGTATCTCGCGGAGATTGCCGAGACCGTGCGCAAGTACAAGGCGTGGGCCGAGGCCCAAGGCGCGATCGCGGACCGTATCTGGCAGCTCGAAGGCGCGGCCGCGGCGCTGGGCGCTGAAGGCTCGGCGCCGTTGAATGCGAAGCTCGACGCGGCCCGCGCGGAACTCGCTCCGACCTGCGCCAGGTTGCTGACCGAGTTCGGGAAAGTCCGCGAGCAGTACTCCGGCGACGACTACGTCTACACGGTGCGCGGCCGCGAGTATCACGTGCCGCTCAAGCGCGTGAGTCTGTCCGGCACGAAGGTGCCGAAGGTGTCGCTGCCGAAGTACCGCAACCCCGGCGATCTGCTGCGCTGGCTGCTGCTGGAGAACGTGCCCGGCGCGTTCCCGTTCACGTCGGGTGTGTTCCCGTTCCGGCGCGACGACGAGACGCCGACGCGCATGTTCGCGGGCGAGGGCGACCCCGCGCGGACGAACGCGCGGTTCAAGCTCGTGTCCAAGAACATGCCCGCGAAGCGGCTCTCGACCGCGTTCGACTCGGTCACCCTCTACGGCTGGGACCCGGACGAACGGCCGGACATCTACGGCAAGGTGGGCACGTCGGGCGTTTCGATCTGTACGCTGGACGACATGAAGACGCTGTTCGACGGATTCGACCTCTGCGCGCCGAACACGAGCGTGTCGATGACGATCAACGGCCCCGCGCCGATGATCCTCGCGATGTTTATGAACACGGCCATTGATCAGCAGGTCGACAAGTTCAAGGCGGAACACAAGCGCGAGCCGAACGCGGAGGAGTACGCGCGGGTGCGCGCGGGCGCGTTGAAGGCCGTGCGCGGGACGGTGCAGGCGGACATCCTGAAGGAAGACCAGGCGCAGAACACGTGCATTTTCGCGATCGATTTCGCGCTGCGCATGATGGCGGATATCCAGAGTTTCTTCATCGACCACGAGGTCCGGAATTTTTACTCGGTGTCGATCAGCGGATACCACATGGCCGAGGCGGGCTGTAATCCGATCACGCAGGCCGCGTTCACGATGGCGAACGGGTTCACGTTCGTCGAGTACTACCGCGCACTCGGGATGAAGGTGGACGACTTCGTGCCGAATTTCTCGTTCTTCTATTCGAACGGGATGGACCCCGAGTACGCCGTGCTGAACCGCGCGTCGCGGCGGATCTGGGCCGTGGCGATGCGCGACCTCTACGGCGCGAGCGAGCGGTCGCAGAAGTTCAAGCTGCACGTGCAGACCAGCGGGCGGTCGCTGCA